>CBFGUG010000021.1:0-102445 GCA_965651905.1 uncultured bacterium | reverse complement strand
CCGAAAATAGTACCAGCAACGATACACAGCACCAACCATACGCGCGCCATGTTGGCTCCGTACTCCAATCGTCGTGGTGTTTCAACCTGCCCACAAATCAAGCCGCGACGCGATACCTGCTCTACACTCGCGCCAGCAATAGGAGCCGAACTGGTCGACGCCGTGATCCACACGCGCCGCCTGACCTGCATTCGCCAAGCATCAACGCGGCGCGCTTGGCGTCCAACTGAGACTCTGCCCGTCGAACGGAACTACCGCAAGCCCTCGCTCGGTGCTCGTCAGCCAACACACTTCGGCATCGGGGGGCAGCGACAGGCTCAGCACCGTTTCTGGCTCACGCTGTAGCAGTTGCAAGTCCAGATCGCTCAGACTCCACGAGCTCCCAGGCTGCGGTGGGTGTTGCGTGTGATTGAGCGCCCAGGGTGAATCCAAGAAGTCGCCAGCGATGCTCAGCTCGTACTCACCAGGCCCGCGGCGCGAAAGCGTGTGCTCCCCCGAACCCATGGAGACCACGTGAAGTGCGCGCGGCGTGGTCAGCCCCTGCTCCTCGATGGCGTACCCGACGTAGCTCACGTTCATGTCCATCGCGCCGACCGCCAACACGACGCGCCCCGTGCAGTCTTGGCTCAAATCCTCTGCAAGTTCCGTCACGCTGGTACCGAGGCGGCGTAAATCGAGCGACAACACCACGCGGAAAAGCGGGTGCAGGCCAATCCCACAAACCAACACCCAACTCAGCAGCCAACGGCGCCGCGCCGTAGAACTAGCGGCAGTAAGCTCGTGAAGCACGCTACCGAACGACGCGCTCGCGGCGATACCAATCACCACCAGCGTGCGACCTCCTGGCATCGCAGCGCTCGCCAAAACACACGACACCATCGCGCCGCACACCAGCCCCAGCAACATGCGTGCGCGCGCGGCGGCGCGAGCGTACAGCCAGCGCCACGCCAGTGCAGCCATCGCCAACGCCAGCGCGCCCCAGACCACCTGAACGGGGCGTGCCCCCAGCAACGTAGCGTCAGCTGCCAGCCCGCCAAACAGATCCGCATTCAACGCCAACCAGCGGAAAGGGAGTTCTGCCAAGAAGCGTGTACTGAGCGGATCCAAATACAAGGACGACCCCCGAGCGCCGAGGCCAAGCGCAGCGTACCCCAGCGCGTAAATCGCGCCCACGCACAGCGTCGGCGCGAGACGCACCAGTGCGGCGCGAACGCCGAGTTGTGTGACCGCCCAACCGAGCATCAGCGGCACGACCAACAGACCACTCTCCCCCGCAAGAAGAGCCACGACGAACGTGAGCGCAGTGGACCAACCAGGACGTCCCCGTGCGCCTGGTTCGGCACGTGCAGTGGTCGTCAGCAACACGGCAAAACTGAACAGTGCAAACACCGCCGTCAGCACGGCATGCCGCGCCGCGACGAATGCAAGCGGCATGGTGTGCCAACCCGCCAGTGCGTACAGCGCGGTGGAGAAGTCCGCGGTGCGACGATCCAGCAGCAGGCTGAAGACACGATGTGCAACCAGCAGCAGCGCGACGTGCCACAACAGTCCGTGCAGGTGCGAAAGCCACCCGCCGCGGTCCAACCACAGATGGTCGACAGCCAGATCCAGACTGCTCAGCGGCCGAAAGAAACGCATGCTCAAGTCGTCGCTGGTCCACCAAGGCAGTTGCCCCAAGAACCGATGTCGGGGCACTTCCGCCGGTCCCAAGAAGTCGTACATCGAGAGGATTCCGCGCTCCGCCAACACGGTCGGATGCATGAAATCGTCGAGCGTTCTACCCACGCTGATGGCCAATCCCGCCGTCAGCAGCGCCAGAACGACGCATGCGCGGTACGTCCACATTGCCGGGTTCATGGATCGGCAGCCTAGGATCTGGGGCGGGTCCCAGCCATAGTCTGGTCGGACCATGGCGAGCGCCTGGGACTCTCCTGAGCCGCGCCGTTCGCTGCGCGCCGCGAGTTACAGGTGAACGCTGTCGTAGCGACCCAATCCGCTGGCGGCGAGATCGACCCGTGAGTCTAGTTGAAGTTTGCGCAGTACGGAGGCTACTTGGTTCCTCACGGTGTTGATCGAGCTACCCAAGAACGCCGCAATTTCCGCGTTCGTCAGGCCAGCCTCGATGTGACGGACGACCTCTTGCTCTCGCGCCGTCAAGTAAACACCTGTTGGATAGAAGTGCGGTACGTTTGGTGCAGCCGCCACGCACAACGCGAGCGCAGGCACGAGACGACCGAGCTCCTCACGTGCTGCGCGGGAGTAACACCTACGGCGACTTCCGAGCATGACCGCCGCGGTACTACGACCGCGCCACGGCAGGTACACCACGACCGAATCGAAGCCTCCCTCGGGCAGTGAGAGCTCCCGATGATAGGACTTGGTCTTCAGCGCGGATTGCGTGAACACGTCCTTTTCCCGCACGACGGGGCCATGGCGATCAGCGTGTTGTTTCAACGCATCGAGCTCGTCCACGTAGACTGGCCAGCGCCCAGCACGGTGCTGCATGCGCTGAACGTCGAACCCCACGCTGGCAACGGGGCCGCAGCGAGTCACGGGGTACGCTGCAGCAACGTGTAACATCGAAACGTCGCTGTCGAATTCGACTCGAAGCGTTTCGATCAGTTGGCAGAACATCTGACGCGAGGAGCCAGCGCGATGGGCTACCTCGATGATGTCGTCTGCACGCAGCACGACGACCACTCTACCACCGCTGAGCGCGTCCCGCACGCGGGGTGGCACGAAGCTCGGCCAGGGTAGATTGAGCGCTCTGCAACCGCGGCCTTGGCCCGCTCAGGTTGGGCGGCTAAGCTCAACTGCTCACGGGGCTGAAGTGCGGGACCTAACGCATGGCCACCGAAGGTATCGCCTATGCCCCCACCCCCACCACCCCTCGATCCGAAGTTGGGCTCCACCGCGTTGCTCGTCGTCGCCTTCGGCTGTGGAGGCGCCACGGACACGAACGACACCGATCGAACGGGCAGTTCTCGAGACCAACAGAACACCGCGAACGGACAGCACTCGTCTGAGGCCGACTCAACGCAGTCGGATGACGCCACGACGATGACCGACGAAGTGGATGACGCACCAGACGAATCCTCTGCGACCAAACCAGGCTCTGCCACGAGCGACGTGGACACTCCGGGTTCGGCGTCTGCATCCGGCACCTCAGAGGTCATTTCTGAAGGCGACCCCAACGCCGGGTCGGGAACCGCCCCCACTGCAACGAGTCTCCCCACGAACGACGGTGCCATGGAAACTGTCGACGTACTTCGGTCTTGCGTCATCGCTGAAATCGGTGAGGACTCGCCGAGTAAAGAACTGATGGCTCCGTTCGCGATCCGACACACAGAGTTCGCTCGCCGCACGATCTACTCGTGGACGACGGCAGAACAGGTCGACGAGCTGCGTGCCGATCCGACGCTGCTGACTCGCTCGACGACGTCGGAAGGCGAACGTGGCCGCGCGGCAGACTTGATGGCGCTGCACGCCGAGACGGATCCGATCGCCGCGCTGCTGGAGCGGCCAGAGTACGCCAATCGGCGTTTCGGCTGGAGTAATCCGTGGGCCACCTTGATGGGTTGGGAAGGGGAAACCTACGGCAATCATCTGCTGGAGATCACGCTTCGCGAAGAAGCCTGGGTTGGCCGACTGATAGCAACCCGCGACGGGCTCGAGTGGAGTTTCGCTGACTCGCAGGGTAACGAAGTCTCTTCGCAACAGGTGTTGGACACTCCCGAACGACTGGCGGCGGTCTACTTTGCCGATACCCGCGACCACGGCGGTTGCGGCACGCTGTACGTGGCAGGCGCCAACTTTCGAGAGTACTTCCTGGTCAACGAAGGCATGATCGAGCGCTGGGAAGCGTACACGCCACAGGTCCGCGCGGAACTCGAGCGTAGCATCGTCGCGATCGAAGCGTTGTTGAACGAACTACGCGAGGCCGAGTGTGAACTGTATCCCGGTTGTCCGATCCGCGACCTCATCGAATACTGGCGAGGGGACACCGATCTAAACAGCACAGGTATGCTCTACATGGCGTCGCTAGCTTTTCAGAACTCACAGTACCAGCCATACGCCGAGAACCTGGAGCAGCTGTTGCAACAGTTGAACGACGTCCCCTTCGACGCTGAGCCACTCGAACACGACTACCCAGCACTGGAGCAATGAACATGGTTCGCCTCGACAAAGATACAGCGCTGGAGCGCCTGGAACGGGAGCAGCAGTCCTCGGCAGCCTTTGGCGGCTGCGTCATGTGTCGCTTGAGTAGTCACGACGCCGCCCACACGCGGATCGCCGAAAGTGACCACGGCGTCGTGGTACTCGACGGCTACGGAGCAACTCGAGGTCACTTGCTGGTGATCGCCAAGGCTCACGTGGAGCGTGCCAGCGAGCTTTCGTGGGAAGTGTTCAGCGATCTGCAGTACCTGGTGTGGCAGGCCACACGTGTGGTCGAGACTGAGCTCACACCGGAACGCGTTTACGTCGCAACACTCGGCGCGAGCAAACAACTTCCCATGAGCTTTCCCCATCACCACGTGCACGTCGTCCCCGTGTACTCGTCGGGTGAAGACGCGCGTCCTGCCAGGGTGTTTTCGTGGAGTTCAGGCGTCGTGTGTTACACCGAAGACCAGTCGCGGCAGCTCGCCGCTCGACTGCGCGGAGCCTGGCCGAGGTCGAAAGAGGAGAGGAAACACGTCGAAAGTGCGCGCGTGACTGTCGAGTGACGGGAAGAACCCTCCCTCTTCGCTCTTCTCAGCACGTCCAAGCAGTCGCAGACTTGGCCGTTACGCGATGCTCCCACTCCGTTCGCGGCGGAAGCGGCGCACCAAGATTGCAGTGAGATCACCCTCGGGAAGCCCTGCGGCTCGTTTGACGTAGCACAAACTCGCTCATGCTGTGCATGCAGCACTCAGCAAGGAAGGGTGACACGCATGATCTTCAAGGCGCGCGTAGGCGTCGCGGCTATTAGTCTGGCTTTCGCTGCGACCGCCTGCACGGATTCGGACTCCTCCGACCATGATCGCACGAACGACGGCGGCGATACGGACGTCCACGACGCGGGATCCGACGACACTTCGACCATCGCAGACGCCGGCAGCATGGGTAACACCGCCGAAGGCGGTAGCCCCGCCGAGAGCGACGCCGGAACCGAGATGAGCGATGACTCCGCGTCGGGCGACGGTGCCGACGCGGGCCCGCCGAGCGGTGACGACCTGATCGACTCGGGAATCGAGAGTCCCAACGAGCAGGACGACTCCGGCAGTCCTCCCACGCCCGACGACGCAGCGACGACAGCGGCGCTGCAAGTCCAGGACATGTGGATACTGCACCAGGCGAACGCCGTGCTCGATGACGGCAGTGTCGTAGATGTACTCCAGCAGCTGACGGAGCTAGCGTTCGACGACGCTCAGGATGCGGTGGCTATCAGCTCGAACGCGACGTTTCGTCCAGCACCTGGACTCGCTGTGTACTTGCAGTCACTCGACGGCGAGATCCGCAGCGACGTTTCGGTGATCGGCGGCGTGATCGAATCGGACGATGCCGTCATGGTCACCTTCTTCGCGAGTGCAGGACCGGGCGTCACGTTGCCCAACACCAACGACATGTTGTTGTTCAACCTGCCCGACATCGCAGGTGTAGAGGCGGGCATGCCGTTAGTGTTCGACTACCAGTTCGTTCAAGTGCTGCCCGATCCTGAGGCAGATGCAACCACGGATCTTGACGACCCACTCGCCGTGCTCGCGGCACGTTTGCTGGCCGAGTCGTACCAAACTCCGGCCACTGGCGACCCTGGCGACCCTGACGACCTGGTGATGACGGGACAAGCGGGACAGGTGTACGGAGCCGCGGGAATTTCCCCCGCCAGCGCTAGTCGCTTTTCCGTCGCAGGTGGCTCGGATGACGAGAAGGGCGGCCTACCGCCAAAAGCCAAACCCTTCTTCGACTCGTTCAACGGCGGCTTCGGCAAGTGCCTCAAGGCGTTACTCAGCCCCACACAACGCTCCCTCAAGTGCATCAAAGACGTCATGGATGGGCAACTCAAGGGTGCAAGGGGAACGAACGACCTGCTCAACGGAAACCTCGGCGGGGAGAGCCCACCCGAGCCGTGGGCCCCGAATCCTCCTGTGGCGGAGTGTATCGTCAATTGCGCTAGCGCGAACGGCGATCCACACATCTACACGTTCGATCGTCAACACTACGACCTGCAGCTCGTGGGTGAATTCGTCGCGGCCCGCTCGGATCAAGTCGAGGTACAAATGCGAACCGGGCCGGTCAGAGACAGTCGACGCGTTTCTTTCGTCACGGCCGTCGCGCTCGGCGTAGACGGTCACGTGATCGAAGTACCCACGGGAGCTGAACATCCCATCTTCGTCGACGGCGAAACACTGGAGCTTCCTCCAGCCGGCTCCGAACCGCTCTCACTCGACGACATCCAGATCTGGTGGCGTACGTCGGGCATCGACGTTTGGTACGCTGGGGATGCCCTGATGCGGATCAATCGCAACGTCTCACATCTCGATTTCTATCTGCAGGTGCAGGAGGAGTCGAGCTGGGTCGGGCTATTTGGCGATGGCGATGGCAACGCCAACGACGGCCTGACGTCGCGAAACGGCGAAGTAGTCGAGACTCGCCAAACAGACGAGCTATACGATGTTTTCGGCAACAGCTGGCGCGTGACACCCGAAGAATCGCTGTTCACCTACGACGCGGGAGAATCAACTACCACGTTCACGGACCTGACGTTCCCCGACGAACACGTCTCCGTCGCAACACTGGACCCAGCGGCACGCGCGCACGCTGCGGCAGTGTGTCAAATGGCGGGCGTGTTGGAGCAACCCTCGCTCGATGAGTGCATCCTCGACTACGCGATGACTCGCGACATCGGGATGATTCGCACTGCGCAAGCATCACTGGCCGCAAAACGTGCACACTTGGTCGACGATCACTCGACGCTCGATGGTTTCGTCCCCAACGACAGCGTGATCTTCTTGGGAGACACGAGCAACGAACCCATTGGAGGGGAGCTAGCTGTGGGCGACGGGCTAGCACTCATCCGAACCGACTCGTCAGGGGATTCGATGCTCCACGCCATCGACACGCTGAGCGGGCACGTTCGCTGGACGGTGGGCGACGTCGACTTCCGCTGTCGCCCAGTGGTCGTCGACGGGCTTGGCGTCGCCGTCCAGCTCGACCGTTCACTAGACGAAGAGAGCCGTCCACCGATGGTCTTGCTGTCCGCCAAAGACGGCTCCGAACTCGCTCGCGCAGAGGAAGCACCATCGACCGGCTGCCTACGCGCGCTCAGCGCGGACGGTTCAATCGTGGTCCAGACGACACGCACGGCGGTTTACGCGTACGACGCCGCCAACGGCATGCAACAGATTTGGAGCGCTGAACCCAGCGACATCCACTGGGAGTACGCCCCAGCGGTGTCTGGTCACTTCATCGTCTGGGGACGTGACCTGGGTGTCGACGATCCCCTCACTTTGCGCAGCTACGATCCACTCACGGGCGATGAGGTCGATACGCTCACGCTCGTCGGCGGCGACCATCGTCAACTCGACCTACTCGGGAACGGCCGCCTCGCGATCACCGCCAACATGAGCGCCGATGGTCCTATCGCCACCTCCGTCATCCGAGTCGATGAGGACGGGACCTTTTCGCAGGTGTGGTCAACGACCTTCGACAGCGAAAGTGAAACCCCACAACCCCTCCGCCTGGCGCCGCTGGATGACCTGGTCGTCGGCTGGACGACGCAGGATGCGGGCGACGTGCTCGTCGCCTACGAAGCAGCCAACGGCGATTTCGCCTGGACGTATCGGCCGCTTCGCAACGATCCATCGTCTGGCTTGGTGGAACCCATCAACTTCGGCTCCGCGGTGGCTTTCGCATTGATTGAAGAACTCTGGCTCGAACTGGTCGATCGAAACGGGCGATCCGCAGGTTCGATCGAAGTCGCACCGATCGACGGCTACTTGCGTCCGCAACAACTGACCACGTTGCCCGACGGTCGCTTCATCGTCAGTGGCCGCTACTCGGCGGACCAACAGGGTGTGTACGTGCACTTCGTAGATCCGTAAACCTCGAGCCGCCTCACTCGTGACCGGTGATCTTGCCGCCGCGCGACGCGCGCTCTATCCTGCTATGAACTTGATCGTGGTGGTTGGGCCCAGCCCCTTCAGGCAACGTGCGGCTCCCGCCCACCGCTGTCTGGCACAATACGTCCCATCACGCAGGTTGTGCTAGACCGCACGGAGCGTATGCCCCACTCGCGCATTGCCGTCACCATCGTCACTGGCTTTCTCGGCTCGGGCAAGTCCACCTTGATCGAACGCTGGCTGCAGGAACTTCCACGGAGCGAAACCGCCGTCATCGTCAACGAGCGCGGTGACGTCGGCATCGACGGCGAACTGCTCGCGGCCCACGTCGCGCGGCTACGCGAGATCACGGGCGGTTGCGTGTGTTGCAGCAGTCAACTGGAACTGATGAGCGCACTCACTGAACTCAGTGAAACGAACCCCGCGCCGAGCCGGATCTTGGTCGAGACCTCGGGGGCGGCGTCACCCGCGGGCGTGATCCGCGGCATAGCTGCACCACGTGTTCGCGAGCGCCTCTCGCTCGACGGAGTGATCACGGTGGTCCCGATAACCCGCGCCAAATCCACGTTGGAGTTCGACATCGCGGTCGAACAGCTGGGATTCGCGGACGTGGTGCTGCTCTCGCACACAGATCAAGCTGACTCGCTGCCCGTAGCAGAAAGTCTTCACACGATAGCTTCCGAGCTGCAGCGCTACGCTCCTGCAGCGGTGTTCGCCGAGTCGAGCCGAGGCGTCTCCAGCAAGCCGCTGCTCGAACTGCTCGCCGAGCGCAGCCACACGCTCGCCGATGTGCCCCAGGGCTCGGCGCACGCTAGCATCGATGCCGTGTCCCTCGTCGTAGACGGCGAACTCGACGAAGAGCGGTTCACGACTTGGGTCGAGGGCGCCCTGGGTGATGTCGAGTCCCGCATTCTGCGGGTAAAGGGTATACTTGCGATCCGTGGGGTCGACGTTCGGGTCATCGTACAGGGCGTCAGCCAGGCCGTCGATGTCGAACTCGGCCGCCCCTGGAACGACACCGAGCGAACGAGTCGCTTGGTCGTGTTGGGTCTCGGTCTCGACGCCGCTGAGTTGGAAGCCGGGTTTCGCGACTGCGCCGTTTGACGTGGGGACTGGCAGGCTCAGTCCAGGTCGAGACGGCCGAAACGTGGATTGACGATGGTGTTGTGAATACTGCCGAAGGCGTAGCTGAAGATCAGCTCACCAGACACACTGAAATCAGACGGCAGCTGTTGAGTACCGAGCAACAAGTCGACATCGCTCACTTGTTCGGCGCGCAAACTGATCTGGTCGCGAATCCAGGAACCGTACAGGGCGAGCGTCAAAGCGAACCCCTCGAACAACTGCAAAGACGTTTCTGCTACGCCCCGCAAGCGCAGTTGCTCGGGCTGGTCGATGAATGAGTTGAGTTGTGTGCCCAGCTGGACGCTCCCCCACGGTTGATTCAGATCTGTGATGACTGCAAGCGCGTGATAGGGGCGCAACTCTCGGGTCCTGCCGAAAATCGTCGGCTTTTCGTACCAATTGGTCCACACGCCAGCTTGGTAGCTGAAGGTGAGCAGATCAGTAGCGTTCTGAGTGTACGGGAACACGTTGAACTCGACCACAGGCCCGAGATGCGTGTGCGCCGCAAGGTTCTCGTACTCGACACCCTCCACCTGAAAGGTCGAACCGATCGCCCAATGCGTTCCCACAGAGTGAGCATGCTGTGAGGTGAACTCCCAGTTGCGGATGTTACCGCGTACGTCGCGCCCATCCTCCAACACGAAGCGCTTGAGCTCCCGTCCATAATCGGCATAGAGCATCAGCTTGTCTTGCTGGGTGATGCGGCGCAAATTGAGCCCAAGTTCGAAGTAGCCCGAGTAGGAACGCCTGCCAACGTTGCCTGCAGCGTAAATTTGCGGCGTGATGACCCAGTAGTCCCACGGATCTTCGAGCGAGCTCAGCGCCACTCCATCGCGACCAGGAAGCTCCAATCGAAACGCTCGGGCGTGTTCGGTCGGCAGCAGTCCGATGTAGAGCGCCTCCAATACCCGTTCCAGTAACTCACGTCGCTGACGCTCCAGCGAGGTGCCAGGTGGCGTGATGAGCTCCCGCACGATTTGAGGTGCTAACTCGGGTAGCACTTCGGAAGCGTCTACTCGAGGCACCTCGCCGACGCGAACTCGCGAGCTCGGTTGACGGCGCTGCGACGGCGGTAGCGACTGAGCTCGCGGAAAGACCGTGACCGTCAAACGCTCCCCGCCGTTCCCCGTGGCCTGCCGCACGATGAACAGAGTCCATTCTGCTTGGTGTCGATCGCGCACTAGATCGAAGTAACTGAGCTCTTGGCGGAGGTAGTCTTCGAAACACCCCTGGGGACAACTCAAGAACAGCTTTGGGGGCCCCGAACTCGCTGCAGCGACGGTCGTGACTAGCAGCGCGCAAACGACGAGCGCTGCACCACAGACCGCACGAGCGCGCGAGAAATGGCAACCACGACGCGATCGCTGGGCAGGGGACCACGGCATGGAGCCTCAGCGTTACCCAACCTCCGATTCAATTTCAACGCCAACATATGTGTCGAACATTGCCTTCCAGCAGAATTGCTGCGAGCGGGGCCCGCTCTGGCACCACTTCGGGTAGGACTCCGCCGAGCGCGCGGACTGTGCTGGAAGCGGTCGCGGAGTCCGCTTTCGACGGACGCTGAATAAGCGACGTAGGCGAACGCGTAAGCGACTGGTTCGGCTGCGTGGTAACGCTACCATGGGGCGCGGCATCAGCGGTCTCTCGCCGAACCGACGATGCTCTGGCTAGCTCGTTAACTTTCTACAGTCTACTGCTTTTCTACCGCTGCCGAATCATCCGCCCAAGTCACCCGACCAAGTCGCCTGTGCAATCGATTCCAACTCTGCTAGTCGGTTGAAAGAATTCAGCTTCTCGATGCCCGTGAGATGCGCCGAATCACCTTTGATCGTGCGATGACACCGAGGCTATGGGGGTCTCGAACGGCCAGCTTTCAAATTGCGATCGCTGCACCCATGGCCTAGGGTGTACTGCCTGATGCGTCGCACGAGCGGCGAGATTCAGAGGAGTTAATGATGCGCATCAACCTGCAGTCGACCCCTATCCTCATCACCTTACTGCTGCTCGCCTGCAGCCAAGACGGCAAGAACGACACGACCGCAACACCAATTGCCCCTGGAGCCTCGGGCTCCAGCTCGGCTACGAACACGGGCAGCGTGAACGGCACGACGATGGGCACCGACACGAACGGCGTAAGTGGAGCTACGGGCGACCCAACCGGGACCACTGCTAGCACCAACACCAGCGGTTCGGTGACGGACGCCAACGGCACGGCAACCAACACGAACGCCCCCACCGACACTGGCGGCGTCGGCGGTATGGGTGGCGAGACCGACCTGCCGGGTACTGGAGCAGGTGGCGTGGGAGGGAGCGGCAGCGACGACTCGGTGTCTGATGACGACGTAGGCGAGCCCGCTAACCCAGACGATCCAGCTGACCCAGATGACACAGCTGACCCAGACGACCCCGTTGGCCCAGACGACCCCGTTGGCCCAGACGACGCCGCCACGGATGACCCTGCCACCGATGACACGGCTGGTGACGCTGGCAGCGATGATGCTGCGAGCGACGACGGCTTCGATATCGACTCCGTGTGCGACGCGCCTCTGGCAGCAGACCCATCGGGACAAGACTGGGTGGGCGGCGAGTTGATCGAGTTCAACGACAACGGCGGCTGGTGTTGGTACCAGGACGAGCGAGTGATAGTCGACGAGGAAGCGGGCAAGATGTTGATCGCTTCCGTGGCGAGCGGAGGAAACCGCAACTCACGCGTGGAAATCACGCACTGGGATCTCGCGACGAACCAGAGTGAACGGCACGACCTGGGCGCGATGGCCTACACGGACGACCACGATGTGGCCGCGCTCGTAAAGCGCCCCGATGGTGCCTACGTCGCCATGTGGGCCGGGCACAACGACGACTGCAACAGTTACTACAGCGTTTACGACGGCAGTTCCTGGACCAACCGACGCGCGTTTGCGTGGGGCGCGGGCTGCCCGACCTCTTCAGGCAAGTCGATCACTTACGCCAACATCTGGAGCCTCGACGGGCAGCTCATCAGCTACGTGCGCTCACTCGACACGAGTCCGCACTATTTGTATTCGGACGATGGTGGAGAGTCGTGGGCACTCGGCGGTCGCCTGACCTCGACTCCGCAGGTTGGGTACGTCGCAGGTTATTATAAGTACTGGGGTAACAACGTCGATCGCCTAGACTTCTTCGGCACCGAAGCCCACCCCCGCGATAACGACAACAGCCTATATCACGGATACATCCAAGACGGGAAGATCCACAACTCGAATGGCGAGGTCGTGGACGACAACTTCGCAGACCTGACGGCGCAAAACGTCCCGCAGTACACGACGGTCTTCGCGACGGGCACGACAGTCAACGGGGTCAGGCTGGAGCACATGTGGAACGCCGACCTCGTGCGCTACGACGACGGCACTATCGCTGCAATCGGCACGGGACGAGTCACGGGTACGGGTTCTGACGATCCCGACAAGCGACTGCTGTACTTCCGATTCGACGGGACGGAATGGAAGACCACCTACCTCGCCAAGGCTGGTACCAAGCTCTACGGCAGCGAACAAGACTACACGGGCTTGGGCGCCCTCGACCCGGACAATCCCCACGTCATTTACATCTCCACCCCGTATGACCCACGGACTGACGAAGGTAGTTTCAACGGCAAGAAGGAGATCTGGAAGGGCGTGAGCTGCGACGACGGCGCGACCTTCGACTGGGTACCTCTCACAGCCAACTCACAAATGGATAACCTGCGTCCAGTAGTCCCCAAGTGGAACGCGGAAAACACAGCTGTCCTTTGGCTGCGCGGCAGCTACACCTCCGCGCAGTCCTACGACTTCGCCGTCGTTGGTCTGATCGAACAGAACTGACAGCAAGTGCGTCGTACGAAGGAGGCTCGAGTCACCTGACCGCGCCTTCTTCGTCGTTGCTCGGGGACCGCGGCACGATGTCGAACACCTTGCCCTGAAGACTTGATCGCGCGACAGCGCGTTAACAGCTCACTCCGATTCGGGCTCTTTCCCGGGCTCACTCCAGCGCGGGCGTCTCCCACGGGATCCAAGTATCCGTTTCGATTGTGAACCTGGAGCGCAGGATGTCCGTGTCGACGAAGGAGACGGCTACGATCTTTCGTTCGTGACCCTTCGGGTACTCGACGCAAACGACCGACTCGTGCCTCGAGCGAACAACACAATCACGTTCTCCGTGAGTGGCCCAGGCGAACTGGTCGCGACCGCCAACGGCGACCCGACCAATCGTGTCGTCTTCTCCTCTACCGAGCGCGCGGCGTTCAGCGGAAAGGCCATCTCCATCGTGCGTAGTCTGCCCGGGCAAAGTGGCGAGATCGTGCTGACGGCAAGTGCCTCGGGCGTGGCTGCTGCGACCACGACCATCGTTGCAGACTAGGGGTGCCAACGAGCGCCGCGCGGTTGCGGCAGCGCGGCCGACACGGGAGGCGAGGCAGAAAACCACCTGACCATCTCCATCCGGCCAGAGGGTGGAACGCTCTTTCGTCTGAGCTCAGCTGCTCTGACTTGGTCACGAGCATTTGCGACAGGCTGTCGAACATCGGCCCTCACCGCTCGCGCGCAAGATGCCGTACCCTCCCGCGTGTATGTTTCTGATCTTCATCTGCGCGTTCATCGGCTATCTGTTCGATGATCTGTCGGGCGCGCTCGTCGGCGGTCTCATCGGTTTCTTGCTCTCGCGGCTCGCCCGCATGATGGTGCGCCGTGGCCTGCAAAGCCTGCGTGAACGCTTCGTCGATACGACGTTTTCGGTGATGGGTGCGATCTGCAAAGCCGACGGTGTCGTGACGCCGAACGAGATTCGCGCGGCCCAAGAGCTGTTCGTGCAGCTGCGTCTATCGCCCGCGCAAATCGAAGTGGCCAAATCGGCGTTCAACCGCGGCAAGCAGCCAGACTTCGACCTCGACGCGGCGGTCGACCTGTTCGCAAAGTCGGCGCGCCACGGTCGGGCGCTACTCCAACTGTTTCTCCAGGTGCAACTGGTAGCGGTAGCCGCAGACGGACAGGTCCATGCCGCAGAACATGCAATGTTGGTGCGCGTGGCGCGGCGCTTGGGGCTGTCGGAAGCAGACGTCGCGCAGCTGGAAGCGCTCCTGCGTAGCGTGAGCCACGCCGCTCGCGGCGGCGTTCCCCAGGAAACGCAGTTGGACGACGCGTACGCGGCGCTCGGGCTCACTCGCGAAGCCAGCAACGACGAGATCAAACGCGCCTATCGCAAGTTGATGAGCGAGAACCACCCTGACAAGCTCGCCGCCCAAGGCCTGCCCGAGAGCATGAAACAAATCGCCGAAGAGCGCGCCAGACAGATCAACGCCGCATACGACGTGCTCAAACGCTCGAGACAGCTTTCCTGACCAGTGCGAGCACGCTTCTACCCTGGTTACTCCGTGGCGGCCGTATCCACGGTAGCACTCGCGTTCACCGCACCCGGCCAGACCATGCTGGTGTCGCTGTTGAACTTGCCATTGCGCGAGGCCTTCTCGCTGGAGCCGCTCGTGCTCAACGCGTCGTACACCATCGCGACGATGCTCGCCGCGTTGCCGCTCGTTTGGGTCGGTAAGCTCACCGATCGGCTGGGGCCTCGCAAGATGTTGATGTTCGTCGCAGCGGCGTTCGGCGGCGCCTGTCTGCTCACCGCTAGTGTCGCGCACGTATCGATGGTCATGTTGGCGTTCTTTCTGCTTCGTTTCCTGGGGCAGGGATCACTTTCCGTAGTGAGCAATCACGCTCTGGCGATGTGGTTTCACGCTCGCCTGGGAACCATCTCCGGGTTCCGTCAGGTGCTCGTGTTCGCGGCTTGGACGCCGCTGCCGACCGCAACGCTATGGCTCATCGACGCGCACGGGTTTCGCTTTACGTGGGCGATGTTCGGCTTGCTGATTCCGTGCGTGTTGTGCCTGTTGTCGTGGCGTTTCGTGCGAGACCGCCCGGAAGACCTCGGCTTGAAAATCGATGGGCTGGCCTTCGATGAACGAAAACTCGGCTCGAAGGGCGGCGCTCAGCAAGTTAATGGCGAACCGCCCTCAGTCGTGGAGAGTGAAGCTGGGCTGACCTTTCAGCAAGCGTTCCGCACGTCGGCCTACTGGATCCTGGTCACCGTTGGTGTACTACCGCCCATGATCGGAACGGCGCTGCTATTCGACGTTCAGCCGCTGCTTCAGAGCCGAGGGCTCTCGGGCGAAACCGCCGCCATGGCCGTCAGCGTGTGGACCGCAACCATGGCCATCTCTGCGATCCCTGGCGGAAGGTTGGTTGATGCGTTTCCACCACGTTGGTTGATTGTCGCGGGCGTCACGACGCTCGGGCTCAGTTGCTTGTTGTGGCTGGGGGTTTCTACTGCCATGGGCGCGTTCGTCGCTTCCGCCGTGTGCGCCGCAGGACAATCCCTGATCGCAGGCACGGCGAGCGCGACGACTGCTCGTTACTTCGGCCGTCGTCATCACGGTGAAATCCGAAGCTCACTCACGCGTCTCAACATCCTCGCGACGGGTCTCGGCCCCCTGGTGTTCGGTCTGAGCTTGCGAGCGACTGCTGGCTATGAAACCGCACTGAGCTTTTTTGTCGCGTTGTGCGCTCCCGCAGCCGTTGCAGCCGCGTGGCTCTCACCACCATCTGAGCGTTGAATCTCAGTTCATTCTGTGAGGACGCCCGCCGATCTCGGCGTGAGATCGGGTAGACTCTCCATCCGATGAGTCCCATGCACAAGGCGATTGTAACGTTCACGGCTGCCTTAGCGGTAGCCTCGTGCACAGACAGCAGCTCAGTGCGCCAGGACGACGAGAACGTCACCGAACCGATGAACGCTGGTGATTCCAACATGTCGGATGCGGGGGCGACGAGTGCCCTCGACGCCAGTAGCGCGCCGAACGACGCCGCGACCGACCCAGCACCCGAGCGGGACGCACACGACGCAGCGACAGATCCCTCCGAGTCGCTGGAGTGTGACGCCTCCGCACACATCGCGGTCGACGCGGGTGAACACGACTCCAGCCACGCGAGTGAAGACGCAGCGGCTGATGGGGGCGTCCAGTTCCTCGACGTGCGAGTGGAGTCGATCACTTCGACCCGCGCCGTAGTGCGCTTCGACACTAGCCAGCCGACGAGTTGTGAGGCCATGTTCGGAACGGCTCCCGACGCACTCGATCGGAGCGCGACGGATCCAGACATGGAAGAAGGTCAGCTCGTGCGCGACCACAACGTCCCCTTGGAGGATTTGATGCCAAGCCAGACCTACTACTGGCGAGCCAAGGCAACGAACGCCGCAGGCGAAACCTACGTGTCAGCACTGTACGAGTTCCAAACTACGGAAGCGCAAGAACACGTTCCCGAGGGAACGAACGTCGCGCTGCTCGAGGCTGGCACGACCGTGAGCGGCGTCAGCAGCAACTTCGGCGGTGGTAGCAACGACGGCAGTTGGGGCGCTGACAACGCTATCGACGGCATGATGGCCACCGAGTGGTCGAGCAGTGGCGATGGGGACGACGCATGGCTGACGCTCGACCTAGGTCAGACGCGTACGATTCACCTGTTCGGTTTCCGCAGCAGACAAATGACGGACGGGAGCGCGATCGTTCGAAGCGTTCAGCTCATTTTCGACGACGACACCGTGCTCGGCCCCTACCTGACGCCAGATCCCGAGCAGCTCTACCAATTTGCCCTCGAACCTCCGATGACGGCACGCAGCGTACGCGTCGAAGCTGTGACGACCACGGGCGGCAACACGGGCGCCAAAGAGATCCAGTTGTTCGGCGAGTGATTCCCCAAGTTAAGACCCGTCAAAGGGGGGAAGGTCACTTGGGTATGAACATTGCAGAGCCCCGAGGCATATTGGATCCGTCCTGCACACAAGTGAGCATCGATGCGGAGGACGGGACAAATTGCGACCCACGCGGCTTTCTGCCTCGCCTTACTCACAGGAGTTCGAGCATGACGTTTCCAGGTTGTGTGCCTGTCAGGTTCATCGACGTGAAGAGCAACTCGAATAAACTCGCCCCCTGCGTCGCGCGGGCAAGCGACGAACACAGCGGCGCACGACTGTGACGAGCGCCGCCCCTGCACCCCCCCGCGAACCCGCGATCATCGAGCCTGGCAGGAATTGCTGGCGCGTGGAGCGAGCCACGCGGGTCAGCTTCTTGATCGACGCTGCCGACTACTTCGAGGCGTTCGCCGATGCCACGGAGCAGGCCAAACACTCGGTGCTGGTGGTCGGCTGGGACATTCATACGGGGACCATCCTGCAACCCGACGAAAATGGGGAGGGGCCCGACCTAGCCACCTGGCTGGATGGTGTGCTCGAACGCCAACCTTCGTTGAGTGTCTACCTTCTCGAGTGGGACTTCTCTCTGGTGTACGCGCTGGAGCGAGACTGGGCACCCGTCTTCCGTCGCGGGGGTTGGATCAAGAGTGACCGCCTTCACTTTCGGTTCGATCGAGAACTCCCGTGGATCGCCTCGCAGCACCAGAAAATCGTCGTCGTCGACGATTGCGTCGCGTTCACTGGTGGTATCGATCTGGCGGTCAATCGCTGGGACACGCCAGATCACTGCGCTGATAACCCTCGACGTCGATTACCGAACGGCGACGAGTACGGTCCGTTCCACGATGTCCAGATTGCCGTCGAGGGTCCAGCAGCTGCGGCCCTCGGGGAACTCGCCCGCGAGCGCTGGCATCGCGCCACAAACGACGAGCTCGTCAAGACAACCGACGTCAATCAGCACGCGTGGCCGAAGTCGCTGGTGCCAGACATGGAAAACGTCGACGTCGCGATATCGCGCACACAGCCCACGCGCGACGGCAACTCCATGATCCGTGAGGTCGAAGCGCTGTACCTCGATGCGATCGCTGCCGCCCGCGAATACATCTACATCGAGAACCAATACTTCACCGCTCCGAGTGTGAGCGGAGCATTGGCCGAACGTCTTCTGGAACCCAACGGCCCCGAAGTCGTGCTCGTCTTACCTCGGCACTGTCCGGGTTGACTGGAGCAAGGCACGATGGGCGTACTGCGACAAAAAGAACTCGCGCGACTCACCCAAGCGGACAAACATGGCCGGCTTCGTGTCGTGGCCCCCGTCGTGCTGACGGAGGGCGCGGAAAGACCCATCACCGTGCACGCCAAGGTACTGATCACCGACGATCGACTAGTGCGCATCGGCTCATCGAACATTTCTCGTCGCTCCATGGGTTTCGACAGCGAGTGTGACCTGACCATCGAAGCGCCCACCAACGACGAACGAGCGACGAACGCGATACGCACGCTGCGCAACCGACTACTCGGCGAGCATTTGGGCCTGCCCCCTGACGAACTAGAGTCGCGATTGTCCGCCGAGGGGTCACTCGTCACGCTCATCGACAGCAACCCGTCGGAAGACCGTCGTCTCATCCCGATCGAGCTCGAGTCAGATCAGCCCGAGAACGTCCCCCTCGACATCGCACTCGTGGATCCAAATTGCCCGGAGGCTCCAGGCAAGGTCGCTGAATCTTTCGTGAGCGACGAACTGCCCAGTGCGGGCTTACACCCGTGGATCAAAGCAGCGCTTGGCCTGGGTGTACTGCTCGGCCTGACCGCAGCGTGGAAGTGGACGCCGCTCGCAGAGTGGGTGAAGCCTGAGACGTTGGCCAACCTAGCCGCACAGTTGCGCGAGCATCCGATGACGCCGGCCATCGTGCTTGCTCTGTACGTCGGGTTGAGTCTGTTGATGGTACCAATTACCGCCCTGTTCATGGCCACGGCTCTGGCGTTTGGGCTATGGGAGGCGGTGTTGTACTCATCGCTCGGCTCCACCCTCGGGGGCGCCGCAGGTTTCATCGCCGGGCGGCAACTCGGACACGATACCGTACAACGCCTCGCAGGGCCTCGGATGAAACGTCTGAAGGAGCTCTCCACCCGTCGCGGGCTGCTCTCGGTGATCGCGATTCGCCTGCTGCCCGTCGCGCCGTTCACCATCGTCAACCTAGCAGTGGGAGCCTCGGGCATTCGACTGCGCGACTTCGTGATTGGTACGTTCGTGTCGCTCTTGCCGGGCATCCTCGCGATCAACGTGTTCAAGACGAACTTGGCCGCAGCCATCTCGAACCCGAGCTGGAGCACGATTTCGTGGGCGGCGCTGGTATTGACACTCGCGGTCGTGCTGCTGGCCCTGACGCGACGTCTGCTCAGAAACTTGGGTCGCCGAAATGCCTGAGGCTTCCTCGACGCTCAGCATCGGCTCGTACAACATTCACCGCTGCGTAGGACGAGACCGCCGCAAGGACCCAGCGCGCGTGGCCGATCTGCTTCGGTCGGTGGACTTCGACATTTGCGGTCTACAGGAAGTAGAGTCGAGTGGGGACGCGAGCCACGTGTCGCACCAGTTGCACTACTTGGCGGAGCAAACTCAGTGTCGCGCGATTGCTGGCCCCACCATGACGAACCTCAAAGGGGACTACGGCAACGGACTACTGCTGCGTGGTGAACCGTCCAAAATCGAACACCACAACCTGAGTGTGGACGGTTACGAACCCCGCGGCGCGCTCGACGTGACGGTGAAAGCCAAGGGAGGTCAGCTGCGTGTGATCGTCACGCATCTCGGGCTGGGTTTCAACGAACGCCGAGTGCAGGTCCAGCGGCTCTTGGACATCGTGGGAACCGAAACGCGACCGACGGTAGTGATGGGTGACTTCAACGAGTGGTTACCCTGGGCGGTTAGCCGCAGACGTCTGGTTCACCGTTTGGGTCCGATCCCAATGCCCAGAACCTTTCCGTCGTGGCGACCGCTATTCGCAATCGACCACATTTGGGTGAATCCGCGTCATCTACTGCGCTCGCTGTCTGTAGTCCAGCACCCCCTGGTTCGGGTCGCTTCGGACCACCTGCCCATCATCGCGCGCGTTTCCGCCACACCGAGCTGACCGCGCCCAGCACAGAGTTCGGATAGCACTCGATCGGGCTGACTGGGTATTAACTCTGCGCAAACCCAGCGCCACAGCCGCTCATCTGTCGGGCGGGCCGGGAGAGCTCGCGCCAAGGTAACGCGGCGGTATGGTCATTGCACGACGCTCGACCGCCCCATCGGGGCGTTTTCCTTTTTCCCTTACCTAGGAAGTGAAACAATGCAGCTCAGCCGCCGTGTCAACACAAGCCTCCTAGCTGGAGCCATGGGGTTATCAGCCCTTTGTATCGCGCCAGCTTCAAGCCATGCGGAGGGAAGCGCGCAGCTAGGCGTCGGTATTCTCTCGAGCGAGACCAGACTCCTAGTGGACGTCATCGATGGCGACGCTTTCATGAACATCTCAGCGAGAAACGCCGAGAATTCCGACCCCGTCACGGTGTCCGTGACTGACCCGACAGGAACCACGACGACCTTCACCCTGAGTGCTGGAAGCGGACTCCTCCCAGACGCGGACCTGCCCGCCGTGATCGTCGAGCCGCTGCGCATTTCTGCGACACCAGGCGTGCACACCGTGCAATTTGATCACGATGTCGACCCCTTCGACATCTCTGTGAGTGCCAACGATACGGATCCCGTAGCGCCCGGCGAGCCGCCGATGGGAGGCGGTCGCCTTTATTCGACCGACTGGCGAGTCCTTTCGGGGTTCGAAGCCGATTCGTCGTTCGACTCCGTGTTCTACGTGCGAACCCCCGTGACCGCGTCGTCCGAATACGTGTGGCAGTTGGAACTGATGGGGCTGGCAGGCGGAGAAATGTGCTTCGTGGGTAACAGTCTGGGCCTGCCTGGGATACTGAGTCGCTCGAGTCAGACCAAAGCCGCAGTGGAGGAGGTCGTTGGGGCGACTGTCGACGAACTCGACCTGTGCAACGACTTGCAGGAGTTTCCGCTGTACGTCTCCGTTCCCAACTCGCTGAACCCGCAGCCCGAAGCGGCTAGCTTGAGCTTCGAAGGCATTGCGGGCTGCGAAGCACTGGTCGAGGGCATCGGGGGACAGATCGAGTTCCTTGCGGACACTCCTGCGAACTACCAGATCGTGATCGACACGGATCGAGACCTCGCATTCGGACCGAACGACGCCACCCTCACAGGTTCGGCTTCACCAGGTTCGAACGTGGTCACTTGGAACGGACTGGATGGTTCGGGTGACGTAGTCCCTACCTCGACCGATCCTTATCAAGCTCGGATCTGGCTTGGGGTCGGAGAGTTCCATTTCACGGCAGTCGACGTAGAGACCGCCAACGCGGGCGTCGCGATCAGACAAGTCGATCCAGTTTCCGCAGTGGATACTGCAACATTGATGTTTTGGGACGACACCGCGGTGCTGGGAAACGGAACGGACAATCCACCCGACCCTGCCGTCACCCTGCCAGATGGCTTGTTGTCGGACGTCAACGCGCATACGTGGGGTGACTTCACTAGCGATGGAACGGTCGGCATCGGAAACGACGCCTACTTCGACACTTGGGTATTCGGTCAGCAAGCTGTAACGACCGTACAGATCTTCGTCCAAGATGGGGCTCTCGATACCGACGATGATGGCTTGGACAACGCCCAAGAGTGCAACATCGGCTCCCTAGTAGGGGTTGCTGATTCGGATGGCGACGGCTTGTTGGACTCAGAGGAACAGCTCGAGGGAACCGTCATCGACACGGACGGTGATCTGATCCCGGACGTACTCGACGCCGACGACGATGGCGATGGCATTCCCACAGCGGAAGAGTCAGCCGATCCGAACGGCGATGGGAGTCCCGACGACGCTCGAGACACGGATGACGACGGCGTCAGTGACTTCCTGGACGCGGATGACGACGGTGACGGCATCCCGACGGCGGAGGAAGATCGAAACGCCAACGGAGACCCGACCGATGACGACGACGACGATGACGGCATCGCCAACTACTTGGACGCTGACGACGACGACGATCTGATCCCCACCTTGCTCGAAGACCTCGACCAGGACGGGAACTACTCGAACGACGACACCGACCTAGACGGCATCGCCAACTTCCTCGACGAGGACGACGACGGAGACACCATTCCTACGAGCGTCGAGGTCTCGGACGCGAGCGACCTCGGGTCGGAGGACGGGGATACGGACGGCGACGGAGATCCAAACTGGTTGGATGAAGACAGTGATGACGACGGAGCACCCGACGCCATCGAGGGCCGCGGCGACGCAAACGACAATGGCATCCTGGACTATCTCGACCCATCGATAGCTGTCGGGGTCGGACCCGGGGACGGTGGAACGCTGGAGGCTGGAGTGGGCGAGCCCAATCAACCGAGTGACGGCGGCGCCCCCGAAGCGGGTGTCATCACGCCCGATGCAGGCAATCTCGACGCAGGGGTGCCCGACGAGGAAACGCCCGATGCCGAGGTGATCGAAGCGGGCGTACCAGTCGACGACGACGTGACAGCCGACGACACCACGGACGACGACGCTGACGAAGACGCGGGCACTGGAGATGACGACGACCGCGATGATGATGACAGCGACGATGACGACCGCGATGATGACGACCGCGACGACGATGACGACCGCGATGACGACAGCGACGATGACGACGAGGCGCCCGTCGTGCCCGGAGTCGCCGTCGAGTTGCGCGGCGGTGGAGCTGGTGGTGGCTGCAGCGTCGGTGATACCGATGCGAATGGCTCTTGGTGGATGTTCGCACTCGGCGTGACGACCCTGCTCGTGCGGCGCCGCCGAACAGTGCAACGACGCCCTCAGACGAACGGCTCTCGTAGGCGACCGTGGCTCATTGCAGCTTTGGTCAGCTTGGTCGGGCTGTCTGTGTTTTCACCCAACACCGCGCGCGCGCAAGAAGCCAGTGACGGTATCGCGATCGACAACTTCAACCCAGCTGAACGAGGCAGCGACTGGTTTTGGAACGAGTCGTTGGATCTGCGGGGACACAATCGTTGGGCGCTGGGTGTCACAGGCGATTGGGCTGTCAAACCTCTGGTGGCCTACGATGGCAACGGCGATGAGGTCGAAGCGGTCGTCGGACAACAAGTGTTCGCGCATGCAGGCGCGAGCTTGGTCCTGTGGGAACGATTGCGACTCGGGGTCAATCTCCCAGTGCTGGTATTTCAAGTCGGCGATCCAGTCACGATCAACGGCGTCACTTACGAGGCCGATCCCGGCGGTGGCATCGGCGACCTGCGCGTAGGAGCCGACGTTCGCTTGCTGGGCGAGTATCAAGGCCCTGCCACGCTGGCAATCGGTACGCAGGTTTTCTTCCCCACTGGGCGCCGAGAAGCCTACGTCTCCGACGGGCACGTGCGATTTGCGCCGCGCGTGATGTTGGCGGGAGAAGTCGGTCCGTTCATCTACGCCACTCGCGTGGGGACGATGCTCAGCACTGAGACTGACAACTTCAACGACCGTGCGTACGGTGGAGATCTTCAGTTCGGAGCGGCCGCGGGCTTCAGGTTCTTCGACGACCGACTGGTCATCGGCCCCGAGGTGTTCGGCAAAACGGCGTTCTCCGACTCTGGAGACGATTTCTTCAGTGAACCCACGACACCCATCGAAGGCCTGGCGGGCGTCCACTACTTGACGGAAGACGACTGGCGGTTTGGTCTCGGGTTTGGCCCGGGCTTCAATCGCGGCGTCGGCTCGCCGCTGTTCCGCGCGGTGGGTAGCGTGGAGTGGGCACCCCAACCCGAAGAGACGCCTCCTCCACCAGCAGATCGCGATCTGGATAGCATTCCCGACGTAGACGACGCATGCCCCGACGTACCAGGCGTGCTGACCAACGATCCTCGCACGAATGGTTGTCCCCCGGACTCGGACGGCGACGGTATCTACGATGAGGACGATGCTTGTCCAGCGCAACATGGTGAACCCAACGCAGATCCCACCAAACATGGCTGTCCTCCCGACGCGGATGGTGACGGCATCTATGACGACGTAGACGCCTGCGGCCAGGTCGTCGGTGTGCCGAACCCCGACCCGAGCAAACACGGTTGCCCACCCGACGCCGACGGCGACGGTATCTACGACAACAACGACGCGTGTCCGAACGAGCCCGGCGTGGCCGATCCCGACCCCGCCAAGAACGGTTGCCCCGCAGCGAAAGACCGTGATGGTGACGGCATCTTGGACGAGTTCGATGCTTGCCCCGACATTCCTGGGCCCGGCGCCAAGGATCCGCAGAAGAACGGCTGTCCGCGCGCTCAAATCACAGGGCAGCAGGTGGTAATCCGCGACCGCATCGAGTTCGAGTTCGATAAGGCGACGATTCGACCTGAGAGCGATCCGATCTTGGAGGCGGTACTCAGCGTTCTCAACGAGCACCCCGAGATCGAGTTACTCGAGGTCGAGGGACACACCGACAACGTTGGTTCAGCCAAGTACAACCTCGACCTGAGCAGGCGCCGAGCGGAAGCGGTCGTCGACTGGCTCGTCGAACACGGCGCCGCCAAGGAGCGACTCGCGTTCCGCGGCATGGGCTTCGAACGCCCCATCGACACCAACGAGACCGACGCGGGGCGACAGAACAATCGCCGCGTCGAGTTCCACATCGTCGAACGAAAGGACGAAACGGACGACGACTGAGCACACGTCCGAAGCCGTGGGGCGCCATGAGCGCCCTGCGGCTACGGCCCGTACGACCAAGGCGCCAGTGCTACTGACGCCAACACTTTCATTTGCTGACGCCGACGGATGTCGGCGTTGTTTACTGGTGGCACCAACCGTCACCCCCTGCCCGCCGCTTCCGAAGCTCTCGGAATGAAAGAACCCCACCTGAACGACAAAGACGCACGTTGCATGAACTAGGTCTGTGCAGTTCATGCACTGCAGAGTAAGTTCTGCCTCCACTCGACTAGTGGAGGCCAAACATGAAGGTGACTCGCGGTTTCTCGTTCCTGGTACTTGGCGCGCTCAGCGTAGGATGCGACCGTGGCGACTCCAACAAGAGCTGGTCGGAGTTCTCGCGCTGCATGGTTGGCGATGGTGTCGATCAACCCGCTCAGGTCGCAGCGCGTCTGCGCAGCATCGAACTCACTGAACGGCAGCCGCCGAAAGCTTGGGATGCGAAGGGTCAGTGGCCAGGTCGGTGCGAAGGCTACGCCAATGCGCTGTTCTCGAGCCTGGGCAACGACACAGGCGCGAAGCTACTCAAGCGGTCGCTCAAAGGGCAACTCGGCTGCGACGAAGAGACAGAAAGCCCCGGGTGTAGGTTCGCACCCGACGGAGCCATTCTCCCTGGAGCGGCAGAGCTGTGGGAGGCTGCTGCAACTGCTGGATTGAAAGCAGATGCGACCGCAGCCGTCCCCGTTCCCAAACACGACGTCTCGCTTCAAAGCAGCGACGGCTGGAAACCACTGCTTGGCAAAGACTATCAGGTTGCAGGCACGCATGTGACGAGTTCGGGTGACCTTCGCCTGCTACTCAAGAGCCCAAGTGGCCCCCTGACGATCTGCGGTACCACGAGCAGCGGCGTCGAATGTACTGTCGTCCCGCAAGACTTCCCCAAACTCGCGCAACAGTCGGTCAAGTTGCTCGCAGACGACCAGGCCATCCTGAGCGGACTGACGGAGCAAGGCAGAAAGGCCTACGCGGTTAGTGACGGCAAGGAAGTGGGCTTTCGCGGTGGAGAAATCGCCGCCCGCGACGGCGTCGTGGTCGAGCAGGGCGAAGCAGGTAAAGGTTACCTTGCTCTCCTGATGTCCAAAGGGAAAGTCAAAGCCGAAGCCAGCTTCGACCCCAAGCTGGCTTCCAATGGTCAGCCGCTGGGGGTTTCCAACTTCGTGACGTGGCTGGAAGGTACGCCCCCTGACGTCAAGTGGCAGCTGCACACTGTGGCGCGCAACAAACTAACCCAGGCGGCTAGCTTTTCTGGCGATTTTTCGGGCTACCTGCACGCGTGCACGGCGGGGAACACACCTGGCGTCGCGATATGGGGGCGTGCTGAAGGGGAACGGGACGCCCAACGCAGTTCGGGCGGCGACACCAGCGTTCACGCCACCTTCTTGCGAGACGGCAAGTGGTCGGCCCCTGTCAGCGGCAAGATGCCGTTCACACGCAAGCTGACCGCCCACCGCTGTAGCGATGGTCAGATCGAGTTGTTTTGGAGCGGTGGCAAGGCAGACGAACTGAGCGTCGGTCGGCTCATTTGCAGCGCTGATGGCTGCAAAGAAGCGACCAGCTCTTGGTCGAGCTTCGAAATCGGTCGCTGGTTGGCAGTGGGTGCCGCTGGTGATCAGATGGTAGCGCTGTGGACCACCAAGTACGGCGAAACTCGCCTCCGCGTCGGCGATCCCGCGAACTTCGCGGAAGCTAAGGAGACCGTCGTATTCGAAGGTCCCGAACGCGGCGGCCCGGTCTTCCGAAACACCCAGAACTTCGTGACGAGGCATGGAACCTACATGCTACTCACCCATGAAGCGCCTACGTTAGTCCGCATCAGTGAGTCAGGTGAGGTCACGACAGTCTCGCCCTGAGCGCACGTCCAATGTGGGATACCCGCCGTCTGGAGCCGCTACTCGTTCTCGGGTGGTGAGTCCCAGTCCGCGAAGTCTTCTCCCTTGATTGTCGAAAGGATGTCGATGGCTGCTGCCGCGCCGTCGCCCGCACTGATGATAGCCTGACTGCGACCCGGGCGCGCCAACCGACCAACCGCGTAAACGCCGTCGAGTGTCGTACGTCCGTTCTTGTCGGTCACCAGCCCACGGCGTTCATCGAACGCCAACCCGAGTTGAGTGGCCAGGCGCGGCGACTTGCCTTCTGAGAGCACCAAAAAACGACACTGGACCTTCTCTCCCCCAGCGAGTTCGACACTGAAACCATCCGCCACTCGCGCGACGGACTCGACGCGTTCGTCGACCAGCCGCGCGCCCAAGCCGCTCACCTGAGCCCGAGCCTTGGTCTGGAATTCGCTGCCCGTTATCTCTTCGAACCCGAGGTAGTTCTTGAGCAGCGCCCAATGCATGGCCGTCTTGTCTTGTCCGTACACCACGACATCGACGCCATTCTTGGCCAGGAACAGTCCCGCACTCAGTCCGCCTGGGCCATCACCTACTACGACTACGTCCGTCATTCGATTCCTCCTGATGCTCACTCAGCGCCGCTTGCGCAGCAGCACGATTTCGATGCGACGATTCTTCTGCCGCCCCTTGTCCGTCTTGTTGCTGGACGCGGGCTGGTACTGAGAAAACGATGCAGCGATCAGCTGACGCCCCGGCACCCTACCCTGTTCCTGCAAGTGGCGCACCACGTTGGTAGCGCGCGCTGCCGCGAGTTCCCAGTTCGTCGGGTATTGTTCGATCAACTCCTTGCTGACGACGCGCTGGCTGTCGGTATGTCCACCCACCCGAAACACCTGAGACGGCGGTAACCGCTTCATGCTCTTAGCCACGTCAGCGAGCAGTTCCTGCCCTGCTTCGCTCAGTTCGGTCTGCCCGCTGTCGAACAGTAACTTGTCGGACACGTCGACCACTAGCTCGCCATTCACTTCCTTGATCAATACGTCTCCCGCGGCGATCTGCGTCCCTAGCGCATCACTGAGCTCCTTCTTCGCCTGCTCTAGCGCGGCAAGTGCGGTCGCCTTATCGACGAGCGCCTGCTCCAGCCGTACCTTGGTCACGGTAGCCTCCTGACTGAGACCTTCCTTGTCTTTGAGTAACTCGTCGATCTGCTGAGCCTGCTTGTCGGCACCGTCGCGCACGCCCTTGAGCTCGCCTTCCAGACGAGAGATGGCGTCCTCTCGCTCTTCTGCGAGTGCCTGGGCGGGCAACACTCCCTTGAAAACTAGCAGCACGCTCGCCCCTACGGCGACTACAGCCACTGCCCAAGGCAAACGTGCCGCGACCGCTCCCTTGCCCGTTTCCGACTCCGTCATGACTACCTCATCCTCCGCCCGCCTACCAGCCGCGGGCGCGGCATCCTAACGTGTCGGTCCCGATCTACGCTACCCCCGACAAGCTCCCGAAATCGCAGAATTCGGGGCGAAACCACCATTGCAGTAGGCGCAGGGCGAGGCACGGACCGCCAATCGACGGGCAACGGTGGCCAGTGTGACCGCCAGAGGATGAGACTGACGGCCGTGCTGGGAACTGTTAGGCTAACAGGGTGTTCGCGTATGCGCCGTTCGATGACACGCGGCTCATCATGTTGCATGGATCCATCAATCCCAGCCAGGAGCAATGGGATCGATACATGGCTCTGCTCGCCACCAAGGATCTCGAGCGACTGGGGCTACTGGTGTTTACCAGCGGGGGTGCACCGAACGCAGCACAGCGCAAGCAATTGAACGACGTCGTGCGGCGCAAGCCGTTCGCTCGTGCCGTCGTTTCCGACTCGCCGTTGGTGCGGGGCGTCGTCAAGGCGGTTGGCTGGTTCTCCGTGGGTGTAGCCGGCTTTCAGCCCCAGGAGTGGCGGCTCGCTGCAGCACACGCCAAGTTCAAGCCAGGAGAGTTACCCGAAGTAGCACACCGCACTCGAAGACTTCACGCCCAAATCGACAACGTCATCCCGTGGTTGGATGACGCCCTGTCCCACTAACTCCGTCCTAGCCGCTAGCGCTCAAAGCAACGCAGGGTTCACCCGCGCTATCCCAGCTCGGGTCCCCGATAGAAAAAGGGCAACACGGCGCGACGGCCCTCGGTACTCGCCCAACGTTCAGGCTCAGCCCGCAGCGGATTGTCGAAAAACTCGTCGACGTAATCGCCGTAGCCAACACGGCCTTCGGTTTCGTAGTCCGAAGACCCGAGCCCCATGCAATTCATGAAAGTGACCAGCAGGTTGTTGATGGGGATCCCACGCGCCTCGTCGTCTTTCAAGTGACCGTCTTTGCGATAGTCGACGTAATAACCCGTCTGCAGCTGTCCTGCAGCGCTGCCCGCTACCATCACGGGCATGTTCGTCGATCGATGCGCATCACCGATGCGAACGTTCCCATATTGCGCGCTCCAATAAATGAGCGACTCGTCGAGCAGCGTGCCCTCACCGTGCGGCATGGAGTCGAAAGAGCGCACCAGTTCTCCCACCCAACGCCCGGACGTGACTAGGTCCTCGACCAAGCCGATGTCGTCCTCCACGGAAATGAAGTCGTGATGATCCGTGTGGCGCACGTCGTATCCTTGGGACGCACCCAGCGTCAGACTCGCCACGCGATTGACGCCACAAGCCATGGCTGCCGTGAGTAGACGGATCTGATTCATCACCTTGGCGTCGATGTCGACCTCGTCAGCGAGCTCGGGCGCCACACAACTGTTCTGACTGGGTACCGCTGCGGGCCGCACGGCATCGTGGAGCAAGTCCATGTACGCCTCCAGCCGTTCCCGATCTGCACGCCCGAGCCTCGAGCCGCTAGCCACCGCGCGATAGTCATCTTGAAGCGCGTTGAGCAACAGGGCTTCCTGATCGCCGTCTGTCGTGGTGGCGTCCTCGTCGTCACTCGACCAGCCCGAAGCCAGCAAGTCGAACAGACCCAACGTCGACTTGATCGGGCGCACCATCTCGATCTCGCCCGAAGCGTTTCTCTGCCAAGAGAACGACCGCGTTTCGCTGTAACCGTCAGTCTCGACGGGATTGAGCACGAGCAAGCGCTGTGCGGCAGGCGTGCCCGAAGCGTACACCTTGTCCGAGTTCGCCATCAGCACGTCGATGGACGGTTGCCCCGACACTGGTGGATAGTTGTCGCCATCCAGCCCTTCGGCGTAACTGGAAGCGCAGGTTGGAAAGCACCAGTTGTGATTGGCGTTGCGTGAGATAACATCCATCCCGTGGATCAGTGTTATCTTGTCGCGGAGTTCGGACAGCGCCCCCGCGAGCATGGGCGAGATATCACCTGCCACGTCGCTCAGCGGTTTCACAGCGACGAACTCCTCGATGAGCTGCTTGTCCTGCTCGGCAAGCTCTGCGTACAAGTGTCGTGTGGCGGGTCCGTAAGGGTTCAGCACCTGCACGTAGCGGCAGCGCCGCTCCTCGCCTTGGGCTTTGACGTTCGACGGAAGCAGTGATGGCAGAAACGGAACGGCCAGCGAGAAGCCACCACCCAGCAGAAAGGCGCGGCGCCCGAACACGTCAATTTTCATCGCTCAACTCCCGCCAGAACACGTCCTCGCTGGCAACTAGCGCCACCAACGCTTCACGCAGGCTACTCTCACCTACGAGCGCAGCAGTCTCATCCACGACACAAGCATCCGTCTCGCGGTCCGTGACCCGCAGCTGGTAGTACTCGAGCAAGCGTTGCGCCATGCACCGCTCTGCATCAGGGCTGGTCGCCAAGGCAGAAACCAACTCGTGCGAATCGGCAATCACGTCAGGTCCGCCGGCACCGAGAAGTGGTGCCTGCACCTCGGTGTCGATGTCGTGGGTGGCGATCACGCCCCCTTCATCGTCCAGGATCACTTCCTGAGAGCGCAGAACCCCAAGCTGGTCGTAAGCTTCGAATGCGAACCCCAAGGGGTTGACCAATTGATGGCACCCTTGGCACGCGGCACCCGACGTCGCCTGCGCCACGGCGTTGCGGTTGTCTAGCGAGTCGCTGTCGAGGAGCTCCTCTTGTGCCGCAGCCACGGCCTCGACGTCGGGGGGTAACGGCAAGTCAGCACACAAGAACTGCTTGCGTACGTGCGCGCCGCGAACGATGGGGTTGGTGCGTCTGCCCGCCGAAAGCAACATCATAGGTCGGTGCAGCAGGCCAGGATGCGATTCGACGACGGCAGGCTCTGCGCCGTCACTCACCGCTTCACCGTAAATCTGAGCCAACGCATCGCTGCGCGGAAACGCCCAAGGCAGCGTCATCAGGTCGGCGAAGCTGCCACGCTGCTCGTAGACCACGACATCGAAGTACTCGAACACCTCGTCCCGCATCGCCTCGGCCAATCCCCGGGAGTCGACACCGTGATGCTCGGCGAGGACCGCGGAAGGATCTGCGCGCTCTTCCAAGTGCGCATAGAATCGGGCAAAGTCACGCAGCTTGGTGCGCGCTGCTTCGGTGTCGAGCAGGCGGCGGGCGTGTTCAGCTACGTCGTCGACGGACGCGAGCTGCGCGTCCCGAGCAGCGCTCAGCAACTCGGCATCGGGCATGGTCCCAGTCAATCCGTATGCGACGCGAGACGCCACTTCGAACTGCGTGAGCCGCGAGCGTCCAATGTGTTCGGTGCCATCTCCCGCTTCTACGTGGAAGACGAGGGTAGGACTCTGTAACAAGCGCCTGAGGAGCAGCGAGAGGCCTGCGTCACCAGCTCCCGCCGCACCATGAAACGCCAGGTACGACTCCACTTCGTCGTCACTGAGCTCGCGCCGCCAAACCCGCTCCCCGAACTGACGAACCAGCGTTTCCACGCACTCTTCGTCCAGCGGCAGCTCGCTGGCGCACGGAGCAAGCTCGCTGCGCACGTCGTCGCTACCGAGTATCAGCTCCGCAGCGCGCTCGGAAACCTGAGCCAGCACGTTGGCCAATCCGACGGGTACGCTCTCGGCGAAGTCCCCTGCGGACCGGGTGGTGTCGGAAGGCAGGCCCTGGAGGCGTTGGGCGATCTCAGGATCGTCGAACACATCTCCAAGCAAGCTGCGCAGCGTGTTCATCTGCTCCTCACGCGAGAGCCTGCGCAGCGCGGGACGTGAAGCGCCACGCTGGTCTTCACGGGCTTGCGTGCAGCTGCCGAGAGCATTTGCCGAATCGGCGGGTTCCTCAGCGGAAACGTCGTCGTCAGCCCGGACCGAGTCGCCCTCCAGCCCCCCGGTCGCCGTGTTGGTCGTGTCGGAAAACGCACCCGACGCTCCGCCTGCGTCTGGCGCGGCGCTGTCTCGACCCGCACCTAACTCGCCGTCAGGGGCTCCTCCATCGGGGGCTTCCGCAAGTCGCGCGCCAGGGGTTCCAGCCCCGCTCGTGGTTTGGGCGTCCCCCAGGTAGCCCTCACAGGCCAACCCCAAGTGCCCCGCCACCACGGTGGCACGAACCCAGGAAACCTGACGTCTTCGAGAACTACCCACGTGAGGACGTACCCCAAGGGCGCGTCGGCGGCTCAGCAACCGTCCTCAGCCGAACCACATCGAGATTTCTCGCGGCTCGGCCCACCGAACGTGTGCCCGAAGCTCATCAGGCGCCGCGGTCGGGCTCAGTTCGCACCGCGCTGCGCACCTGACGTGTGCCCTGGGCCGTCGCTCGCTGGCTCCCTTCAGTGATACACGCGGAAGTTTCCGCTGACGTGCAGCAAGCTCAACATGTAGAGCAAGCCGCTGTAGTAGCGATACTGCCCCGTCGGGATGTTCATCTCCCACAAGTAATCGACGAAGTATCGCCCCTGTTCGGGGGGCACTCCGAACGCGACCATCGCATTTTGCGCGGCAAGACCCGCGTCGGGTGAACCGTATCGGACAGTTGGGTTCCCATCCAACGTGAACTCGGCGCCTGGATTCTGAGCTTGCTGCGCGTTGGTGAAAAACGCTGCGTAGGTCTCGGCGAACGTCGTTTGCCAAGGATCTACTCCGTACATGTAGTGGTCCATCATGATGTTGCCGACGACACGATACGAGTCAGCGTTGAAGTCGTCTCGCGCAGAACCATCGTAGTTGGCCAGGTACGGCGCCAACCCCGTGTTGGGGTTGACCGTCTTCGGAAAGAACGCTCTTCCCGTATCTGCAGCTGCACGCCAGAACGCAGCACGCTCGGGGTCGTCGTCGAAACACGCCCACACTTCGTAAAATGAGGGCAAAATGTACGACGGGTCCGTGTAGTTGACCGTGCTCACGAACTTCACGAGCTGCTCGTCGATGGCGAACAGCCCCTGATCGTACATGGCGGCCAGCACCGACCTAGCATCCTCCGCGTAGTTGATGCCCGTGTCGTCACCCCAGCGATGGCTGGCGAAGATGAGTGCCATCGCAAAATACTCTTCACCATCGGGCGCTGAGCCCGTACTCAGCAATTGTCCCGAAGTGGTCGCGTGCCAACCATACGTGCCCGACGGCTGCCGCATCACCCGCTGCGTCCAGCGCCAGATGCGGTCGAACTCGTCCTGGCGATCGAGCTGGACCGCAATCATCATGCCGTACGACTGCCCTTCGCTCCGCACGTCGTTGCTGTTGACGTCCAAGATGTAGCCGTCGTCGCCCGACTCGTAGAACACGGTTTGGTTGTTGTCCCCGTGGAAGAGTTGTTCGAATGCGCCCTGCACTTTGTCGTTCACTTCTTCCGCAGTTTTGTCGAGAAGAGACGAGAACAAGTTCGGGTATGACGACGGCGTGATACATCGTTCACCCACAGCCAGCACCCCGCCGTCTACTTGCGCGTCGTCTGCTGTCGCATCATCCAGTGGCGCATCGTCCGCCATCACGTCGTCGAGCGCGTCGTCTACAGCAGCAGCGTCGTCCGCTGCGGCGTCATCCGAGGCAGGTACGTCTGGGCTCGAGTCACCAGCGTCAACTTCGTCCGAACGCCCAGGATCGTCGGCAAAGTCGTCCATCTCCAGATCGTCGGCGGCCGCCTCGTCTGCGAAGCCCGAATCGTCCAGATCGTCGGACGTTTCGTCACCGCCAGCCCCGCCCCCGCCGTCATCCGACGGCATACCGCTCCCCGGGGCATCGTCGGGTTGGCCAGTGCCGCTGGCTGTCGTACTGCCGCTACCCCCAGGCGATTCACCATGCATCGAACTGTCGCCAGCGCTCGCCATACCCGTGGAGGCTGCGGTCGATGTACCCGCTCCAACTGAAGACGAGCCGCCAGTGGCTGCAGCGCTGGAGGAGTCATCCCCCGCCGACTCATTGCCAGTACAGGCCGCGACCAACAACACAACTAGACCGAACTGCGTTCGCACAGCTTGCTCAATTCCCACGAGCGGCGCGGCCGATCCCACTGGTTTTTGAAAGCTGTCGGCCTAGCGGGAGAGCGAATCCAACCAGGTCGATGCATTCTCGCTAGGTCACCCGACGCAAGCATGACGAGTAGTGAAGCGTTCGGCGCCATGATCGTCTTTGAGGGCACCAGCACGACCCCGCGCGGCGTTCACCCCGCTATCGATAGCGCAAATTACGCTGCCAGATATGCGTTACGTCGACCAGCCGCACACCGAGCGGTGACCGCGCCTCGAGCCCGAACGAAGCATGCTGTTTCACTTTCGGACAGCGCCCTCACTCGGCTTTGGTAGGGATGCCGCGCGGCAGCGGGCGCGCCGTCAGACGCCTGGAACCACTAGCTGCAACCTCACGCAAACCGCGCAGAGCTGAGCATTGGTATCATTGGTTGTGCCAGGCGCCCGTCGATCTCGGCGCCCGCGGCGGGTCGGAGCCGCGCAAGGGCCGCGCCCCGACTCCCCGTGGACCACTCTTGCACTCGACACCAATCGCTCTCAACTGTTGCTCTCAACTGTTGCTTTCAACTGTGCCCCTCATCACCCAGCAGCCCAACGTCATCGACCGCGCGGGGTCTGTCGAGAGTTGCGGGGGCACCCCTGATCGAAGCGCGCACGACCTTGGCAACCACCGACGGGTGAAACAGTGTCGTCGGTGGCTCGAGCAGATGCATCACCCGCGCGAAACGACGGTAGACGTCGTCATCCGCGCCGACCAAACGATGCACGTGGGCAGTGTACCAGTGACTAAAACCAACGCCGAACGGACGTTGCCCGCGCACCTCGGCGTACCTGAAGTCTTCAGTCGTAGACAACATCCACGCCGTTTCGCACACACCGAGGGCTCTGGCTTGGAAGCGGCTTGCGGTTGGCCCGGGTAGACCACCGCACTCTCTGGCGCAGCGTTCGAGCAAGTCCGCACAAAGTGCTGCTAGCGTCATGCCCTGGCCAAACACGGGATCGACCGAACACAGGGCGTCTCCAATCACACATGTCCCTGCGGGAAAGCGTCGCAAGCGCGAGTAGTGTAGCCTGCGCGCGCTGCGATACTTGAAGCTCGAAAACGCTGACACCCGTCGACTATCGCGCACTGCGTTCGCGATGTCCGGGCGCGGTAGAGACTGCGCGTATTCGATGAACGACGCATCGTCCAGCTCGGCGTGTTCCCCACACCAACCGAACATCGAAACCAACAAACGCCCGCCCTCGATCGGTAGCGCCCCGCCAGCCCGACGACCATCGGGAGGCGAGGGGTAAATCAACATCCCTTGCCAATCCCTCGGGGTGAGAGGCTCGAAGCTGGCGCTCGTGTAACTGACGTCGACCACGACCTCTTCGACCCGAGGCGGGTCGTAGCCGTTTTCGGTGAGCCACGTGGGCAACTTGGAACCACGCCCAGAAGCATCGATCAACAAATCGAGATCCATACTTGCCCCTGTCTCGAAATCGAGACGCGGGCGTCCCGCGTCCGGCCAGCACGCCCCCACGACACGGGCCCGCCGAAACTCGACGTTCGGCAGCCGTTCGACCTGGCTTCGAATCTGATACTCCAGCAGCGGCCTACTCTGAAAATGTACCCCAACCCCGCAGTCGAAACGACGCTTCCACGTATCGAAGTGAAACCAGTTGTTGGCCGCACTCATGTCCGCGTGAAGTCCGCCCGCAGCGCTGACCTGCTCGAACAGCTCTGGAAACCACCGTTCGAGCACGTGAGCTCCTGCGGCGAGCAGGACGTGCGGGTGCGTTCCCTGAGGAACCGATTTCCGTGGACTCGGTTCATGGGGCAGTTCGTCCTTTTCGTAAACGACGATTCGCTGAGCGTGCTCACTCAGCGCGCGTGCCGCAAGCAAGCCAGCCATGCTACCGCCGATGATGCCAACCGTGCCCAAGTTCGCCATCAGCACCCCATACAGGGCCCAGGCAAACATCGCAACCAGCGCGGTGAATCACAGACCCAACCCCCAGGGACACGGCCGCTAGGGAACGTCGTTCTTGCGAGGGTCAATAAACCTTGCCGCTCAGCTCGGCGGCTACCACGAAGTCGAAGAAGGGCAGACCTCGAGCGGGCACGGCGTCCGACACCGCCCAGTGGAACACCCCAGCGCCCGTTTCGCCCGTGGACAGTCGATATTCGCCGAGCGGCAAACGCACGCGCTCCCCCGCGGCGAGAGATTTTCCGTTCACGCGCAGTGAAGTTCGCCCGTCACTGGGTGACCACTGATAGTCACCTTCCACGATTACCTCGAATGACTCGACCGCTCCACTCGTGGCTTCGATCTGGGCGCCCAGGATCGAAACCGAAGGCGTGGCGGCCACGTAGTGCTCACTCCAAAATCGAATGACAGATGCGGGGAATTGCCGCAAACGGTAGGAGTCGAGGATGAACATCACGGGCTCGTCGCGAAAACGTTGCACGAAGTCTGCGGCGGCGCGTTCAGCATCGTCTCCGTAGAACTCGCGTACGATGGCCTGCGAAAAGTATGTGCGAAACGTGTTGCGCGACGCGCGACACAACAGTGCACCCTCTGGGTGAAAGCCGACGTCGGACGGTTCGAAGTTGCGTTCCACGAATGCCAGCGCTTCGTACTGATGAGAGTTGTCGTCATCGTGTAGGCGCCCCGCAGGTTCACTCACGCAGAATATGAGCGCACCCCAGGTTGCGCAGCTGGCTACATCCGCCACCCAGGCAGGCAACGCAGCCCGAATCGGCCCGAGTGAGATGACTGCGGCAGCTGCGATGAACATACCGATGGTCAGCCAAAAGTACGCGAACGCTGCGCTGTGAAACAGCGCGATGCAGACGCCGAGGGCAGTCACGAAAATCGCGAGCGCGAGCTCCCGCCGCAACGCCCGTCGCGAGACTTTGGCCCACAACGCACAAGCTCCGCCGACGACGACCAGCGCCAGGTGCGGTTTGAGGTACTCGAACAGATGTTCATAGAGCTGGAAACCCAGCGTTTCGCGGTAGTAGTCGAAGACCCGTTGGCCAGACTTCCACGTGGAGACACGCGGGGGTTGTTCGAACGTCGCGACATAGAACTTCCAGCCCACGGCAGTCAGTAGCGCACCAGCGCACAACCAAAGCGCTCGTCGCAGCTCGCGTTTGCGTTCGAAGTCTCCGCTGAGCCACTGAGTTCCGAAGCACAGCAAGCCTCCCAGCGCGACCACGTAGGCCGCCTTTTGGGTGAACAGCGCAGCAAGCACGAGCCCCACGCCTGCAAGCACCGCGACGCAGGGTCTCTTCAGCGAGTGGTTGAGCAACACCGCTGCCCAAAGACCGAAGAACAGCGCGCCCTGGTCGGTCCGGATCTGCACGGACCAGCGCAGCCACAGTGGAATGAGCGTGAGCAGGGCCGCTCCCAACAGGGCATCGTGCGTGGCCGAGCGGCGTGCGAACACGTTTCGACGCTGGCCGAGCAGTTGCCGTAACAGCACGATGAACGCGGCGACCGCGCCCAGCGAGAACACGCCCCAAAGCCAACGCATGGCGAGTGCGGCGCTCACGGAATTGGCGCAGTCGGCAACGAACGGCATCGTGAGGACCGTCCCCAGTCCGGGCCTGCCGCCCCCGTTGAGCACACCAGTGTCCAGTGTGATGGCGCCACGCAACAACAGCGCAAACTCGTCCCAGTTGACGTTCTCGTGCGTTGCGACCACGAAGTAGTTGAGCGCGAGGCCCACACAGAACAGCAGCGCGAGAGCACGACTAGCGCCGTTCGCAAGGCGGCCAACTGCAGCGAGCAGCAACGGCAGTGTCGTGGAAGGTGAGCGGTGCGGCGCTTTGCGGCGGGTCGCGGACAAGAGGCGAGCGGTTCCTTTGCGCTCGAATCGAGCACGGGCTGGAGCTCAGCCTAGCCGACCCACGGATCGCCGAGCAAGCTCGTTACCCAGAGCGGCGTGTACCACTCATGCCCCTACATCCGAGCCCCCCCCCGAAGCGACGCAGCTACTCGAACAACGCAGCTACTCGAACAGCAGAGCCGTCCACGCGTGATACGCCGCGAGACCGCTCACCACGACCGAACACGCGATGTGCGCCACCAGCCACGTAAACGCGTGGGGGCGAAGCTTGGCTACTCGGCTCGGTCCCAAGAAAGCCAGGGCGGTGTTGATCCAGAAGATGCCGCTCAGCATCGCCAGGTATCCGAAACCAAACGCCTTGGAGTGCCCCAGCAGGATCAGCGGCATGAAAGCTCCCACCACGTCGTGCCAACGGTAGAGACGCTTGGCCAAACGCGCCTCCCCTTGGGCACGCGTGAACGACAATAGCCACTGAAAAGCGATTGCCAAAGCGAGCAGAGAGCCGCTACCGATCTTGAACCATGGCTGCGACTGAAGTGCCACGAGCGCACTCGGCGCACCCAGCGTACTCCACACCAGCAACCCCACGACGCTCAGGATCGCGCCGAGCCACGTCAACCCGTGAGACCAACTGGCGCTCGGCGCTCGCGTCGGGAAAACGGAACCCAGGCTTACTGGGCTAGCAGAATTTGCAGCGTCTTGCTGGAGGCAAGCTGCTGAGCTTCCGCCATGAACACTTCCGGACTCGGAAGGTAGTACCCGTGGGTAGGCCATCGTTCTCCTATGCTGGGTGGGTTGTCGAAGGTCTGCGCCTTGTGAACATACGTTTGATAGGTCTCTTGAAAGCTTTCACGCAGGGCTCGCAATACCCCCAGCGCTTCCTGCACGCTCAGCGTCGCATCCGGGTACGTCCAGGTCGTTGCCCCCATCATGTCGCCGAGCTTCCAATCCTTTTTAGGGCTGTTGGGATGCTCGTTGTGGCAGTCGACACAGGCAGCAGCCGACGCGTAGTCGGGATACATGGCCGTTTGCAGCCCCGTGTCTGGCACGACGAAGTAGCGTGGTTTCTCGTCGACTCGCATTTGCTCGAACTCGAGCTGCTGGCTTCCTGTAAACAGATTGGCCTCGGCGATCGGCGCATCAGATCCCAGAAACAAGCCGAGTGGTGGGGGCCGTCGTTCCAAGTTGCGCGCGGTTTCGCGCAAGAACAGCGCAGGCAGGGGGCCAGCTTGCACTTCGGGCTTCTGCCAGTCTTCGTCGAACGAAAGCCCCACCTCTTTGCCAGGACCGACGATGCGACTCGTATAAAGCGTGCGCACTGTCGCGTTTTCGGCAGCAACCATGTCGAACAGTTCGCGCACGCTGACTCGCGGCCCTTCGACTCGTGCGTGAGCGGGAAGCGGAGGCGGCGCGCTGACGAACAGGTAGATGCCGAGCAACGCTCCCAGGAGTACGAAAGCCGTAAAACTCTTAGTCCAGAACATCGTCGCGCTTCTCCTTCGCAGGCGACAGCAGTTCACCGCCGTATGGGTTATCTCCGCCCAGTAGGTATCGCTCCAAGACGCCGTTCGATATCCGTTCTTCGAGCTTCGTCGGAGTGGTGAACTGATGGTTGCCGTGAAAATCGTGACACCCCAAACAGGTGTCCCAGCGCTTCTCTGCAACCAACGTCACGTGAGGCACGTCGACTGGGTCGTCCTCGACGTTCAGGTCGGCGTGGCATTCACTGCAAAATCCCGATTGCACGGTGGCTCGAACACCGTGATGTTCGGCGTGGCAGCTCGTACAAGTCTGAGGACCGAGCACCTGGCGTGCCTGCTGAAACCGTGGTTCGTTGAATCGATAAACCGGGTGTCGGTCGAACGGGCGCTCATGACACGCCAGACAATCTGCGTTGCCGACTGCGACGTAGCCGAAGTCGACGGCCTCATCACGCTGTCCCAGTGCATGACGCGCATTCGCCTGGAGTTGTTGTCGCAGCGTACCAGGCGCAGGGCGGTGGCATTGTTCACATTCCACTGCTTCGTGACCACTGTTCATACTACCAGGCGCGCGCAAACGCTCGGCCGGCGACACCAAAGCCAAGAGCAACAGCAGCACCCCACAACCACCCAAACGCAACCCGAGCCGCCGCCGACGACTCGGCGCGGGCCTCGTCTTCGGTCCGGCACCACTCACCGACGACTTAGGAACCGTCGTCGGTATCAAGCTATCGAGTGGTGGCTTCCCCTGAACGCTCACGACCGCTGCCCCCCTTTGCAGGACCGCAAGGTCCCAGCTGCGATCTCTTACATATCTTCGCTCCGACTACGCGTCAAAGACAAACCTGAGCCTTGCATCAGTTTGCGGCGCGTTAGGAGAGTTTGCGAACGATCCCCCTACGTACGCGGTGGATTCGAGCTGCGTTTCATCACGCGAGTGAAACACTCGCATCAGGGTGAACGACGACGAGCCTCCGCGGCCGGCGCACCACAGCCGATCTACAACAAGAAGGACTTCAGTGAACTCTGCGTGGATGAATCCAAGCAAAGCCGGGTACGAAACTCCGCGGCCACAGCGTCGAACAACACGCCGATGGTACGCGCCGCATCCGTGTGGGAGAAGCTCACTGGCATGCCTTGATCACAAGCGTGAGAGAACACGTGGTTGCGAGGAATAGTCGTCTCGAGTAACCACTCTGGTGGCACGATGTCGCCTGCCTCCACGAGCACGGACACCGAGGGCGCGTGGGAGCGCTCGAACATGTTGAGCACCACCCCCATCACCCGAGGCATGTCCGGGTTTGCGTCTAGCGCGCGGCGGAACATCTCGAACGAACGCTTGGGGATGACGTCCGCCTGAAGCACTCCAAGCACGTGGGTACACGCGGAAAGGATCTCTGCACTCGGCCCGAACATACCCGCAGGTAAGTCCACCAGTACCACGTCGTCGCGCCGACCCAGGCGCTGCAGCGTCCGCTTCCACGCACCGACGCTGGCAGTCTCCCACAGCGAGGGTGCCAACTCCTGCCCCATCGCGGGAACCACGGCCAGCCCTGGTACCGCGGTTTCGATCACCATGGTTTGCGTCTCGACGTCGTCGTTGAGTACGTCGTATACGCCCCTCTTCGCGCGCTCGCGGTTGCCGAGCGCCGAAAGCACATCACCGTTCGGGTCCGCATCCACCAGCAATACTCTCAAGCCTGATCGCGCCAAACTGACCGCGAGGTTGAGTGCGATGGTCGTCTTGCCGCAGCCACCCTTCGGACTGGCCACGCCGACGATCACGGGCCCACCGCCACTCGGGGACGGCGCTTGCTTGGTTGTAGGTGACTCCGCCGCGCGCAAAGACGCGGGTGAGGGTGCGGGTCCCGACACTTTTCGCACTGAGGGAGGGCGCTGTGATTCCCGAATCGCAACATCCTGAATCGACTCCACTCGCGTGGTGGGTTGTTCGGAGGGTTCTGGCGCGTCTGCGTCCGAGGGGGGCTCAGGGGCAATCTTGATGTGCGCAGGCCGCACGGCCCGCAACTCCGCTAGCAACTGCCCGATCGGTTCGGGAAAGCTTGCTGGGGTGGGTAAACGCTCGACCTGAAACGAGTGCAGTTCACTGGCAACAAGCTCCTGGAAAGCTTGTGAACCCACGAGCGAGCTGCCGGCCTTCGTCGCTTCCAGCACCATGCCCGACTTCAACGTAACGCGACCAGCTGACTTGCCGTCTTTGGTGAATAGTTCGACTGCAGTGTACTGACGACTGAGCGAGAGGGCCTGCAACACGGGAATCGCGCCGAACTCTTCCAGGAACCCCCGCGTGACGACGCGGCTACCTTGCGCGCTACTGTCCTGCTTCACGGTGTTCCCCATCTTGTTCAGCTTCCATAGGTGTGCCCATCTCCGTCGCGCCTTGGCCGATCTTCATCGTCATCGACACCAGATCGTAGACCGTCGACCATGCGTGTTTAGCTTCGAGCGTGAATGCCTCCCCGAGACCGAAATCCAACGTCCACAACAGCGCTTCGCGCACGGTGGCGTAGGCTTCATCGGGTACTTTATACAGCTCCCGATGCCTGCGCCCCAATGCGAGCACGACCATGAATAAGTCGCTTCGCGCTTCGATGTCTTCCTGCCACGCCGACTGGGGCCACTTCAGCCCCTTGACGATGAAGCCCAGCATCCCGATCAGCTTTCGCTTCTGCGCTTCCAGGTCGTTCTTGAAAAGCGGACGATAGTTCGGGGCAAGCTCGAACAAGCGACGATAGAATAAGTCTGCCGCCGTATCCTGGATGGGTACGATCAGCTTCCAAGTAGACTCGATTAGCGCCTTATCGGCGTCAGTTAGCAACCCAACGTGCGCTTTGGCGCGTGCTTCAGCACTCACGGCAGGAGTGTTACGTGGCAGAATTGAATGTGCAACACCTCGGTAGCGGTCGCGAAGCATTCGATAACCTGAGGGACGACACAGGGCGACACAGCCCCACGTGACAGGCGTTCTACGCTCGTCCCCAGCGACGAGCTGCAGAATCGCTAGTGGGCGGCGATTCGCAGGCACTTCGAAGGCGCTGGTGGCTCGAAGGTGAACTACCGCCAATTAGTCACCTTTGCATTTTCTACTACGCGTGCTCGGCCAACGCGCCGACGACGTAGAAAATGATGCGAACGTCTGCGCCCGTCCGCGCCTAGCGCGGCCTCGAGAGTGCTTCACCAAGGTGAACGCAAGCCAGAGCGCGACGGCAAGACACCGCCCCAAAAATGGCGCAGCGCGTTACCGCCGTTCTCGCGCCCCCGCGACCTGTCTTACTCGTCGGGGTGAGGTACTGCGCGTGGCCTCCAGCGTCCGCGCATCAACACGCCGAGTACGATCAGCGTCGGCACCGAGACGAGCACACCGAGGGCCGTGCAATTCATCGCGGTCGAAATGCCTTCGGCGAGTAGCCTGGCGCGGTCACTCGCTTCTCCGCCACCAGCGACTCCTCGCAGCCCTGATGCCAGCCCCAGCGACGTACCGACGACGCCGCCGAGTACCGCAAGTACGAAGATCGACGTCACCAACTTCACCGCGATACCAACGCTGTCGCGCAAGCGCCAGACCCGCACTGCAATCCACACGCATCCCACGAGGGACAGCAACATCGTGACCAACCACACCCCGACGATGCCAACGACCATCGAGCAGCCCATAACATCTCCAGCGCTCGCGTCTCTAGTTGTCATCTCGGTCAAACGAGCCCGTCGAGTTGCTGACTCTGCCCGCTCCTTGCCCGGCGCGGGCCGAATCGGTAGGTTGGGCATCGAAGAGATGACTTGGCCAGCTGTCTCGAAATCGTTGCTGCTACTGGGGTGCTGGGCTTGCGCCTCGACGCCGCCACCAAGCGCACCGAGCAACACCGAAAGCAACACCGAGGATCAGGATCTGAGGGGCACTTGGCACGGAAGCATCACCCAGGGCGTGGGCAGCTACCAACTCGTGTTGAAGATCGAGCGGCTCGATCTGGGACAAAGCGCGGGGACTTCGGAGTACACGGGGGCGCTGAACTGTGCGGGCGTGCTCACCTACCAGGGTATTCAATCTGGGGTCGCGGTGTTCGACGAAGCCATCCAAGACGGACAGCGTTGTCAGGACGGTCGCATGGAAGTAACGTTCACCCCAAACGGCAAACTCGTATGGCACTGGTTCAGAACGGGCTTCGCTGGGCAACCCGTGGCAAGCACGACGCTTCAGCGCGGCTCGCTCACCCCGGACACGCCGCCGACAGACTCGGAATAGGGAAGACCAACCTCGATGTTACATTTCGCCAACGCCGCTCAGAACGGGTCTTGGTGATAGCTGCTCCCCATGAACTCGCGTTGTTCGAACACGACCATGCAGTGGCCTGAAGCACTACATGAGACGTCGGGTTCGTTGTTGTTGCCCTCCGCAGCTCTCAGCACCCGGGGCTTGCCGACTACTCCGTCGAAGGTCGCCACGTGGATTCGGTTCTCGCTTTGGAAGTCTTGCGTCCAAGCGAGCAAGGCCTTGCCACTTTGGGCGGCAGCAATGCTGTGATCGCTGGCTCCTGCTGTCGAGATCGCTTGCGCTGAGCCTTGCCATTGGTTGTTTTCGAACTTTCTGACGTAAACCTTGTCCCCGTTCAACCACGTGGCGAAAACGACCCCGTTGCGACTGGAGGTAAAGCGCAACGCGTCGTGGATTCCAGAATCGTCGACCACCTCCTTGGGCGTGAAGGAAAAGTCGTCATACTCACCAACGGAATGAAGGACACCGTTCAGGCGCCAAGTGACCAAGAATCTATCGCGCTCGATCAACACGACGTTCGTATCCACGATGTCTTCCTCGAACAGCGACGGGGCAGAATACTCTCCTTCCCAAATCCCGTTCCGGTACACGGCGACCGCCACGCCACGCCTGTTGGACGTCGAGTCCTTCTCACTGTGTGACCAAACCACTCGCGCAGTCTCGTCGCCCGCCGCCACGACCGGGTCGTTTGCCGCGTCAGCACCTTTGTACATGGCTAACGTCAGGTCCACGAGATGTACCCGTACGCCAGTCGCGTCGAACGTCGCGGCCCATATCTGATTCGTCTCGCGCCACGCCACGTGCGTCAGTCCCTCGTCACTCATCGCCGCAGTGACGTCTCGGTCCGACGCGGTAGAGCCGTCGACCTGTTTTATAGATCCCCACGAGCTGCCGCTGAAGTGCACGGACATGATCTTCGTGCGATCTTCGTTCTGCATCACGGCAACCGCGCGCCCACTCTTGCTCGCCTCGAGTGCAACGAGACGAACGGCTTCTGATTGCTCGGCGATGATGGGGGCGGGCGAACTCCAACCCGAGCCCGGCGTGTAGATGGCCCCCATGATTTCGCCTGTACGGTTGCCGTCGGGCTCCCACGCGGCTAGCGCTTTGCCGTCCGGCAGCACCGCGACGAGCGGATTGCTGGCATCTTCGCCGCCCAAGGGGCTTTCCAAACTCCAGCTCGTGTCGCCACAGAGTTCGTAGGCACACTCCTGCCCAGCCTGGCAAACGAAGCCGGGGTTGGAGCATGTGAAGTTCGCACCACAATACTGTTCGTCGGTAGCCGGGTCGATACAGCCGCCGCCACATGCGCTGAAGCCTGCGTCGCATTGGCAGCTCGAGCTGCAGCCGTCGCCGTCATTGGTGTTGCCGTCATCACATTTTTCTTGGTGGTCGCCTTGGACTGTTCCGTCGCCGCAGCGCGCATCGTACTCACACTGAGCGTTGCACTTGCCGTAGCCTCCCGTATTGTTGGCGTCGCCGTCGTCACACTGCTCGCCGTGTTGGCCGTCCGTGGTGCCGTCACCGCAACGCGCGTCGCGTTTACACTGCGACGTGCACTTGCCGTAACCGCCCGTGTTGTCCATCTCCCCGTCGTCGCACTCTTCACCCTCGTCAGCTTGGACCGTGTCATCACCGCAGCGCGGGCCTAACTGGCAACTGTTGGTGCAGCCGTCGTAGCTCCCGTCGTTGCCCTGGATCCCGTCGTCGCACTGCTCGGACGAATCGACGGTGCCGTTGCCACAAAGGTTCACCTTGGAATCGCACGTCGGGTTGCAGTTGGCTCCAGGTGTACCATTGGCCGCGCCATCGTCGCACACCTCTGGAGCTTGCGTCTCACCATCGCCGCAATGCGGTGCCTTGGTGCAGTCGGGGTTGCAACCATCGTACGCGCCAGTGTTCTGGCTCGTGCCGTCGTCACACTGCTCACCTTCGTCGGCCTGCACGTCCCCATCGCCGCAGAACGGCGCTCGCTTGCAGTCCGACGTGCACCCGTCGTACTGCCCGTTGTTCTGGCCCCCCAAGTCACACTCTTCGCCAGCACTTTCCTGGCGTTGCCCATCACCGCAGTATGGTGCGGTTGCGGTGCAACCAGGCATGCAACCTCCGTAACTGCCGTCATTCTCGCCGTCGTCACACACCTCCGAGCCCGAGATGACGTTGTCACCACAGCTCGCGATGGTGCAACGACTGGTACAGTCGTGGTCCAGGTCTATCTCGCACTGTTCACCCTCTTCGATGATCCCGTTTCCACAGGTTGACCGAGTGCACTCGTCGCTGCACGTGTCGTCGGGCTGTCCATTAGGCTCGCACTGTTCGTCCCCTTGCACGCGACCATCGCCACACCTGATCTCGCGACACTCCGAATCGCACGTCTCGCCGTCGGGTGGATCACACTCCTCACCCTCGTCCAGCCGCTCGTTGCCACACTCGAGCGCTTTGCAGTCGGCGGTGCAGTTCCCTCCCCCGTCACACTCCTCGCCGAGCTCGGGATCTACCGTACCATCCCCACAACGCGCCGATCTGCAATCGGTCCGACAGGCCCCCGGCTGCGTGTCGCTATTCGCGCTTCCTTCGTCGCACTGTTCGCTTTCGTCATGCACGCCGTCACCGCACACGGCACGTCTACAGTTGGTTCGACACGCCCCAGCAACGTCGTCGCTGTTGTTCGGCCCCTCGTCACAGTCTTCGCCGGGATCTAGCTGACCGTTCCCGCAACTAGTGAGCACACAACCCGTCGAGCAACCGTCACCCGAGTCGGAGTTCTGCGCGCCCTCGTCACAGCCTTCGTCTAGGTCGACGATACCGTCACCACACGAGTGCTTCTGACAGTTGGAGCGACAGGCGCTTGCCGCCGCGTCGCTGTTGCGGTCCCCCTCGTCACACTGCTCCCCGAGTGATGGATCGATCACCCCATCCCCACAGCTTGGAAGCGCACAGTCAGCCCTGCAGGCATCGGGCGTCAAGTTGCTGTTGGTGTCACCGTCGTCGCAGAGCTCACCTTCTTCGATCAGTCCGTTACCGCAACCCGCGCGGCAGTCGACCGAACAGGTAGTGCCGTTGTTCGGCCCCTCGTCGCATTCTTCGCCGAAATCGCGATCCAACACGCCGTCTCCGCATGTTGGACGTGTGCAGTCGCTTCGACACACGTTGGGCGCCTCGTCGCTGTTCGCCTCACCCATGTCACACGCTTCGCCTAGGTGTAGGACACCGTCTCCGCACTCGGCGACATCCGCACGCCCGAGCGAGTCGCTGCGCTCACTCCCTTCGCCCGCTCGCGTTCCATCCGCGCCCGAGAGACTGCTCGAACTAGACATGCCTTGGTTGCTTGGCGCTGGTACCGCTGCTGAGCCGCCAACGGTGGACGCGCCCCCCGATGCATTTCCGCTCCCCGCGTCGACGTCATCCATGGAGGGGAAACCAGGCGGATCGCTCGCACAACCCGCCGACGTCGACAGCGCAACAAGCATCAGCGATACCCGCGCAGCACCGCCATACTCACGACACTTCTCTCGCACGCATGCTGTGGCCATGCCCTGGAGTATGAAGAGCACCCTTGCGTGTGTATGGTACACACTTGCCGAATCGCTGGCATCCGATTGCACCCCGCGCCTCAATCGTGACCAGAGAGAACGCGGAAGCAATGGAGAGTCGAACAGCAACGCCACTCGACGTGTGAAGTGTGGTCTTGGGGAGTCGAGCTGCGGCCCCTGCGCGGCTCACTCTACGAGCTGAGCGGCCGTTGGCGGAGCGCTTGGGTGCACTGGTCTGACGGCGCGCCAGCTGCAGTGTCGGCTCAGAACAAGAAGCGAGATCGACGCGTCGTGGGGCGGTTCGGCGAATGCCGTCGGAAGCTGCGCTCGTGCAACCCATGCCACCGTTGACGACTTCGTAGGACCACGAGCCGACCGGATCACAAAGACAGCAACCGATTGCAGACGCCGTCCGAACCCCACTCACCGCCCATCTTGGCGGAGTTTTTTCGGAGGACGAGAATGTTATCTAAAGCACTATCGCTGCTCACATGCGGCGGGTTTACTCTAGTCACGCTGGCTGCTTGCTCGGGGCCGGGCTCGGGGGACGGCTCAGGCGGATTTCCGGGGTTCAACGCGCGCGACGGGGGCTCAAACCCGAGCGACGAGCGTGACGAACACCGCGACGAGCCTGACGAACACCGCGACGACGATGCAGGTCCAGGGGACAGAACGAACCTGGAACCCGAACTCGATGATGACGACGACGAGCGAGACGAGGAGCTTCGAGCGGACCCCTCGGACGACGCTGATGACGATGACCAGAACACGAACATCGGGGACCTCGACACGGCCTTGTTTCCCGACGAGTCAGCGAGCGACGACGCGGCTGACACTTCTCTCGAGACGACGCTCAGTCCGCGCGAGTTGATCGAAAGCACCGTGTTTCGCATCGAAGCGACGGGCACGTTTGCAACGCCGCTATCTGGTGAAAGTGCACAAGTGTCGGGCGGTACGGGTTTCGTGATCAGCGAAGATGGTTACGCGCTGACGAACGCTCACGTGATCTCTGGTGCGAGTTTGCTGCGGGTGACGTTTCCTGGTGAGTCGCGAGAACGCAACGCTCAGATCGTCGCGCGCGCTGAGTGTTCGGACCTGGCCGTGCTCAAGGTCGACGGCAGCGCGGGCAGCTTCCCACACCTTTCGTGGAGTGACGTCGAGGCTGACCTGGGTACGGACGTACTGGCCGTTGGTTACCCACTGGGCGCCGATATCACGCTGACCAGCGGCATCGTGTCGAAAGCGTCGACGCCTGCGCAAACCAATTGGGCATCGGTGGATGACGTCATCGAACACACCGCAACCATCAACCCTGGTAGCTCTGGTGGACCGCTACTCACTGAGGACTACGAAGTGTTGGGAGTGAATTACGCGGGCACCACGCTCGACCAGTATTACGCCATCGGTAAGCTGGAGATAGAGCGCATCATCGACGACTTGCTCGCGGGGCAAGACGTGTACTCGATCGGGCTCAACGGAATTGCGGCGGGTGACGACTCCTTGTCGGGTATTTGGGTTTACTCGGTGCAGGCAGGTTCGGCAGCGGATCGCGCGGGCATCGAGCCAGGGGATCTGGTCACCCACTTCGGCGGCTTGCCGCTGGTGCCCGACTCGAACGGCATCATGACGATGGAAGACTACTGCGACATCTTGCGCTCGCACTCGGAGACGGCTGCCATCGAAGTGCGCGTGCTGCGCTGGGAAACTGGCGAGATATGGGAAGGACAGATCAACGGACGCGAGCTGGAGCGGATCTCCGAACCCAGCGTCCCCGCCGTTCCCTCGGAGCCCGCCAGCGTCTCGCCCGTCTCGCCCGACGTCACGGAGATCTGGAGCGACGGCTATACGGACACGATGATGATCGCGCACAGTGAGGACAGCATTCGCTTTGAAGTCACCGACTTCTGGGGCGAGCAGGTGTCCCTCGGCGTTTCGCGTTACGACGGGGCGCTGGGGCATGCCTTGATCGCGACTGAAGACTTGCGCGGTTTCGAAGAACACATCGACGTGCCCGGCGTGTTGGTCGTCGCGTGGCGTGATACGGAGCCCACGCCGAGCGATCTGCTCGACGCCTACAGCGTCAGCTCGTTGTGCGACGCCCGTGTGGGGCGAGAAGCTATCGACGCGGGCCAGTACACGGGGGAGTGGGACATCTTCGACGGGTGCGCAGACGGCGTGGTCATCCAATTCGCGCTCGAAGCGAACGACCACATGGTGTTCCTCCAAGCCCAGATCGTCGACGAAGACGACCTCGAATTCTTCCAAACGGTTCTGGATACCTTCGAGGTGACGCCAAGCAACCTGCCGTGAGCTTGGCGTTGGGTGTCGAGTTAGCAGGCGTTTCGTGCGACGAGGTATCGGGTGCAGGGAAACGCCTAGCCTGATTCGGCTAGCTCCAAAACGACCGACGTCGCGATCCCGAAACAGAGCCGCAACCGAGAGCAGCCGTGTCGAACAGCTAATGCACGACACGGCTGCAGTTGATTGCGCAATCGACTATGCGCTCCCCCGCGAGGAACGAAGCAGCGCTCACCGACGTAACCCATCAAACCTCACCCTCACCTTGGACTACGACTAGAGACTTCAGAATGCCCGTGCGCAAAGCCCGGTTTCTGCCGCAGTTTTCGGCGAGTAACGGAGCGGAGCGTACTGCTGTACGTGAGCACCGTAACGCAGCCAAAACACAGGAAAAAGCCGGGATCTGCGCACGTCGCTCCAGCAGAATTTCTGGCAGTAGAACTAGGAATGCCATCATGACCAGCTCGCGTGCTTCAACGTTCTTGCTCCTCAGTTTAGTCGCAGTCACCAACTGCACGGTCGAGTCAGGCGATCCAGATCTGGACGAACGCCAGGAGGACTCCGAGGACGCGGGCGGCGATCCTGAGACGCTGCCCGAAGCAGGAACCGAAGATGCCGGCTCGGAGGAGCAAGACGCTGCACCCACCGAGGCAGACGCTGGACTAGCTGGTGACCCCAGCGAAGACGAGCACACCGACGACACTGACGCCGGGGGGCACGACGGGCATACCGACGAGGACGCGGGAGGCGATGAACCCGGGCTGAGCGACGGGGGCACTTCTGATGGCGGCTTTTCTCCAGGCGAAGACGCGGGTCTCGCCGAGGCGGGGACGTCACGCGCGTGCAACGGTCGAGCAGCGCTCGGACACTGGCCCCTCGACGAGCTGACGGACGAGTTGGAAACCCCTGGCGTGGGCACGTCCGCGGCTTCTGGGACCGTGACTCGAGCTACCCTCACGACGGGCATCAAAGGGCATGCGTTTTATTTCGACGGCGCGTCCGAGGTGGCCATTGCGAGCGATGACTTTCGTCCGAGTGATGCCTTGACCTTGAGCGCGTGGGTCCTCCCAGACGCGTTATCGACCAGCTCTTGGAACAGCGTGGTCGGCATCGGAAGTCAAACTTCGATCAACGACAGCTACTGGCTGGGGTACTTTCAGCGCGGCGTCATCGCGCACTTCGCGGGTCCCGATGGTCAAGCTCCCGACGTGTTCGACGAGACCGACTACTCGGATCACCTCGGCGGCTGGCATCACTTGGCGGTCTCGTTCGACGCTGGCATCGCTCGCATCTACGTGGATGGCGAGTTGACCCACGAGGAACATGCGGGGATCGATAGCCTCGCCTACGACGGCACGCTGCTCAAGATCGGAGCCGATACGAACAACGGCGGTCCAGCGCTGTTCTTCGCGGGAAAAATCGACGACGTGAAGGTCTTCGACTGTGTCGCTTCCGCAGACGAAATTGCCGCCGAAGCCAGCCTGGAAGGCTCCGCTTCAGGAAACGGGAGCTGCGAGTCACTGCCAGGAGAGTCGTTGGTCGAAAACGGGGGTTTCGAAACGCCCATCGTTCCCGTCGGCTCCTACGAACTGTTTACTCCTGGCAACGAATTCGACGGCTGGACTGTGGTGGGTAGTAGCGGCAACGTCGGACCTCTCAGCGGGCAATACGTAGGAACCGGCACCGTATTTCATGCGTTCGATGGCGAGCAGACACTCGACCTGACAGGACTGACGATGACGGCAACTGGCGTCGCCCAAACCCTCCCGACGACGCCCGGGGCTTCGTATTGTCTGTCCTATTGGAGCGGCAACGCCGTCAATTGGGGAGTGAGTAGCAGCGTAACGGTGGCGGTCGGCGGCACCGAAGTGCTCACTTCGAGCAATGACTTTGCGATCCTCAACGCGCTCGCTTGGCGTCAGTATTCGGTGGAGTTCGTCGCGGAGGCGGCCGAAACCACCATCTCACTGACGAACGCCGACCCGACGGGAGACAACAGCAACATCATCGACAACGTGGTCGTGAAGTTGCTCGAGTAACCTTCACCACGCAGGTGTGGACGGCAGCTCACGCTCCACCCCGCCGCGCCTGCGGCGACGCCAGCCTACGACGAGACCGAGGGCCAGCCAGAACGCGCTCGGAGCACGTGACGCAAACCCAAGACCAACCACGGCGCACCCCCCCGACGATTCGTCGGACGATGTGTCGACTCCCTCGGCAGTCACCGAGGGTTCGGTTGCACTCCCCGCGTCAGCAGTGTTCGCCGAGTCTTCGACGGCCCCTGCATCGTTCGATTCGATGGGTCCGTCTGCCGCAGTGTCGTCGCCGCTGTCACTGGCGCCGTCATCATCGTCGCGGTGGTCTACGGCAGCGTCCGGGGTGTCTTGCTCGGGGCTCGGGATCTGCGTCGAGTCGTCGCTGGTGTCGGGCGGCTCGGTTCCCGCATCTTTTTGGTCGGCTCCGTCGAGCTCCACGAGTCGGTCTTCGGGTGAGAACGCGTCGAGGCAAACTGACTGGGAAACGGCTTGGCCCGCACTATCCCAAGCGTTGAGCGCAAAACACGGAGAGTAAGCGCGCCCCTCTTCGATGATCTCCTGCTCGATCACGACCGGGTCTCCTCCCGCGAAGTACACGGAGCGTGAAAGCGATATTTCGCCTTCGTCCTGCGGGCGCCCCTCACCCGGTCCGTCGAACACCATGGGGTTGTCGTCTGAGTAGGAGAACCAACCTTGGTAGCCGCCTGCTGCTCCTCCCATCACTGTCGGCAAAGTGATGGTGGCTCGCAGCGCACGGCGCGTGCCGACCACGTTGCAGTTGGCCCCACAGTTGTCCAAACATTCCGTCAGCTCGGCGTCGTAGGCGTCAATCTCCACCTGCATCTCGCCTTCGAGCAAGAGCTCCTCGTACGCCTTCGTGCCCGTCGTGAAACGGAAATTGACGCTGGTTGGCCCGGTCACCTCAGGCGGCAATTCACCTTGGACGTCTTCGCTGACATAGGTCTCGACGCCGTAGGTCGTGTTGGGCGCCAGGGGTTCGTCGGGGACCCACACCGCCGCCGGGGGGTCGGCGTACCACTGGATGAAGCGCCCAGTGACGGGCGTACCCATCACGCCGCCGTCCGACGTTTCGCTCGTTTCGTCAACCTCCGTCACTTCCAGCTCGACGTAGAAGTTCGAGCCCGGGTAGAGCCACGCTTCACCGAAGACGACGACGCCCGTGTTGTACGGCACGTCGGTCGCCCCATCCGAGGGTGTTGTATCCGATATCGTCCAGACTGGGCTGGGACTTCCGCCACACGCGTTTACCCGAGACGTAACAACAGTAGCTAACAGCGGGAGCGCCAACATCACGATCGCCAGCGATGGTCGTAGAAGCATACCCGAACGATGACGTTCGAACCCTCGTCGAGCAAGCCAGACCGCGACGTAAACTCAGAACCACCTCTCGGCTTGCGTGGGAGTGCTCGAGCGTCGACTGTCCCACCACGCGAGCCACCGCATGCGAACCACCTTTCGTCATTTCGCCGACGTGTCTCCTGGCCCAGTGAAACGCGGCCTCGAGCTCGTCAGCAGCCCGAATTGGCGCGCCTGCGGGCCCACGCGAAGCTCCAAGTGGGTCTGAGCATTGGCCTCATTTCGTTCCGTGGGGACCCGAGCCGATCTCGGCGTCTGGGGCGTTTCCCTTTGCGCTTCCGTCGCCCACGCGCTCTCGTCGCTCATCTTGTTGCTAGAGCACGGCGATCTGAGCTACGCAACGCCCCCCGACCGCGTCTTTGGCGCCAGAATCGTTCGAAGTCGGGCTGTGAGCGAGTGATGCGTGTACTTGGAATCGAAAGTTCGTGTGATGAAACAGCCGCAGCCGTCGTCAGCGCGGATGGCAGCGTACTCAGCGACGTGGTCCACAGTCAGGTCAAAGTTCACGCTCCTTACGGCGGCGTAGTACCTGAACTGGCGTCGCGTGATCACATGAACAACATTCGGCCAGTGGTGAACAAAGCGCTCAGCGACGCGGGGCTCGAGCTGTCGGACTTGGACGGCGTTGCCGTCACCGCGCGACCGGGGTTGTCGGGAGCTCTTCTCGTCGGAACCCAGATGGCCAAGGGGCTGGCGTGGGCTGCCAACAAACCGTTGGTCGGCGTTGATCATTTGGTTGGGCACCTACTGGCCGTGTTTCTGAAACATCCAGGGATCCCGCCGATCGAGCCGCCACCTGCTTACCCGTACGTGGCTCTGATCGCCTCAGGCGGCCACACGGCGATCTACTCGGTGGCGGGTCCGAACATCGAGCAGATAGTGGAGTTGGGGGCCACGCGAGACGACGCTGCGGGAGAGGCCTACGACAAGATCGCCAAGCTGCTGGGCTTGGGTTACCCAGGTGGCCCAGTCATCGACAAGCTGGCTGCGGAAGGCGACCCGAGCGCAATCCAACTGAGCAAGCCGATGGCCAGCAAGACCTCCCTCGAGTTCAGTTTTTCGGGGCTGAAGACGAACGTCGCACGTTGGGTCGAGCAACACGGTCGTCCGCAAAACGACGCCACGTTGCGCAACCTATGCGCCGCTTTTCAACGACGCGTGGTCGAAACCCTGGTGTCGAAGACGCTGCGCGCCGCGCGCAACTCGAACGTCAGCACGGTGGTCTTGGGCGGAGGTGTTGCCGCCAATCGTGAACTGCGCAGCTTCAGTGTCAGTGAAGGCGAGCGTCAGGGCATTCGTGTCGTCATCCCGCCGTTTCGTTCCTGTACGGACAACGCTGCGATGATCGCGTACGCGGGCCTACAGCGCTTGCAACTCGGGCACGACGATCGCAACAACCTGGAAGTGAGTCCGCACACGGCGCTCCCGCGAGTCACGAAGAAGGGTAAAGGTCGTCGCCTGCACCCGCGTACGCCCCGCGCCCGCGCCGAGTGAAACTCGCCATCGGTGCCCCTGTGCCGTTTGGTGAAGCAGTGGCCTGGGGAGGCAAGGTGCGGCCTATGCGCGGCTCACTCTACGTGTAGGAGTGTCTTGGTGCGAAGCGATGGATCCACTCGGTTGCTTGGCGCGCTGGCTGCAGAGTCGGCCTAGGAGCAACGAGATAGGTCGTGTGCATCATCGACCTGGTGGCAGCTAGTCCGTGTTCACTCCGTCGGCTATGCTGGCCAACATGCAGGGATTGCTACGCACGAGTTGGCTCATCGGTTTGGTAGTGTGCGGGGCTTGTGGCGGGGGAGACGGCGGCCAAACGGACAGCGACGATGGCTCGCCCGCAACTGACGATGGCAGCTCGGGTTCATCCTCTTCCACCGACGACAACTCCACGGGTGGAGGTTCGACAGCTGGAAGCGAGGTGACTGACGACGGAACGACGACCGACGACGGTACTGCTGGCGGAGGTGCGAGCGACGACGGCTCGGCCGCAAGCAACGACGACCCATCGGCCGCCGATGATTCCAGCGCGGGCGGCGGAGTCGCCGTCGCGACCTTCGCCCCGGGCACGCCCGAAACGCTCGTCGATGGTTTGGATTTCGCGGGACGCTTCGTCGTCGACGGTAACGTGGCGTACGTCGCCAATCGCGCGAGCTACCGCTTGGACGGCTCCTCCGATCAGATGCTGCGAGTCGACTTGAACACGGGTACGTCCACGGTGTTGTTCGAGAGCAGCAGCATCAACACGTTTGCCCTAATCGGGAACCAACTTTGCATCGCAGACACCGATTCGGGAGCATTCACCTGTCACGACAAGATGAGCGGTGTAGAAATTTCACGCTTCGAGCAGGAGGGCTGGAAAGCGTACGCGGTTACTGGCGATGCCAGCGAGCTGTTCTACGTGGTGAGCAACAGCGGCGACTCGGCCATCTTGCGCACCGCTGCAGACGGCACGGGAGGCGCCGTGTTCTGGGAGGCCACGGAACCAGTGTACCCGAGCAGCTTGCGGCTCACGGGCGATACTTTGTTCGGGATCGCAAACGGCACGAGCGCGGCAGGCGAACGCACGAGTCGACTCATGAACCTTCCGCGGAATGGAGACGCCCCCGTAATACTCGCAACGAGCGACTACATCGGAGGCTACGCGTGGGCGGGCAGTGACTTCATCTACACGAACTACTCCGAGAGTGCGATCGAACGCGTGCCCTCCGCGGGTGGAACTCCGCAGAGCATCGCTAGTGTGCCTTCGCCTTGGGGCATTGGCGTGGAAGGGGACTCGGCATACGTCACGACTCAACCCGAGTTCTATTGCGAAACGCCTTCCGCGCCGTCGGGTGAGCTGTACCACGTCGACCTCAGCAGCGGCGAAGCGACGTTGTTGGCGGATGAACTCCCCTGTCCTAGCCAAGTGCACTTGACGGCAAGCTCATTGTTATGGGTAAACAATGGGTTCGCGACCCCGAGTGCTGAGGGTCTGGTCAGCGCCCAGGAGTCGACGGGCTTGAGGCAAATACGTTCCCTGACGTCTCTGGGCGGCTCCTCGCTGATGAGACTGACGCGCTAATCACTCGACGCTGATCCGCGGGCGCACTCGTCCGACGCGAGCGATCGCCGCCTGGGTGCTGCCGCGTGGGAGGCGAGTCGCGGGCTGCGGTTTGGGGGGTTAGCGAACGCGGGGCAGGCACCTGGTGCCGATAGCCCCGCTTTTTGCGTGGACGGGAAGGCCAATATTTTACGTCATTTCAATCACTTGACTGCGTGCATCCTGATTTGGTTGACGACAGAATATATTAACAATAGATACTCCATACTCAATATACGAGGTGACAACGGGTCACCACTTTCAAGGCGGCAGGTTCATGAAAAAGGCGCTTCTCATCGTTGGTGGAGTTTTGCTGCTCGGCGTCGCGGCGCTGGCGGTGTTCGTTTTGACGTTTCAGCCCGACAAGCGTGCGGCACCCGAGGTCGCGATAGAGTCGACGCCTGAACTGGTCGCGCGCGGGGAGTATCTCGCCAATCACGTGCTCGGCTGCGTCGAGTGTCACAGCAAGCGAGATTGGGATCAGTTTGGCGGGCCCGTCGTGGGCGCGGTCGCCGCGGGCGCGCCCTGTCTCGATCACCGAGACGAAATGCCGGGCAAGGTGTGCGCGGCGAACCTCACGCCTCACGAGTCGGGGCTCGGTCAGTGGACGGATGGTGAAATTCTACGCGCACTGCGTGAGGGCGTCGATCGCGAGGGCAGGGCGCTGTTCCCGATGATGCCGTACACCGAGTACCATCAACTCGCGGATGACGATGCCCATGCAGTGATCGCGTACTTGCGTTCGCTGCCGCCCTCACCCTCGACGTCGGATGGCGAAACCGTCGTCGATTTTCCCGTCAGCTTCTTCATCAAGATGGCGCCCAAGCCGCTGTCTGGACCCGTGGCTCCACCCGACCGCGGCAACTCACTGGAGTACGGCAAGTACCTCTCCACGGTGGCCGGCTGCAAGAGCTGTCACTCCCCCGTCGACGACAAACACCAGTACATTCCGGGCAAAGAGTTCAGCGGCGGGCAACGTTTCTCGACGCGATGGTTCACGGTTAATACTCCCAACTTGACACCTCACGAGACTGGCCTATCGATGAACAAGGAAGCGTTCATTGCCCGCATTCGGTCGACCACGGCGAGGCCCGTGGAACCCTCGCAGAACACGCTGATGCCATGGCTCACCTACAACAAGATGTCTGACGAAGACTTGGGAGCAATCCACGACTATTTGATGTCGCTGACACCCATCGACAATCGGGTCGTGGTGCGTGCTCAGTGACGGCTGCGGGACTCGATGGCAACCGCGCGAAACGAGGACAAGAGCGGCTCTAGGTCGTACGACAACACGCTTCGTCAGCAGCAGTCCGAGCAGACGCGTGAACGAATCTTGGAGAGTCTGTTGACGATCGCTTCGGACTCGTCTGTACGCGAACTGTCGATCCCGAGGTTGGCGAAGCTCGCGGGTGTGTCCCAGCCTACGGTGTATCGTCACTTCCCGAACCGTGAAGCGCTCTTTCAGGGGTTCGAAGACTTCTTGAAGGAGCGCACGCCCTTTTCAGCCTTTCCCGCGGACCCGGCGTCGTGGCCCGAGCACATCAGATCCGTGTTCGTACACTTCGACGCCAACGAGGATTGGGTGCGAGCTTCGTTACGCGAGGGTTGGGGCGCAGATTTCCGTCGGCAAAGGCGTCAGCGCAGGCTTCAGACCATGCGGCAGCGACTCGACGAAGCCTTCCCCGACCTGCCTCCGCTCAAGCGTCAACAGCTATTCGGCGTGCTTCAGCTCGTCGGCTCGTCAGAGGGTTGGCTCAGCCTCAAAGACAACGCAGGCTTGGATGGTGCCCAGGCGGGTGAGGCAGTAGCCTGGGCGCTGAAACTGCTGCTCGAGTCAGCGCGTAGTGGCATGGAATGCGAACCCGCGCTCGAGTCGAACCGGGACGAGTCGAACGAGTGATCTCGTCGCTTGGCAGCGCCTGGCCTCGCGGCGACCAGCGAGCCTCACTCACTTCTTGGGCGAATTGATGAAGAACTCGACGTAGTCGTTGCGCAGTCTTGCCTTGTAACCGGGCACGTCCTTGCGGAACCTGAACGTTACCTTGCTGCCAGCAGGCGTGTTCGCGACACGAACGTTGACGATGCGGTCATCGCGACTGGCGATGGCCGAGCCGTTCTCCATCACCTTGCGCCCTGGTATCAGCACAGTGAAGCCCGACGGTGTCTTGCTGCCCTGAAGCGCGGTACCTGGCGCGTCGAGTCGCAGACGATGAATGTGCGGCAAGTCCATTCGCCCGACCTGAAACACGGTGGCGGCTTCTTGGCTCTCGGGCTCCGAATCGTCGCTCTTCGCTGCTGGTGGCGACACGATGCGATCAGTGAACGCTTGATCCTTCGACATGCTGTATTCGTCCAAGGTCGGTGTCACTGGAGCTGGGTTGAGCGGCGCTGCTTCTGCGGTAGCCATCGGCGTCGCGCCGAACAATGGCACTTGAGCAACGATGCCTCGCGGGTCGGGTTGCAACTGCTGCTGCGTGTCCAGCGGAGCACGCGCGGGCAACCCCGTCGGGCCCGTAGGCAGCGGTGCTGCCTGAGTATCGTTCGGCACCTGCCCCGCGGTGCTCGCTGCTGGTCCCGCACTTGCTTGCTCGGGGTAACTTGACGCCTGGGAATCCAACGGGACCTGAGCTGCGGCGCTCATCGACTCCGCGTCGAACGCATCCGCCTGATGACCGCGTTCAGCGAACAGTGCGTAAGCCCCTGCCACGGAACACAACGCAGCTGCACCGTAGATCACCCAACGCGAGCTGCGCTTGGGAGCTGGCGGCGGTGCCTGTCGGCTGTGCTGAGGACGTCGCCCTTTACCGCTCGCCGCGGGCATGGTCGAAGTGCGGCGCCGCGGAGCTGGTGCGACCGAGGCTCGACTGGTCCGCCGCAGGGGCTTTTGGGACTTGGTGCTTTGTTTCTTGGGTGGCGTTCGTTCCGCACGGTCCTTGGCAGATTTGACGACGTTGCCCAGCCCCGCCAAGGCGTTTGCGCCCCAGCGCGCCACCTGCTTGCTGGTGTGCTTCATCGCGCGTTCGGCGTTTGCCGCAACCGCACCCACTTTGCCCTTGAAGAGATCCTCCGTGAACTCGTCGTCGTAATCTTCTTCGTCGTCTAGGTGCTCGTCGTCTCGATTGTCGGCAACGACCGTGGGCTCGGGCGTCTCGTCGTCGACGCCTTCGTAGCGCAGCGACACCACGAGCTGTGGGATCTGACTCTCAGGATCGATGGCAACGCTGACCGTCGAGATCTCGGCGGCGCGACGCGAGCCGGCCGTGACGTCCTCGAGCTCGAGTTCACGTCCAACGCGCAAGAACTCGAGCTGCGAACCGACCTTGAGCTTACGCGGGGTGCCTTCGAACACGCGTGCCTTCATCGGCGCGCCGAGGCCCTGGATGTGTAGCTTGACGGCTGCTCCGCGTTCGGACAGGTACGGCTGCTGGTCGTCGTGTTCCGCGGAATCGTCCTCCGCTTCCGCCTCGTAGTCGGAGTCGCCAGAGTCCGCATCTGCTCGCGCTGCTCCTGCATGACACAGCGCCTTGAGCGCGCTGACGCTGTTCGAGTCCAGTGCGGTGAACTTCACGCCGAACTGACCGCCGTGTTCGTCACCCGAACGCCAGGCCACTTCGCCCTCGACCAGCACCTCGTTGCCATCTCGCTCGAAGCGCAACACCAGCGGCGCGCCCACTTCAGGCAAATGCCGCGTGCGCACTTGCATACCCCGTCCACTGACCTCGATGGACCGCGCCTCGAACGCGGGCACGTCGGGGTCCTTGCCACAGATCTCGACTAGGGTCTCCAGCTCGACACGCCGCGCTCGCGGCGACCTACGGTCTTCAGTTTCGCCTTGCATCAGTTTGCTCCCAGCCTTCGACTCGGGAGCCGAAGCTTGGGTTTGGACTAGGCCGACAGCTTGGGACGGGCCAAGTTTTCTCGGAAGCCGCGCGGAAATGACCCATCGGGCGCGTATATTGGTCGGCACATGGCGCTCAGCATCGCCGTCCGCTCTGGCGACACCGAAACCAAACCACTGACCTTCGACGGGCAGCTCGTCGTCATTGGCCGAAGTTCCGGGTGTGACGTGCGCTTGCCCGATCCGAGTGTCAGCCAACGCCACGCAACGATCCGCCGCCGCGGCTCCGACTTCCTGGTTTACGACGAGAACTCGACGAACGGCACGTTTGTCGGCCCCGTTCGCCTTCCGCCAGGTGCGCCGCGTGTGTTGCGTCCCGGAGATCTGGTTCGCGTCGGGCGAGTTTGGTTGAGCTTCGAGATCGAACACGGCGCCGAGCCCAGCTCTGCAGACGACACCAAGGAGCTTGCGCTGCAGCTCATCGCAGGCGCGCTCGCGGCTGATGGAGCCCCCTGCGCCCCGCGCGTCAGCGTCGCGCGAGGTCCCGATCCGACCGCGGCGCCGCTGACCCTCGACGAGTTTGGTCACGCGTACGTGGTCGGCCGCAGCCCACAATGTGACTTCGTGATCGCCGACGACGACTTGTCGCGACGGCACCTCGAGATCAAACGCGTCGGTGGTGATGTTCTGGTCTCGGACCTAGGATCGAAGAACGGTAGCGCCCTCGACGGAGAGCCGCTGACGCGACCAACCAAGTGGAAGGGACAAGAGCTGACGCTCGGTCACACGACGTTGCAGCTCGATGATCCGCTGGCGCAGGTCCTCGGCGAAATCGAAGCGTCACCCGACGAAGTCGTCGACGAGTCGGTGGAGCCTCCGCCCGCTCTCGCAGAAGAGGAGGAGACTCCGGGAGCCGAGCTGGATCCAGCGCCCGCGCGAGCGCCGTCGGCAGCTGGCCAAGCCCCGATCGCCGACGCCCCCAAACGTTCACGCGCCAAGGCCAAAGCCGTCAAGCGCAGTTCGTGGACCACCGTGGACTTGCTCGTCGCGGGGCTGGCCATCGTCGTGCTGGCGCTCAGTGTCGCGGGGATCACGTGGCTGGTCGGCGAGTGACTGCGTCGGCAGACACGCGCCTTGCTGGGGTCATTCCTTGCGCGGGCCCTGATTGTAACCGCGCGGACGGTACTTGGGATCGACACCCTGGTGTTCTTCGCCAGTCTTGACCATCTCTTTGACGAGGAAGTCCACCCACGAGCCCGGGTGTTTTTTGCCGACCTCTTCAATCTTCTCGCGGTGACGCTCGAAGGCCTTTTCTTCCCACAAGCACTGCAGCGCGAGCGCGACCATGAACTGTTGATTGGGTCCGAGCTCGAACCCGCGGAGGTAGTGGGGCATGGCCTCATCGGGCCGATGTAGCCGACACAACGTGTCGCCGACGTAGATGTTCGCCATCGGCCATTCTGGCGCGAGTTCGAGCGCGCGCTTGTTCTCTTCGAGTCGCAGATCCAAGCGCCTGCGAGCGCCTAGCATCACGCCGTAGTTGAGGTGTGCCTTGCAACTGTTGGGGACGGCCTTGGCGGTCGCCCGCCAGAACGTCAGGTCGTTACGGTAGTCGAACGCGTGGCTGCGCGCACGCACGGCCTGAAAACCGAAGAAAGCGATGGTGATGGCAAGTGCCCAGCGCGTGAAGTCCTTCTTCTTGGCGCGACGCCAGAGCAACATGAAGCCCCAGCCGATGAGCATCGAACTGCCCAGCACGGGCACGTACCAGAACCGTTCAGCCCGCACCGTCGGCATGATGAGTGGGATGTTCGACTGCGGGAAATACGTCAGCGGCACCCACATCGCAGCCACGGCGACCAACGCCAGCCCGCGCAGCCGCGGCGTGATCCAGGTGAGCGCCCTGGTGCCCTCAGCCGCCCCTTCGGCGGGTGTCTCCGCAATGCGGAAGCTGCCGTCTTCGAGTAGCGCAGGCTTCGACCAGGTGCGCAATCGCCAACGACGCGTGAACTCGACCCACGCCCCTCGCGCCCAGAACACGACCGCTGCCGCAGGCGGCACGAACATCAACAGCCCGCCCAAGAACGACTCGATCGTCAGCAGTTTCTCGGGAACTGGCTCTTGTGGATACGAATAGTCGCCGCTGAGCTGCCAGGGAAACACGATCTGCACCAAACTGCGGAAGTAGACGCGCAGCGCACCCGAGATGCGGTACAGGGGCTCTGCCTCCGCGAGCGGGTTGTTGATCGGATCCGTCGCGAACTTGGGCTGCTGAAACCAACGCAAGAACTCGTGCAGCGCCCACTTCAGAGTGGGTTCGGTGTTCGGGAGCGGCTTCTGCAGCTCAGGCGGCAGCGTGATCGGGAAAAAATGCCGTCGGAAGTAGGTGTAGCCGATGACGGCGATCGCCGCCCCCATGCCAACGCTCAAGAACCGCAACCAGCGCTGCGGCTTGTGGGGATGTACCAGCGGCGCGGCCACCAAAGCCGCCCAACCGACCAGCGGCGTCACGGTCATGGTGCTCTCTTTGCACAGCAACCCAAGAAACAAGAACACCAGCGTGAGCAGCGCTGCCCAGTACCAAGTCAGCTGAAACGCCCACAGACACAGCAAGATGAACGTGCCGCCGAGCACGTCGGCGATGCCCACGACGCCGCACACGGCCTCGGTGATGATCGCCGCGAGCACTAGGGCCACGCCTGAAAACCATGCGGCCATGCGCGAGTTCATCCAGCGCTGCATCACCACCGCGAGCAGCGCTCCATTGACGCCGTGCATGAACACGTTGACGAAGTGCGGCAGCCACGCGTGGTGTTTGATGTGCCAGATCAAACGCCAAACGATGTTCGGAATCGGGCGATAGGTGCCGATCGTGCGCTCGGGGGGCAGACCCCAAAAGTCGCGACGGAACACGTCCCAGAACGCGACGCCCCCACCGTTGACGTAGGGGTTGGCGAGCAGCGCTTCTTGCTCGTCGAAAATGTAGTTCGTCCAGAAGCTGCGGGTGTAGACGAGCACGCTCAGGATCAAGAGCGGTGCGAACACCACGCTGAAACTGACGCGCGGTTGCACGTAGGCGACTACCCCCTGTTTGGTGGCGAAGTAGACCTGCTTGCTCACGCCTTTCGGGTCGCGCTTGAAATGAACGAAGAAGCGCTTGGTCTCGAGCGCTGCGGCTTTGCACGCCGCAACACCGCGCCGCCAGCGGCTGGGACGCGCCGAAGACGGGGGCTCAGCTGTCGGCGCTGGCTCGTCCGCGGGGCTGTCGTCGTTGGCACCTGGCATGTCTGTGGGCCTTATAACCCACGAGCGCCGCCAGGTTGCAACGTGCGGCAACCGTGGTTGCGGTGCACCACCAGGCGCAGAAAGGCCGCGACGCGGTGATGCGGACTTTCGCCGCGACGCGCTGGGGGCTGTGCTAAGGGTGCAGGCTGTCATGGCGAGCGACCCGCATTTCGATGGTTGCGAGGTGATCGAGCGACTGCGCTCGGGGCCGGCCACGGACTGGTACTTGGGGCGACAGCGCTCCCTTGGCCGCTCGGTCGTAATCAAGGCTCTCAGCCCGAACGTTCTGCCCGAGTCGCCTTTTGCGGGCCCCCTGGCGCAGGAAGCACGGCTGCTGGCCCGACTGCAGCACCGAAACATCGTGCAGCTGTACGACTTCGTCGAGCGACCTCAACGCACCTGGCTGGTGCTCGAGCACGTCGACGGCGTCAGCCTGGAGGAGCTGCTGGCTCGGGCCGATGGCATAACGCTGCCCGCCGCACTCGCCATCGCGCTCAGCGTCGTGCGCACGCTCGAGTACGTCCATTCGCGGGGCATCGTTCACCGCGATGTGCAACCGAAAAATATCCTGCTCTCACGCCGCGGCGACGTGAAGCTGTCGAACTTCTACCTGGCTGCCGAGCGTTCGACGCCCCCGCCGCCCGAGCTGCTCGAAGCGGACAGCGGCTTCGTCAGCCCTTCGTACATGTCGCCCGAACAGCTGCTGAGCGAACCGACTGACCCTCGCAGCGACCTGTTTTCCGTCGGAGTCATGCTGTACGAGATGGTGACGGGCAAACAGCCGTTCGAAGCCTCGGACACGCGCACGACGACCCAACGCATTCGCCACGAACCGCCACCCGCGCTCGCTCGCTTCGTGCCCGACGTGCCCCCGGCGATCGAGCGCATCGTGCTGCGGGCGTTACAAAAACTGCCCGCCGATCGCTTCCACGACGCCTCCGAAATGGCGCTGATGCTGGAGCAGGCGCTCGCTCATTACGACAGCCCGCCCAAACGCCAATTGATTCTGAGCGCGCTGGCCAAGGCTGAGGTGATCGAGGCGCAAGTGGCGCCAGCCACGCGAGTCACGCGGACGCGGGAGCGCGCGAGCACGTTGAAACGCGCGGCGTGGGTGTACGCAGCGTGTGCGGTCTTGTTGGTGGGTGGCGGCGCGGCAATCGAGAGTTCCTATGGTGACGCGTCTCCCGTGCGTGCCATGCCCGTCACGACGCCGCGCCCGGACCCCGAAGAAGCCGCACAATTGGCGTGCGTGGTGCGCCCCTGGGCGAACGTGTTCGTCGATGGGGAGCTCGCCGAGACCACACCGTTCGCGCACCCGATTCAGCTTTCACCCGGCGTTCACTACCTGCGCTTCGAGCACCCCGACGCGCCGCCCGAACACCGCACGATCGACGTCGCGCCTCGGCAGTTCTTGGAGCTGGAAATCGAAATGCAGCTGCGCACGCCAATTGAAGTCATCGAGCCGTCTCCCGAAGGCGAACGCCCCGACGCAGGCGACCGCTCTCCGTGACCCGATTGCGCGTTCGACGGGCCCGAACGTCAGTCGGGCACGCCGTCGCTGCTCACGCTGCCACCGCGGTGCGCGAGCACACCGCTGCTGTACGGTGACGCCACGACCTGGCCCCCCACCGCCCACTGCCCGCCGCTCGGATCGATGAACACGCTGTGATAATCCCACGCCAGCAGCGGCACGTCTTCGACCTCCGACCAGCGACCGTCACGGCGCTCGAAGATCACACCTTCGGCCCCCGCCGCCACTGCGTTACCGTTTTCTCGCACCCAGACGCCGTTCAGTTGGGGGACCGCGTCGGGGCTGACGTCGCGGAGCTCGTCGTCATCCGCTTCGAGCAACACGGCTTCACCCGTTCCACCGACTGCAGCCACGTAGCCGCCACCACCGTGCACGGTGAACAGACGCCCGTCAGGCACGTCGATGGCTTGCCACTCGCCGTCCGTGCGATGTAGCGCGTATTCGCCGTCACCCACGATCCACAGGTCGTCGCTCGACGTGCCCCAGACCTTGAAATACGGACTTTCTACTTCCGCGACCTCGTCGGGCACGTCGTCCACGGCTTCGAAGTCGTCCCCCTGGTAGCGATAGATCGCACGTTTGACGTCGGTGATGAACCCGCCGCCCACCGCCCACACATCGTCGTCGGCCGTCGGAAAGACGCCGAACAGCGTGACGTCGTCAGCGACCGAAAAGTCTTCGAACGTCTCGTCGTCGATCGAATAGCGCAAGATGAGGCCGTTCGTGCCCGCCATCCACACGCTGTCGCCGCGCCCGGACACCCACCACAGGTCGCCCTCGGCGCCCGTGTCGAGCACATCCCAGCTCTCGCCGTCGTAGTGCATCACGATTGGCCCCTCACCCGTGTCTGAGCCGACGACCCAAACGTCGTCGGCAGCCGTGCCCCAAACCGAGAACAAGGCGACGTCGAGATCTTCGAACACGATCTCCCAGTCTTCGTCCTGCACGTCGGGCAGGCCGCCGTCTTCGCCGCGGTCATCCCCCCCGTCCGCTTCACCCTCCCAAGGCACCGCCGTGACGTCGTCGTCGCAGCCCGCGAGCGTCGACAACCCGAAGCTCGCCAAGAGGAGCCACAGGGGCCGCTGTGCCACCAACGAATCCAAGAACCCCCTCGGGGCACGTCGAGCCTCGACGTGGCGACGGATACACGCGCCAAACATGGCGGAAGTGAAGCGCGGGCGCTGCCGCCTGTCAACGAGCGCCGCGTGCACATTCCCTCGAAGTTCCGCGACGTGGAAGGCGCAGGCAGTTTTTTGGGCAACCGCGGCCGAGCACGGCCGAACGCGTCCCAGGAGGCAACCTGTGACTGATTCAACCATCCAACGCAACTCTGCCCCGTGGAACGACGCGGCAAGCAACCGGCTCGACCTGAGACGAGACCAACTACAAGGCCCGAGCGCCAACGAACTGAAAAAGATCCACGCCGACAACGCCCTGGCTTCGGGCATGGGCGGAATGCTCACCTCAGGCGCTCAGCACCAGCTCGGCGAACTCGCCCACGCGATGGGCGGAGTCTCGGGTGGCCTGGCTGCTGGGCTCGCAGGAATTGGGGCCACGATGGTCAGCCTGATTGAAGGTTACGCCACCTCCGTCCACGAAGGCGATCAGCTCAACGAAGCCTACCGCCGCGATGCCGTCAACCAGTCGGTGCTTTGGCTGTCTGCAGGCGTGCTGCCCGCAGACTTCGTGCGCGACCGAAACGCCGAATACCAAGCGACCGGCAGCGTGCCGGGCCAAGGCCAGGGTCCGAGCAGCCGCATCATCAACGAGCTGTTGCGCACGGGCCGCTTTCAGGAAGCACGACACCTGGCGGAGCAGCAGGCCACTGCGGGGCGAAACATCGCCGAACGGCTGAACATCAACAGCGATGCAGCGCTCGCAAGGCGACTCGAAACGGATCCGACGTTTGCAGCCCTCTACCGCAACCCCGACAACACCGCGTTTCGGCTCGGCGTGCAGAGCGTGATCTTCGAAGCGCAACACCCTGCCAACCCCAGCGGCCCGAATGCGCAGAATGCGGCAGGTGCGTCGTGAACCCGCAGCGTGAAATGCGTTTGGACCCGCCGTGTTTTCGCTGGCTGACCGTCGCACAGTTGCTGCTCGGCATGCGTCTCGTCGCGCTCTGCGTGCTGTCCGTCACGGCCTACGTGACGTACTGCGTGACGGTGCGGACTCAGGTCACACCGATGTGGAACGAGGCAGTCGTCCCCTGCTGGATGGCATTGGGCGTTACGCTGGCCGCGTACTGGCTCACTCGGCGCGTGACTCCGACCCTCGAAAACCAGAACCGCGCGAGTTCACCCAGCAGCCAAGTCTTCGCCGACGCTGAGCGTCACTTGCTCGATGGCGCAACCGTGGTGCTAGACGCACGCTGGCTCGAATCTCGTATTCACCCGCATCGCACTCGGCGTCTGAAGAACGTCGAAGTGCACCTCTCCCATCGGGGAATCGCCGTACACGAGCGCGGACGTGAACACACCAATCACGAGCCAGAGCTGTGGATCCTGTGGGAAGCCGTGCTGCACGTCGATTGGACGCTAGAGGAAGTTCAGCTGGACTTGATGGAGGGCCGCTTGTGCATTCGCTGCGCCGAGCTGCCCCCGATCTTCGGACCGCTGGATCACTTTCCGAAGCTGAGACATGCGGTACAAGGCGCAACCTTCTCGCTGATGAGCTTCAACCAAAGCCTCGCCGCGTTGCTCGAAGCCGCCCAAACCCGTTCGGTGCGAGCCCAACACAGCCCGAACCCAAGCTCTGCACGTTGCGACGTCCAGCAGCCGCCGCCAACTGATTCATCCAACGCGGTGGAGGCCCACTGGACTCACGACACGATCGAGTCGGACACGGTTCCGTGTGCGATGACTCCAACTCCAGCCCCGCCAACCAACGAGGTAACCACCGCCGAGTTCAGCTACCCGAACAGCCTGTGGTGAGATCATCTCGCAGGACCCACAAGACAGGAAGCTGCCAACGAGGGAACTCTCGCTCGCAACTCACTTCTGTTCGAACTCGCTGCCCCCGTAGCTGTAACGCTTCGGCCCTTGTTCGGTCCACGGCAGCAGCAACGGTTCGAGACCGCCATACGGCGCTCGATCTTCAGGGAAAGGATAGTTGTCGCTCGACCACCCCACGGCCATACCCGGACGAAGTTCGATATCGAGCCTACGCCCGACGGGAATGAAACGCACGCCCGCCAGCACCATGTCACCCTCGAGCGAACGCCCAGTCTCGGCGGCGAACACGCGCGTTATCGCGTGTTGCTGCACCTTGTAGATGAACAAGCCGTGCCGGGTAATCGTCTTGCCGCCTAGCTGTTTGCTCGCCGTGGCTTTGATGGCCGCACGCACGATCACGTCCGCGTAGCCGTCGCCAGTGACATCGCGCGCCGTTACTGAAAGAATCTGGAGCTTTTCGGGATCGCCCACGGTGGTGAAGACGTAACTGTTGCCCTCTTTGAAACGCTTGCCGAACGCAACCAGGTCGTTGTCGTGCACCAACACACGTTCGGGCGTCGCGTCGCCAGAAACGTTCGTCACGAAATCGAAGCGCGGCTTGCTCGCGCGTTTGCCGCGGTCGGTTCGGTAGAGCTTGTACACCTGCTCTTGCAACTCGTCGGCGCTGGGCGGGCGCGGCGGTGGAGGCGGCGCAACGGCGTCCCCTGCAAGCGGATCGCTGCTGGGGGCTTTGCCCGAGTACAAGCGCGTTCCGCCGCCCGGGCGCGTCATCTTGGCTTTGCCCGCCTTCTCCTCGACCATCTCGAAGTCGTCCCCCGTAAACTCCCAGCGACGATACTTGACGGGCTCCCACGGCATCAGCGACGGGTGCGTGCCCTCGGCAGCCATCGGCGCGGACCACTCTTTGGGGTCGATGTTTTCGTCGGAGCCCTGGGAGACGATGATCGCGGGGCGCTTGCCTTTACGCGAGACATCGACGTCGTTGATGATCTGTGCCTGTCCGTCGACGATGCCCGCCTCGTGCTGGAAGATCGGCTTCGGCGGCGCGTCTCCGCTCTGGAACTTCCAGATCTCGACGTAATAGCGTGCCTTGCCAGCACTACCGACTTTGCGGTGCAGGAGTAACTCGTCTTTGCCATCGCCGTCGAAGTCGGCAAGCTTGGCTTGCTTCAGGTCCCCGCGATTTTGCAGGTTCAAGTCCTGGTAGAAGAACTCTTTTCCACCGCGGTAATCCCAGCCAGTGACCGTCAAGTAACGTTCGTAGATCGCCACCCGCTCGTACATCGGACCGCCGACGAGGTTACCCACCAGCTCTCGATCGGGCGTCGCATTCATGCCCTTGGCGAACACCAGCGCATCGTTGAGCGCGTACTCCGCCTCGATGGTGAGCAGCGGCATGCGACCGCCAGTCTGCTTGGTGCTGCCGATGATCGAGCTGACGTTCGAGGACTTGTCGGCGTCGTGATAAAGCAGCGCGCCCCGCAAACCGCTGCGCACGCGCTTGGCCTCCGCAAACGTGCTCCAGGGAATCGACGCTTCGAAGCTGTAGCCGTCACCGTCTGGCGCCTCGACGATCTTGGCGCTGGATACCTTGCCGATGCCCGAAACCTTCACGGCGCCGACGCTCTTGCCCGGCACCCCCGCGTAAAGACTGATCTCGTACGCCTTGTGCCCACCCGACGTGCGCGGGAACGCGAGCTTGAGCACGGCGCGGTCTTCAGACTTTCCGAACTGGCTCGTGCGGATCAACTTGGCGTCGCTGATGCGCATCCCGACGTACAGGTTGTCTTCGTCGTAACCCACGAGACCGCGGGCGGCAGGGTCGTCACCTCCGCCGCCCTTGATGCGTTCGGAGATCACGATGGGCTTCGGCCACTCTTTGAGCAAGCCGTCCAAACGGACCTTCTTGCCCTCGAATGGCACCGCGTCGAGGATCATCTCCTTGGCGCTGGCAGAAAACGTCGTGCCCAGCAGCGCCAAGCACCCCAATACAAACAACTTAGTTTTCATGACCCAACCGAGGTGAGCATCGCGCGGCGGGCCACGCGTGTCTGCTCAGCGTTTGCCGACTTGCATCTGCCCTTGCTCTTCGGCCTCGAGCTCGGCCAGCGCTCGGGCAAGCTCTTCCTGCTCGGCGGCGTCGAGATCGTCGAACTCTTCCTCGACGCGCACTTCACCAGCGGCAGCTTCCGGCGTTGCCGCGACGGGTTCGGGCGGCGCTAGACCCATCTTGCGCTTGAGCGCCAGCAAGTCTTCGTCCGCACCCGCGGTCACTTCGAGTTCACTGAACTTGTGCGCCAGTACGTCCCCTTCGTACTCTTGCGCGATCTCGGCGGTGGCTTCGGCTTCGGCTTCCATCTGCTCGATGCGCCCCGCCATCTCGTCGAACGCCTCGAACGCGCTGGCGTTCTTGAGGCCGCTCATGGTCTCGTGAATCGCCTTCTGCGCTTCTGCACGCTTCTTGCGCGCGATGAGGATGTTCTTCTTGCGCTTGGCCTCTTCGATCTTGGAGTTGAGGGCGCGCAGCGCCAGCTTCAGCTGATCGACGGCGTGCTTCTGCTTCTGCCACTGCTCGCGATACTGCGTGGCCAGCCCCTCGTGCTCGTTCTTGCGGGCCAACGCTTCTTTTGCGAGCGCGTCGTTGCCCGCGCGCACGGCGAGCATCGCCTTTTTTTCCCACTCTGCAGCGTTGTTGCGTTCGCCTTCCGCCTGGCGGGCTAAGCGCTTCTCGTCTGCGATAGCTCCTGCCACCTGGCGCTTGGCTACGCCCAGTTGCTCGACCATGTCGCGGATCAGCTGGGTGAGCATCTTCTCCGGATCTTCGGAGGAGCTGATGAGTGCGTTGATGTTGGACTTAATCAGACGAGCGAGTCTTGCAAAGATTCCCATTGTGTTTGCGCCCTAACCCTCAGGAGATCATTTCATGTAGCGGACCGACGTGATTGGCCAGCGCCAGGTCGAAATCAGCCAACGTTGCTTCGAGTTCGTTCGGATCCAAGCTCGACAACTCGAGTGCCGCGCCGAGCACCACTTCGCTACCACTGATCGCGTACGCCGCGTGCAACAGATCCGAACCGTTCAAGGTCAGCAGCTTCTCGTAGAACGCGCGCTGCTTGTCCGACGCGGGTGTCGAACAAATCTCGACCGACGCCACCAACACGGGACCGCTGATGCGCAGCGCCGCCGGCGGCTGGTTCGGCGCGAGCTGGACGAGCACGGTGGCATCGTCGAGCCGCTCGAACCTGCGGTCGAGCCGAATGAGTTGGGCCTCCAAGTCCTCCACTGAATTGACCATTGCCCGCGCAGCCTATCACGACGGCTTGGCCATTTCCGCGCCGCTGAAAGGATTCGGCCCTCTGGGCCGGGCAACGCACGCCCAGACCTTGCACGCGGGCCCGAGTTGGATATTCTCGGCCATGTTTGAGCCCAGCCTCCGCCAGTGTCTGACATTCGACGATGTCATGCTGGTTCCAGCGTACAGCGAAGTCCTCCCCGCCGAGGTCGACACCAAGACCCGGCTGACTCGCAACATACACCTGAACATCCCTCTGGTGAGCGCCGCGATGGACTCCGTCACGGAGGCACGCACGGCCGTCGCCATGGCCCGCGAAGGTGGCGTCGGGGTGATTCACAAGAACCTCTCGCCCCAAGAGCAGGCACAGGAGGTCGAGTGGGTGAAGCGTCGAGGCCTCTGAGAGATGGCAGCCATACGGCTCGCCGGTAAGAGGTGATCGGGTTCTACGCCCAAACTGTCACTTCGCAGAAACGGTGAAAGCAGCTACCCGACCTGTCGAGCGATCAACGCCGCAACCAACCAGTCGAAAAGACTAGGTCGCGTTGACCGATCGGGATAACTGGGTTTACCCGTAGGACCCAGGGCTCACTGTAGGGTGTGGACCACGTACGGAGCAGCCGTCCTACGCGCCAGCTCTGCCGGACACACTCGGTGCGGAATCGTGCACTCAGTTGCTTGTCGGGTCAGGCGGCGGTTTTCCCCGAGCTCCGACGATTTCTCTGCTCCGTACCTGATCCACACTCTCACTGGACACGTCTGGAAACGATAGCATTGACGTCCGCCCCATAGGAAGCATACACTTCCTCAGAAAACCTACTGGTTCGAAGGGGAGGGAAAGCACGATGTTGCGCTTGAGTCTGTATTCGAAGATTCGGATCGTCGTCGGTATCGGAGCACTCGCTGCTGATGTGGCAGCCCTGGACGCGGTGGGTCCTGGAATCATTTATGAGGGGCAGTGCATTTCCGAAAACGTGCCAACACCGCCTCCATTTGCTTACCAAGACGCCGTACTAGGGCTCCCGGGTGGCTGGCTTCCGGCGGGCGAGCTTGACGTGATTTTTGCAGGCAGCGATGGTCTAGTAACGGAAGTGTATTACGCTCCTACTAGCGACGGAGTGTGCATGGCGCTGCCGAGATTCACGGCAACTCCAGTGATCGGGATTGAGTTCTTGGGTATCGTTTGCCAAGGAAAATCATCCAGCAAGGCGTGCTTTTGGGACCTTAAGACTGGACCTGGGCAAGGGTTTCCTATCGATCATGTTGTTTGCGCGCCATCAGACAATCAGAACCCCACAGTCGCCTGCGACTCTCCTTGGGAGGGGGGCACTGACCTACCCGACAATGACATATGTACCGCGTGCCATGCGGGCGAAAACGCGTTCGTTGTTCACCCGAATACTGCACTCCAGCTTGGCGCGAACCTGGACCTGCTCCTTGCTGACAACTGGGTCGACCCGATTGTACCATCAACTTGGCCTCAAAACCCGGGACCGGCGAACTACTACCTGGACTCGTCCGCTACGTGCAACACATGTCACGATCAGGAAGTCGGCGTACCAAACGTAAATCCCTTCGCCGGGCGCCTTGCGGAATACTCTGAAGACCTCGGAAAGGGGTGCACTCGAGTCTTAGGCAACGCGCTCCTCAATCCCGAACTCACAACCATGCCCGGCTATGCCTACGCGGAAGCCGTGTTTCAAGCATGCCGCATGGAGGAGGGTGTGGCGCCTTGGTCGAGAGCAGTCCATCATCTCGCCGGGTTACCAAACCCGACAGTTTTTGAGGCGTCCCACGTCGCAAAACTCAAGAGTGCATCCATTCCATATGGTGACATACAGCGCATGTACGCGCGCCCCTACGTCTCAGCTCTGCCCCCGGCCCCTGTCCCACAAGGCATCACGATTGATGGTCAGCTCGATGCTGCCTGGCTCCAGTGGTCGGTTGCCCTTCCGATTGATGTCCCAATACACGGGGGGCGACGCAACGAACCGACGATCGATCAAATAAAGCAAGTTGTTGACGCCCTTGCTGACCCGTCCGATCTTTTCCGTCAGACCGACGATTTTTGGCCAGTGTCTGGCCTTGTCGATAACTTCGACACGATGAACATCTCGGCAAGCTATCGAGCGCTGTGGGACAGCAACAATCTATATTTGTACGTGGATGTTGTTGACAATTCGCGTTTTGGCGACAGCGGCTCGGATGTGTACAAAGATGATTCGGTCGAAATCTTCCTCGACTCGAGGAATGAAAAGTCGAGTAACTTCGATGACAATGACTACCATTTTATGGTTCGACCTGGAGATCCCACGATTCACGTTGGACACTCAAGCGACCCTCCGCTCACACCGCTGACCTACGCATGGTCGAATCATATTAATGATGCGGGATACGTTGTGGAGATTGCGATCCCCTGGAGCGCAGTCGGTAGGACCCCGGGAGGTCAGATTGGGCTTGAGCTACACGTCAACGATGACGATGACGGTGGCGACCGTGAAGGCCAAACGGGTTGGCGGACCTCTTCAAGTACGACCTATCTGGATCCAAGCACGTTCACGACCGTCGATCTCCCGATCCCGATCGTGGAAGGAGCCTCCGGCGGTCCTGTTATCGACGGGTACGCCTCGGAAATGGACTGGAGCCTCGTTCCGCTGCTGCCGATCAGCAGGACGCCGTTGCCAATTTCTGCATCCAATAACTCCGCCACTTGGAGCACATTTTGGGACGAAGAGGCGCTGTATCTGTTCGTGAATGTGGTGGACTCCGAAGTCTCGTTGCCACATGACAGCGCAGATGCATACCATGACGACTCTATTGAGATTTTTATCGACGGAAACAATAGCCACGGAGGTTCCTACGATGGTCACGACGACTTCCAGTTCATCTTCAAGGCTGGTGAGTCCAACCGTCTGTTCTGGGGCGACAGAAGTCTGAACGCGGGCGATGAGTTTGACTTCGCATCGATGTCAAGAATTACGGACGACGGGTACACGTTAGAGCTTGCGCTCTCATGGAAGGCACTAAAGACGGCACCAGCAGACCTTCGGACGTTCGGAATCGAAGTACAGGTCAATGATGATGATGACGGCGACAATCGAGAAGGCAAGCTCGCGTGGTGCTCGGACAGCAATGATACCTATCTGGACACCAGACGCTTCTGCGTTGGTCAGTTGCACGCATTCTCTGACCCCGCCCCTGCGCTGGCTCGTGCCCCGCGTAACAATGTTCGGTTTGCTGGTGACATCGATGGCGTTCTAACGTTAGATGGTAATCCAGGCGATCCATTGTGGCAGGGGATTGCGCCTTTCGCCGTTGTCTCGCCGATTGAAGGGACGCCGAGTATGACTTTGTCTCGCAGTTGGAGGGGCGCGTGGAACGAGGAGTTCCTATACCTGCAAGTTTCCGTTGAGGACTCTGGCATGCCCGTGGCCGACAGCGCGAACTGGTACAACGATGATTCGGTGGAGGTGTACCTGAGCCCGGGAAGAAGCCGACTCGATTACTACCGGGAGGGAGATGTGCAATACATATTCAGGCCCAACGAATCGGACCTTGACCCCAATTCGGACATCGTCCAGCTTGGATATCACAGCCAGGATGCGAGCGTAGCGGGGGTTCAGGTTAGAACTGAGGTGCGACAGGACGGCTCGGGCTACGATATGGAGATCGCCATCCCGTGGAGAAACCTCGGTGTGTTACCGCTACCAACCGCACGCCTTGGGTTCGAATTGCAAATCAACAATGACAACCCAGGTTCTGGCGGGGATCGGGACTCCAAAGTAGCCTGGTTTGCAACGCCATTCATCGGAGACGTCGCGTTCGAGAGGCCCGACGTCTTCGCTCCCATTTCGCTCGGAGACTAGGACAGGCCGCTGAAGGAGAGGCTAATATGAGTCGTTACCACGCTTTCAGAATTGCGTCCCTCCTGGCGCTCTTTCTTCCCTCGTGCGGAAGCAGCTCAGAGGGGACGGCAAGCGTGTCGGGGCCAGGAGGTCCGGGTCAACCTCCACTCGGTGAGGCCGGCGGTGCTGACGAATCCGAGGGCTCCAACGAAGCCGGGAGTCTGGACGAATCCGACGATCCAGATGGAGCGCACGGAAACGGCGAACTCGATGCCTCGATCGCGGATGAATCTGAGGTGGGCAGTCTTGTGCCCAATACACCCGTCGAAATGCCGCCGGCCATGGACCCACCAGCGTGCCCAGAGGGACTGGCTTGCCAAGGAACGTGCCTTGCGCTCGGAGACAGCTCCGACGGTTGCACGGTCGATTGGATGGACGAGTCTCCTGCTCTATTGCTTGTCCCCTTCAAGGATGGAGCAGTCATCGCCTTCGAGCATGGGTTCTATCACGTTCGACCTGGGCCAGACGGACCCCAGTCCATTGCGCCCTTGGGGGATCTGGAGTGGGTCGGGGGCGGAATTCCTGGGAATGACGCCATCTACTTTCGGGCCACAGGCGCTGTCGACGGCGTCTATTCTCTTGAGCCAGCAAGCGGGGAGATTCTTCTCCTAAGCGAAACCGAACAGGGCTGGGCAATCCGAGATATGCGGCTCGATTCCGCAGGCCAGACACTTTACTTCAGCTGGGTTCTTGGGGGATCGGACACCGGACTCGTTGCCATCGACACGGTCACATCCGATGAGACGCACTGGCAGGCGGGCCATTCACGCTTCGATATCAATGCATCCCACCTGTACTACACAGCGTCGAGCGCCTTGATGAGCGTACCCCTCGACGCTTTGGAGGATCCGCTCGCCGTACGCAAAGTAGTGACGGCAACGGGCACTATTACGCAACTCAAGGCGACGGACGAGTACGTGTACTATTTTACCAGCGCTGAGGGAGCGCCTGGCGCTCTTGAATACTTCCGTCTCGCGCTGGCAGACGGATCGTCAGAGCGGCTGTTGGAGCTGCCGTCCAAGATGGTCATGGGACGCGGACGGTCGGAATGGTTGTTGTCGCAGTCAGCAAACGAGTGGCTTCATACTTGGACGTTGAGTATCTCTGGGGACGAGGTGCGCTCTGTCGGCGCCGTTGCCACGGGTGGCGGCGTCGTCTGGCACGCGGTTACCCCAAGCCACGTCATGTTTGCTGTCAACTCGCTCGAACAGCGCTCTGCGGTACTGTCTCTCGTTCGCTAAAGGAGGCCATTTCCGCGCCGCTGAAAGGATTCGGCCCTTTGGGCCGGGCAACGCACGCCCGGGCCTTGCACGCGGGCCCGAGTTGGATATTCTCGGCCATGTTTGAGCCCAGCCTCCGCCAGTGTCTGACATTCGACGATGTCATGCTGGTTCCAGCGTACAGCGAAGTCCTCCCCGCCGAGGTCGACACCAAGACCCGGCTGACTCGCAACATACACCTGAACATCCCTCTGGTGAGCGCCGCGATGGACTCCGTCACGGAGGCACGCACGGCCGTCGCCATGGCCCGCGAAGGCGGTGTCGGTGTGATCCACAAGAACCTCTCGCCCCAAGAGCAGGCGCAGGAGGTCGAGTGGGTGAAGCGCGCAGAAACGGGCATGATCGTCGACCCCATCACCATCGAGCCCAACACTCCGCTCAGCCAAGCGCTCGACGTGATGCGTTCCAAGAACATCAGCGGCTTGCCCGTGGTCGAAGGCTCGACCGCCGTCGGCATCCTGACCTCGCGCGACGTGCGCTTCGAACGCAACCTGAGCCAACCCGTCAGCGCGCTGATGACGACCGAGCTCATCAGCGTACGCCCCGGCGTCAGCGCCGACGAAGCCAAAGAGCTGCTGCACAAGCACCGCATCGAAAAGCTCTTGGTCATCGAAGGCGGACAGCTCGTCGGCCTCATCACCATCAAAGACTTGATGCAGGCTGAAGTGAACCCCTGGGCCGTCAAGGACGAGATGGGGCGACTCATCGTGTGCGCCGCCGTGGGCCCTGGCCAAGATCTGAAAACACGGAGCGACGCGCTGGTCAGCGCAGGCGCCGACGCCCTCGTCGTCGACACCGCACACGGTCACTCACGCGGCGTGATCGAAGCCGTCAAGACACTGCGCAAGAACTACCCAAAACTGGACATCATCGCTGGCAACATCGCCACGGGTGAAGCCGCCAAAGCTCTGATCGAAGCGGGCGCCGACGCGATCAAGGTCGGCATCGGTCCGGGCAGCATCTGCACCACGCGCATGGTCGCGGGCGTGGGCGTGCCTCAGATTACCGCAGTGGCCGATTGTGCTGCGGTCGCCGACGCCCACGGCGTTCCCGTGATCGCCGACGGCGGCGTCAAGTACTCGGGTGAAGTGGCCAAAGCCATCGCCGCGGGCGCTTCGTGCGTGATGCTCGGCTCGGCCTTTGCGGGTACCGACGAAGCCCCGGGTGAACTCGTGCTGTACCAAGGCCGCAGCTACAAGGTGTACCGCGGCATGGGCTCGATCGGCGCGATGAAGAAGGGCAGCAAAGATCGTTACGGCCAAAGCGGCACCGCCGACGAAAAGCTGGTGCCCGAAGGCATCGAAGGCCGCGTGCCCTACCGCGGACCACTCGCCAACATCGTGCACCAGATGCTCGGCGGGCTGCGCGCGGGCATGGGTTACACGGGCAGCTCCACCATCGAGCAGATGCGCGCGGGCGCCAAGTTCTGCCGCATCACCTCCGCCGGGCTCAAAGAGAGCCACGTCCACGACGTCTACATCACCGAAGAAGCGCCGAACTACCGCGCTTGAGCGAAGCGCGGCGTTCAGGCTGAGTTCAGGTGCTGGGCGGGCGTTGCCGCCCCAAGTTCGTCTTGCGGAGAGGGAGGGATTCGAACCCTCGGTACGTTGCCGCACACCTGATTTCGAATCAGGCACCTTCGACCACTCGGACACCTCTCCTGAGGGGGCGGGGACTTTGGCAGCAGCCGCCCGACGTGTCAACGCCCGAACGGCGTCGAAGGACGAGCAAAGGGGGGCCCTCGATGGAGTGCCAGGCGGTCGAACGCCAGGTGCCGCAAGTCGCAGCCGTTTGAGGCTCGGATCGCCCCTCGCAGCGGCCAGCGCCGTGCCCGCACGTGCTGACGCCCGAGGGGATGGGGTATACTCCCCACCATGGGTGCGCTCGCCCAACACGACATGGACGTGCACCGACGAACATCCCCAGCGAAAAAGTGGCGGAAGCCCTCCAGCTGATGCGCGCCGGCATCCGACTTCAGCGGGCCAAGCTCCAAAAGCAGCACCCCGACGAAAGCGAAGAGCAAATAGATCAGCGGCTCCGCGACTGGCTCCAGCGCGATGACTGAAGTCATCGATATCGAGCTCGCGCTCGCGAGCGTGGTTCGAACTCTGCGCGCAACGGGAAAATCGTTTGCCCTCGTCGGCGGGCTTGCCGTCTCGGTGAGGGCGGAGGTTCGCTTCACTCGCGACGTCGATTTGGTCGTTTCCGTGGCGAACCATCTTCACGCACGTCAACAGGGCTACATGACCTCTTGCGAGTTGCAAGAGGCTGATCATCGATACGGCCAATGGACTCAACTCCCCAGCACGTGAGAGATCGCTTCAACATCTTGGTGGACGGAGCAAATGGAGGCGGCAATGGCATCGACTGAGCGTGGTCTGCGCCACCCCAAGCTGAATGACGTTGCCCTGTGGCTGACCCTCATTTTGTCGGCATGCCAAGAGTCGGCAAACTCGCCAAACGAATTGGTTGACTCGAAGTCCGCCGACGATCTCCTCGACGGCGACAACGCCGAAGCGATGAATGAGCGAATGGATGCGTCAGCGTCGACGCGTCCTGATCCCACTACAGCACAGCCAACCACGGGTTCATCCAGCTCATCCGGGGACGCGGCAGCGAGCGAAGAACCAACGAGCGATGGTGTTCCAGATCTATCGCCGGGGGACGTTCGTCCGAGCCCCGCACCCGCGGGGGCTGAAGAGACTGCCCGCGAGGTGCGCGGCGTGTGGGCGAGGCAACACAGCGGCGGGTACTTCGAGGAGTGCGGTGCGACGCAGGGCGACGATGAATGGGTCGTAAACCTCGCGGCTGATGCCGAGCTGTCTTGGCATGACTACCTGTGCCCGGCGCTCCCCTGCCCCAATCAGAATCATGCAGGCTGGCGTTACGAGTACCTCGAAGGGCGAGCTGTCGTCGGGGAACTGGGTGAAGGGTACCTGACGCGACCCGGCAGCCCCGACTACGACCGCGAGGTCACGTTCATCGAACTCAGCGTGATTCTGCCGGTCGAGTCCGAGGCGTGCCCCACCGCGGAAGAGGTCCGTGCGGCGCTGGAAGCGAACGCTTCTGCTGAAGCGAGCACACCCGATGCCAGCGCCCCCACGACGAACACAGCTGGCGATGCGGAAGCCGAGGAAGCCGAGGATGCGACGGCTGCAGAGGTCCGTAGTGAGATGGACGCGACGTCAAGCGGCAACTGAAGTCAACCATGTCGTGCGCAACTAGTAACCCATCGCCAGCGGCTTGTGGGACACGACCGAATTAACTCCCACGCGCACTCGTCGACAGCACGTTCTTGCAACGATGCGAAGCGTGCGGACGTCGTAAGCCGTTTCGCAGTCGGCACCAACTGAGATCGGGACGACTGTCTGTCCCGCCGTCCGCTGTTGCGTGAGTGGAACGACATCGAGGACGTCGGCGACGCTCGATCGGATCTGGACCTCGCCACTAGAGTCGACGGCCAGCGCTCCACGCTGAGTTCGAACGACCCGTTCGCCTTCTGCGTGAGCCAACTTTCGACAACGAGGGATCTTCATGAACACCAACACCAAGCAGCGTCGAGCAAGCCAGACATGGGGCTGGGCGGCGATCATCGTGACCACCGCGCTTTGGGCGGCAAGCCCCGCAGCCCACGCCGAAACCACGAAGCGAGCGTCCACCGCAAAGCGAACCTCGCGCAGTGCCCCCAAGCTGCCCCTTCGTGCAGGCTCGAGCCCCTTGCACGCCCTACCGTTCAAAGGCGACGATCTCAAACCCGGAGAGCGTTACTCTACAGGCGACCACGCGGCGGGCATTCAAGGCGAGGGCGAAGACATGGGCGCTCGGCGTTACTTGGGTAACGGCAAGTGGTCTCACCTGGTCGACGGCGGAAAAAACTCGCGCAACGCAGACTACGTCGCGTATGGCAAACCCATCTACTCCATCTCGGACGGCACGATCGTCGGGTGCTGGCGCAACGCCCCCGAAAACCCCGATCCCCCAGCGCACAGCCAGAAATTCAAAGACGGCTTCATTCCCGGCGGCGGCAACATGCTGTTCGTCGACCTAGCCGACGGCACGCGCGTGCTGTACGCGCACATGATCCCGGGAACGATCCCTTCGCGGCTTTGCCCGAACGACGACGAGTACTTGCCGCGCAAGATGACCATCCCCGAAGGGGACAAGCACGTCATGCTCGACGCCAAAGATCAGGTCACTATCCGCAAAGGCGACTTTCTCGGCAAGTTGGGCAACTCGGGCAGCTCCAGTGCCCCGCACTTGCACATCCACGCCGAGAAGAGCGGCAAGGCGGAGATCATGAAGTTCGAAGCGGGCCTGTACAAGCCATTTGATGGGAACTCGACCGACATCGCCGGGGGCTGGAAGAGTTTCGCTGGCAAAGAAATCCCCGACGGCGACGTGCTGCTACGACCACCGCGCGCAGTCTCCTATCGCATGGCTGACTTCGAGTCGTTCACCTCTGGCAGCAAGAACACCTTCGCGGGCATCTTCGAGCCCGGCAGCCACGGCCCCATGGCGCTCTTCAAGAACAACTGGAACGAGTTCTTGAAGGAGTGGCAGGCCATCGAAAAGAAGGGCTACCGCATGAAGGATTTCGATGTCTACGAACGAGGGGGCAAGACGACCTACGCGGGCATCTTCGAACCCGGCAGCCACGGCCCCATGGCGCTCTTCAAGAAGAATTGGAACGACTTTCTGAAGGGCTGGCAAGACATCGAGAAGAAGGGCTACCGCATGAAAGATCTCGAGGTCTACACGGTTGGCGGCAAGACGACCTACGCGGGCATCTTCGAACCCGGTAGCCATGGACCGATGGCGCTTTTCAAGAACAACTGGAGCGACTTCATCAAGGGCTGGCAGGACATCGAGAAAAAGGGCTACCGCATGAAAGATCTCGAAGTCTACACGGTTGGCGGCAAGGTAACCTACGCCGGCATCTTCGAGCCTGGTAGCCACGGCCCCATGGCGCTCTTCAAGGGCAACTGGAAGGACTTCCTGAAGGGCTGGCAGGGTATCGAAAAGAAGGGCTACCGCATGAAAGATCTCGAGGTCTACAAAGTCGGCGGCAAGACGACCTACGCGGGCATCTTCGAACCCGGTAACCACGCCCCAGCAGCCGTGTTCACCAACGACGACTGGAACGGCTTCCTCGAATCGTGGCAAACGCTGGAGTGAGCTGACCGCGGTGTGCGCCGGAGCCTCCAGCGTCGTGGAGCGCTCCCCGCACAGCCGCCGTCACTTGATCTTGCTGCAACGAATCGCCACGCCCGTGAAGCCCTTCGTCGCGTTCAGGCTGTGGAAGCGCACGCCCGTGATGACGCGGTCGGACGCACAGCTGAGCTTCTGTTTCCAGTCGTTTTTACCGCAGTTGGTCCGCTTGTATTCAGCCTGGGTCTCGCCGTTGCCGAGCTCTCCGTTGCTCTTGACCGTCTTGCCCCACAGTCGCAGGCCCTTGATTCGATCGTTGTTGATGCACGCTTGAATGGCGACGGCTGCACGGTCCGAGCCCAGGGTGGCTGACTTGAGGCTGCCAGTCGCGCTCGTCCACGAACGTGCCTCGACCTGTGCGGCACGCACGCTTGCAGCGTTGTCCGGGTTGAGACTGGACTCGTAGATGGCAAAGGTGATCGGCGCGTCGCTTTTCTCCCAACCGATGATCTTGTGCAGACCGCGACTCGAGTTCACCACGTGCTCCGTGATCGTGCCGGGAGTGCCGCTCACCTGCGACTGCCAATTGTGCGTGGCAGAATCATGCGTGAAGCTCGCCGCAAGAGCGATGCTGCTCACGAGCAGCACTGCACTGGCGATGAGACCGCCTCCGCGACGCGCTGGCAAACTGGGTCCTTTGAAATGAGCAGCTCGACGAAACATCATGAAGACCTCCCGGTTGTGCTCCACTGCCACAAACTTCCCCCGAGAAGCCAGCGCGGAGCTTTGGTTGCATCGTCGTCGTACGATCACACACCGCGATTCCCCCCCAACACCCTCCTGAGGTGTTCCGAGACGGGACGAGCTGCGTGCTCGAGAAGCGTTTTTGGGTTGGGCCCAGCCCTATCGCTCGGCGTCCGGCTCCCGCCCACCGCGCCGCGTGAGGCCCGAGCGTAATCCCAAACCCGCTGCTTCGGCGTTAGCTGGCTGTCGTTACCCGCTTCGACGCCGCCTACTCCAAGAAACTCGGGTTTGCGCCACTGTCGAAGCTGTATTCGACGTGTTGAGCGTCGAGCGCGACGTCATAGATGCGAAACTCTTCGATTGAACCGTCCAAGCCGGGGTCGGCCATGAACTGCGAGCGACCCAGCCAATTGTTGATGTCGTTCACTCGTTCGAGTGCGTGGGGCCAGCTGGCTTGTTGAACGGCAGTCCCGTTGACGTACAGATACATCATGTCGCCGTCATCGTCGAACACGCACGCCAAGTGGCTGCGCGCGTTGGGTAGCAGAGCAGACGGCCCGGTCAGCGCCACCTCCGTGTTGTCCTCTCCGCCGAAGTAGGTCAAGCGCACCGCGTTGCCTTTGTCCGACGTAGTTCGCGGCGTCAGAAAGACGTACGACCGCCCAAGCACGGATTCTCCCTCGGTACCACTGTCTCCAAAGTCGAGAATGCGTTGGAAGGGGGACGTCAGCGAGCCCAGCTCGACCCAAACCTCGAGCGTCATATTCCTCAGGCCGCTGATCAAGTGATTGGGCAGATCGACGTACGGACCCACATCGAGATCGACACTACCTGAACCATCGAGTGTGGTGCCGACGGTGACGCCGTGAGCAGAGCCGACGCTGTCGACGACCGTCGTCCCCGTGCCTGCGAAGCGGTAGCGATGCAAGAGTGCCGAGGCGAGGTCGAGACACTCGGGGTTCATGTCCGAGCCGACGGAGTCTGGGTAACCGCAGCCACAGACACCCAATTCGATCTTGCTCGAGTCGTTCGGACACTCGTCGATGCAGTCAGGGACCAAGTCGCCATCCGTGTCGAGTTCCACGACACCGCAGCCGCAGAGCCCCTGATCGAGCTTCAGTGGATCCATTGGACACTCGTCGTTGCAGTCGAGTGTCCCGTCCGAGTCGCTGTCGACGTCGGGCATCGAACAGCCGCAGGTGCCGGGTTCGGTCTTGTTCGGATCGCTCGGGCAGTCGTCGGCGCAGTCCGCGATCCCATCCTCGTCCGAGTCGTTCACTTCGTTGCCGCAACCGCATTGCGTGGACGTATCGAGAGGAGCACCAATGCACTCGTCTGCGCAATCTGGAACGGAATCCTCGTCTTCATCTGTCTCCGCGACGCCACAGCCGCAAACCCCAGGTGAGCTCTTGAGCGGGTCGTCGGGGCAGTTGTCCTGACAGTCCGCGGTACCATCACCGTCGCTGTCATCGTCACTCATCCCACAACCGCACTTGCCCAGCGTCACCTTGTCCGGATCGCTGGGGCAGGCGTCGTCGCAATCGACGGCGCCATCCTGGTCGCTGTCTGCATCGGGTACGCCGCAACCACACAACCCCGGGTTGGTCTTGTTCGGGTCGGACGGGCACCCATCGTCGGCGCCCGATTCGTCGGGGCCCAACTCGTCGGGGCCCGCTTCGCTGATGCCTGCGTCCAATGAGCCCGCATCCAACCTGCACGTCTCTTCCATGCAACTGGATGCGGCATCGCGGGACATCGCTGGGGTGGAAGCCTCTTGCCGCTCCGGCTCTCCCGCCTCCAGCAGATCCAGCGTCGAGGGTTGAGCGTCTCGTTCGATGAAATTGCCTGGCGGATCGCCTGCGTCGGAGGCCGACATTTCCTGGAGATCGGGCGCGGCGTCGTCGGCTTCGGTGGCCTGGACGTCGGGGGCCTCCACAGCGCTCGGAGGATCGTCGAAGAGGTCGGTCGTACAAGCCGTCGACAGTGACAACAACCCCAAGCCGACTACTGCAGCGACCCGAACGATGGATCTTCGCGGTCCCACGCTCACCTCGAAGTCAGCCGCCACCGCGCGCTTGCGTAAGCTCGCGCTGGTTGGCGCACTGGTATTACTCACTTCGGTTCTGGTCATGCTGATGCGAGTCGATGGCTGGGCGTCTGCGCATGATTTCGGATGATCTTCCCTCGTCACATCTCGGGTCATTTCTATCGCGATGGTCATCCGATGTCAGAACTCGATCTACGGCCCAGAATCCTGGCGGTAAAGGAAACGTTTTCGTTCGCTCAACTCGGCGTCACCACTGCAAGGCCACGCTCGAGTGGTGTTCACGCTAAACCATTACGACAAATTTCGTCCCCCCGATGATCCCAAAGTTCGATCCCTGAAGGATATCGCACGACAATCACATAAACCGGGCATGCGGGTCATCCGAACTAGTCACGTCACTCGCGGAAGCCGGCGCTCGTCCATCGAAAGGTACGTGTTGGTAGGCGCGGCCGTGGTGGCATTCGCCTGTTCCGGCGATCTGAGTGGTGAACAGGCTACAGGCGTCGAACCCGCGGGTCCCAATGCAGGCGAAGGTTCCAGCGCGAGCAGTTCAGGTGCATCAACCGCACAAGAGTCGAGCGCAGGTGCGGTGGCCAACGCGGCGGGCACTTCAGGCATGGGCTTGCCCGGCACGGGCTCGCCAAGTAACGGCGACGGACAGGCAACGTCGAGCGGAGCCACCCCCACAGAACAAGGCGGCGCTGCCGCGGGCTCGGATCCCGCAACCGGACAACCCGCCAACACCACGACGGAGTTCGCCCCGTTCGAGCCCGCGCCGGGCATGTTGCGGCGTCTCACCCGAACCCAGCTTCGCAACGCACTGCGGGATGTTTTCGATGTCGAGATCGACGTCAGCCAGTTGGACGCGGACACTTTCACGGAGGGCTTCGCGACGATCGGTGCGGGAAGCGTGGTCACATCTCAACGCGGCGTCGAACAATACGAAGCCATGGCTGAAGACGTGGTCGCGAGCGTTTTTTCCGACCCCACTCGCCGCGACGCGTTAATCGGCTGCACCCCCAGCGCCGACGTGGGCGACGCGTGCGTTCAGAGCTTCGTCGAGCGAGTTGGCCGCCGCATGTGGCGCCGTCCCCTCACCCAAGAAGAAGTGAGTCGGCTGACAACGCTGGCGCAGACTGCAGCTCTCGAACTCGAAGATCCCGTCGAGGGCGTGCGCTGGGCTACCGTCGCTCTGCTCACCTCCCCAAACTTCTTGTACCGAGCCGAACTCGGCAGCACGGCGGCCTCGGGCGAGCTCCAGTTCTCCAGCTTCGAGATGGCCTCGCGGCTGTCCTTCCTGCTCTGGAACAGTGTACCCGATGAGGCGCTGCTCGATGATGCCGCCAGCGGCGCCTTGGACACCATCGAGGGTGTACGGGCTGCTGCCTCTCGGATGCTCGACGCACCCCAAGGACGACAGTCCATCGGCGCCTTTGCGGAAGAGTTCATGCGTTTGGATCGCGTCGCAACACAAGCGAAGGATGCGAACTTGTTCCCGGAGTACACGCCGGAGTTACAAGCAGCGATGGCGCGTGACATGCGCGGAGTGTGGGAGAGCATCGCTTTCGATCAGCAGAGCAGTGCGTTCGATTTGTTCACGACGCGCGAAGTGATCGTCAACGCCGACTTGGCGCAGGTGTACGGGCTCGATGCAACGGGCCTCGATTCAGACACGTTCGAACAGCGCACCCTGCCCGCTGACAGTCCTCGCGCTGGCATTCTCGGAAAAGCTGGATTCCTATCGCAGTTCGCGAATCAAAAAGAGGGCTCACCGACGTTGCGCGGTAAGTTCATTCGACAAATCCTGATGTGCACGCCCGTCCCGCCGCCACCCGGCGACGCGGACATCGTACTGGATGAACCTCCAGCGGACATGCCCCTGACCAAGCGGGAACGGCTGGAGCTCCACCGTACTTCCCCGGCCTGCGCGGGCTGTCACCAACTGATGGACCCGTTGGGGTTGCCATTCGAATCATTCGATGCCATCGGCCGACACCGCACGACCGAACATGGGCTTCCCATCGATCCCAGCGGCGAGTTCGAAGGCGTAGCCGTGTCGAACTCGGTCGAGTTCGGCGCCGCCATCAGCGTCAGTGACACGGTCACTGACTGCCTGGTGCGCAAATACTACTCCTACGCGATGGGGGTAGCCCCAAGGGACGTCGACCTCGGGGTCGTAGCCGACCTGACTGCGTCCTTCGAAGCATCGGGACACAGCCTGCGGGATCTCGTGCTGGACGTGGCGACCCACGAAGCCTTCTCTGCCGTCGGGCCTCAGCTCTGATCAAAAAGGTAACAAGCGAGTCATGATCACCAAACCTTTGAACCGACGCACCATGTTGCGTGGCATGCTGGCCGCCGGCGGGGCCGTCGCGGTGCCACTCCCGTTGATGCAAGCCATGCTCGACGACAACGGCACGGCGCTCGCGCAAACCAACACTGCGCTCTCACCACTGTACGTCACCTGGTTCTTCGGCAACGGTTCACTCCCAGGCCTGTGGAAACCCGCAGCCACTGGTGCCGGCTCAGCGTGGCAATTGAGTCCGCAACTCGAACCACTGGCGGAAGTCAAATCGCACCTCACCGTGGTGTCTGGGCTCGAAGGGAAACTCGTCGTTGGTGGTTTGGAACATCCGTCGGGATCGGCCGCAGCGACCACGGGCGCGCCCCTTTCGGGAGACGCCGTGACGGCCCCCTCCATCGACCAAATTGCAGCGGACCTCATTTCCGAGGGCTCCCCCTACCGGTCCATCGAGCTGGGGGTCACGCCAGCAACGCCGAATGGGACACAACACTCGTTGCACTCGGTCTCCCACACTGGTCCCAACGCGCGCAACAACCCTGAGTTCGACCCCCGCGCCGTGTTCGACCGCCTGTTCACCGGCGGGGGGCAAGGGGGCATGATGGATGATGGCTCGACTGATCGCGCAGCTGCGGTTGCCCGAGTTCGGGCCAGCGTGCTCGACTCTGTGCTGGCCGACGGTGCGGCGCTGCAGCAGCGGCTCGGGGCAACGGACAAACAGCGCCTAGAAGAACATCTCGAGGCCATTCGAGCTATCGAGCAGCGCCTACAAAACATGCCCGCGGGCGAAGACGCGCAAGGAGTCGCCTGTGGCGATCTGATCGCGCCGAGCGTTGGCCCGGACACACGAAGCGAAGCCCCGCCCGAGGTCAACACGGCCATGGCGGAACTGACGACCCTGGCACTCGCTTGCGAAATGACCCGCGTCGTCAGCTTCATGTTTTCGCTACCTGCCGCTCATGTTTACTACCGACACCTCGCGGCAGACATGAACGACGACTTCCACGACACCATCTGCCACGGTGACCCTGGCGATCAGTCCAACCAGCCTCGCGTGGACACAGGCGTGCTCTACGCGATGCGGTGTCTGAACGAATTCCTCACGGGAATGGCGAACACCACTCACGGCGCGACGAATCTGCTCGACGCTTCGCTCGTGTACATCACGTCGGATACGGCCTGGGGCAAGCTCCACACGAAGGAGGAGTGGCCCGTACTCTTCGCAGGACGCGCTGCTGGCCGGCTGCGTGGGGATGAGCATCACAACTTCCCTGGCGAGAACCTCAGCCGAGCACTATTGACCGCCGCCAACGTGATGGGCTCCACGCAAACCCAGTTCGGTGGCGGCGATGGCCTGGTGACGTCGGCACTGCCCGGTATCATCGTCTAGCGCGCGGCGTCAGGCAGCGAGCCGTGTTCATTGTCTCGCGCGGTCGTCGGCGGCACAATGCCGCGGTGCCGCCACATCTCAGAACACTGCTCTGCGCCGTGCTGCTGCTCACGTGCACCAGCAAAGAACGCGACGGCCACGCGCCGATGGATGCGTCGACGGACGATGACTCCACGAACGCATCCGCTTCGGTTGCCGCGGTCGATCGGCCCCTGGCGTTGTCGGTGCTGGTCTTCACGCGCACGTCGGGTTTTCGTCACGAGTCGATCGACGACGCTCGCGAGTTCTTCGAGTCTTTGTCAGCAGATCAGCAGCTCTTGATCGAGTTGAGCGAAGACCCGACGCTCTTTTCGGACGCAGGGCTCTCGCGCTTCGACGTCGTCGTCTTCGTCAACACCACGGGTGACGTGCTCGATGACACCCAGCAGCAAGCGCTCCAAAGCTTCGTTCGCTCGGGCCGCGGGTTCGTCGGAGTGCACGCGGCCGCGGACACCGAACACGATTGGCCGTGGTACGGAGAGTTGGTGGGCGGCTACTTCGTCAGTCACCCGGAAGACCCGCTGGAAGCCACGCTGCGCGTCGACCCCGCGGCCCGCGAATCTCGACACCAAAGCATCGTTCATCTAGACGACGAGTTTCGCTTCAACGACGAGTGGTACAACTTCGATCGTAATCCACGCGATGAAGTTGACGTGCTGCTCACCGTCGACGAGAGCGATTTCACTGTCCCGAACACACCGCCGGGCCCTTCGATGGGCGACGACCACCCCGTCGCGTGGTCCCATACGTTCGATGGTGGCCGGTCCTTCTACACGAATCTGGGGCACCGCCCACAGACCTGGGAAGATGAACGCTTTCAGCAGCACTTGCTCGAAGGTATCCGCTGGGCAGCGGGCGGCGGGTATACAGCGCGATCTCTACTGACCGACGATCTGAAGAACCCGCTCGCGATCGCCGAGCGCCCCGACGGCAGTATCTACATCATCGAGCGCACGGGAGTCGTTCGCCTCTGGCGTCCCGATACTGGCGCAGTCGTCGATGCGCTCACCCTCGAGGTGGATACGGGCTACGAAAATGGTCTACTCGGTCTCGCGGTCGATCCCGATCACGATGAAAACGGCTACGCTTACTTTTACGTTTCTGAACCGCGCATTTCTTCAGAAGACCGCCCCGGGCCACCAGGCCTCAACTCCGTCGTGCGCTTCACCGCACGGGAGGATGGCACGCTCGATCCTGATTCGCGCGTGAGGCTACTTTCGGTACCAAGCGAACGCCGCTGCTGTCATGAAGGTGGCGCGTTGGCGTTCGCTGCCGATGGCACGCTCTTCGTATCGACGGGTGACAACACCAACCCCTTCGAGTCAGAGGGTATGGCTCCGCTCGATGAGCGTCCTGGGCGGGAGACGGCAGACGCCCGCCGCACCGCGGCCAACCCTCACGACCTGCGCGGCAAGATTCTGCGCATCAACTCTGACGGTAGCGTCCCAGCAGGAAACCTGTTCACCTCCGAAGAGGAGGGTCTGCCTCAAATTTACGCCATGGGCGTGCGCAACCCGTTCCGCATCGCCCCGGATCCTGAGACTTCGCGCCTGTTCTTCGGCGACGTCGGGCCCGACGCTGAAAGTGACACCGAGCGCGGTCCGCGGGGGCTCGACGAGATCAACGTAGCTGACGCGCCGGGCGACTATGGCTGGCCGCTGTGCATTGGCGACAACCTGCCGTACGTCTCGTACGACTACTCTTCGCTGGAACCTGGTGAGGCGTTCGATTGTGCGGGCAAGCGTGGCTCGCTGATGGCGTACGACTACGCTACGCCAACCTACGAGGCGTTGGGCATCGGCTACGACGACGACGGCAAGATCGCGGGACGCACGGCCATCGCTGGTGCGGTGTACCGCGCAGGAAGTGCAGCGAAAGCCTTCCCACCGCGTTTTTCGGGTGGCCTGATGATGACCGAGTGGACGCGCGATGTGTTGGCGCTAGTCGACGTGAATGAAGCAGGGTCACTCGTCGCGGTCGATCGCGTGTTCGCCAATCACGCCTTCAAGCGCCCCATCGATGTAGAGGTCAGCTCCGACGGAGCTCTGTTGGTCCTCGAGTACGGCAGTGAGTTTTGGGGTGACAACGCGGACGCGCGCTTGACTCGACTGGAATACGGCGAGCCACGGTCGCTCCCGCCTGTCGCGCAAATTGACGCGTCACGGACTCATGGATCCGCGCCGCTCGACGTCGTGTTCACGGCAGCCGACTCCCGCGCATCGGCGGGGCAAGAAATCGTCTCTTACGCATGGGACGTCGGCGCGGACGGAAGCGTCGAGCACACTGAAGCGAGCGTCGAACATCGCTTCGAACGAACTGGCGAGTATTTGGTCAGCTTGGTGGTCACGTCGGAAGACGGCAAGCGCAGCCAGCCCGTCGCGACCCGCATCGTGGTCGGCAACACTGCGCCCCAAGTTCAAATCCTTTCACCTCTCCGCGGAGCGCGGCTCTCGTTGGGCGCTCCCGTTACGTTGGTTGGACAAGGCATGGATCATGAGGACGGCGAAGCTGCTTGCGAAGATCTCGAGTGGAACATTGGGCTAATCCACAACGCGCACTCGCATCCACTCTGGACACTTCACGGATGCACCACCCAATTCATCGCAGAGCCAGAAGATCACGATCCCGAGCAAGAGCTGCTGTCGTTCTCGATTGAGCTCGTCTACACGGACAACGGCGGCCCCCGCGGCGAGTCGCCGCTCACCGCACGACAAGGTTTACAGTTCGAACTAGTCCCCTGATGGATGCGGAACTACCTCGCGACGCGCGGGGTATGAGGCGCTCTGACGTGCGGGGCGATCGTGAGCGACAAAACCAGTACGATTGGGCCTGATTTTCGAGCGCTGAGCGCCAGTGTGTTGCAAGTGCGCCGACGTTCAGGCGACGATGCGAGCCATGCGCTGCGACTGGAGAACGGCGGGACGTAGCTTCGTCGTCGTGATGATTCTCGGAAGCATCGCGACGAGGGCGGAAGCGGAATGCCTCCCTCCTCTCTACGATCCGCCCGAGTCGACACCCGAGCACACTCACCTGAGGTTCGAGAGCCCTTGCCTCGCATACGGGCTCTGGGCGGGTACGCTTGGATTGAGCGTGGCCGGCTTGGTTGCGGAACGACGGCTCATATCGAAGTGGGAGGAGGCAGAAGACTTCACCCAAGCCCGCGCGCGGGAGTCGGACCTGGGGCTTTCGACCTGGCTGGGTACGAATACGTACTTCGTCGAACATCGACAAGAGTGGGCGGCGCCACTCTCCGATGCGCTCGTCGCGTTCCCGTTGGCGCTCGAAGCCGTCGCAACCGCAACCATGCGCGGTGACGAGTTCATCGCCTGGACGACTGCTCTCGGTGCGAACGCCAGCGTCAATCAGTTCGCAAAGACGTTGTTCCGTCAGCCACGCCCAGTCGCCTACGTCGATCTGAGCCGTCTCGACGAGGACACACTCGCCGCAGCCGAAGAGCACCTCAGTGAAGGGGACGTGAGGAGTTCCTTCTACTCTGGCCACACGTCGAACGCCGCTGCGGGGGCGTTCGCTTTCGCCAGCATTCTGTACCAGCGGCAGGCAGCGGGCATCGCCTGGTGGTACGGCGGTGCTGCGGCACTGACCGCTGGTGTCGGGTCGCTGCGCGTCGTAGCTGGACAGCATCACGTGGCTGACGTCGTGGTCGGCGGTCTCATCGGCGCTGGGTTCGGCACGAGCATCCCTCTGCTACTGCTTCGACAAGCGCCCAAAAGAGAAACCGCGAGTAGCGGCCTCCGCATCAACATGATCCTGCCGAGCGATCGCGGGGTGAGTATTTCGGGTTCGTTTTGAGGGCGTCGAACGGTCAACGCCAACGCGAAGGTGCAGCCTGCGGCGCGATTTGCGCGAGCGCTATTCGTCGCATATCGCGGTTAGCTTGCTCGCGTGTGCCCCTTCAGCTCCCGGCCCCAAACAGACGGTACACACCTCGCTGGCGCAACCTGTTGGAGGCTCAGTTCCCGCTTGGCATGCGCGCGACGAGTGGGCAAGTAGCTCTCCCGTATCCGAGATGAAGCGAGTGAAGGTTCTGTCAGCGTCCAGGTAGCGGTAGACGACGTAGCCGTCGCAGCCGGCGGCCTGTTCGACGTAGGCGAACGACGACTCGCAGACTTCCTTCGCAACGTCATCAGGATCTTCATCACATCCACCACACGCGCACTCGTTTTGCTCCCCAGGAGCGCCTGATTCTGACGGGTCTTCGTCCGCGGTGTTGCTCTGATCCGAGTGCTCCTGCGTTGGGGGAGAATCATCTGACGCGCATCCAGTGGAAGAGAGTAGTCGCAGTGCAAGAGCGAAATCCGCGCGGTGTTTCCGTGCGCCTGCGTCGGCAGGTCGGCCTACGGCCGAACATGGGCCATCTAGGTTTGCGCTCAAGCTGTGTCCTTTCGAGACCGGTTGCCGTTACTGCGGGGCTGATTGTAGCCCGCGGCCCGACCACCCCAGACGCTCATCGGCGATATCGCCTGCCCACCGCCCCCAATGAACCCAATGCCCAGACCCACAGCAGACGGCGTCTCCGTCGCGCACTGATTCGACGCACCGCAACGCGTCAAAACTTCATGGACGGGACGGTCTGACCGTTGCCCTGCGAACAAAACGTCATGGACGGGAGGCCCCGACCGTTGGGTGGTCGAACAAAACGTCATGGACGGGACACTGTTGTGCTTCCGTTTTGACGAACTCTTCATCGAGTGGCAGAAACTGGGAGCGATCGCTGAAAGAATCGTTGGCGACGTAACGATGGAACCGTCCCGTCCATGAAGTTTTGTTCGGTCAGGGACCCTCGAGTTGTCCCGTCCATGACGTTTCGTTCGAGTTTGGGCTTCCCAGCTGTCCCGTCCATGAAGTTTTGTACAACGAGGAACGCTCGCATCGTCCCGTCCATGAAGTTTTGTAGGGCTGAGGGCTTCCGAGGCGTCCCGTCCATGAGATTTTGTATGTCCGACGACGCTGCCCACGTCCCGTCCATGAAGTTTTGTGCTCTAGCGCGCTTGCGGCGCGAGTCCCTGCCAGGTAGTTGAAACGAACGGGGCACGAGTGGTTCGGCGACGCGACATCGGGACGAGAGTGCGGGACTACGGACGCAAGCGGGGGCCGCGGCGTCCTCCTGGCCCGGGCTGGACCATCGCGGAGCTCGAAGAGTTCGCGCAGGTCTCGCGCCGCACGGTTGCAGCGTACGTACGGCGCGGCTTGCTCAGCCAGCCCGAGTTTCGCGGCACCGCGACGCGTTACCAGCGCCATCACTTGTTACGTCTGCTCGCCATCCGCCTGATGAAAGCCGAAGGCAACGGTCGCATCAAAGCCATCCAACGCCGTCTGCAAACCATGGGCGATCAACAGCTCGAAGCCTGGGTGTTGTCCCGTCCCCTGCCCCCAGCAGCCGCCAAAGCCCTCGAGCAGTCCAAAGCCCAGGCGACCAACGCCAACCGCGCAGCGACCGTAAGCGCGGTGTCAACTGCCGGCAGTACGCGTCAATCTCCGAGCGTCCCGACGCAGTTGCTTCCAACGCAAAGCTGGGAGCGTGCCGTGCTGATGCCGGGTATCGAGCTCACTTGGCGCAAAGACGCCGGGCCAATCGTCGATCGCGTCGCGAAGCGTTTTGCGGCGCAGTTACTGGAGCTGGTGAACGAGGCGAGTGAGGGCGAGGGGTGATTCGTTGCGATACCAGTTGACAGAAGTAGTTCTGAGTAGTCCGATTTTCACCCTCAGCGTCTAAGACTCCTCGCCCACGTGGGAGGAACTTCGAACCCTGGTAAAATTGAACGGTGATGTGAGGGCCAGACTAGCTATGCTCGCTCGTTGCTGCTAGTTGCGAGGGGTGCAGGTTCACGCGCCACCCATACGACGACGGTTGCTCGCTTGGAGTCGCTTCTTGGCTCTTTTGCTGATGCCAGTAGGCGCGTGCGGCGACTCCGGAAGTGACGAAGAAGAAACGAATACTGACTCGAGCAACAGCACACCCGACGGGTCGCAATCCGAGGACCCCTGCATGGATGCTGGAGGCCAGAAAACTCCTGAGGGCGCCTGCTACAAACGCTGCACCTACGATGGTCAGGCCCCAGGTGGTGATCTGTTTGGCGATTGCACGGCACTCCGCATGGTGTGCGGAATTCGCGACTTTGTGGACGACTACTGCATCCCTCGGCTCGACTGCAACGACGACGACGATTGCGGAACTGGGCTACGTTGCGTGGACTCTCCCAGCGGCAAGTGCGCGCTGGATTGCTCGGTCAGCGAGAGTTGTCCGAACTCGAACCTCACATGCATCACATCCTGCCCCGGCACCAGCCGGAGCTACAGTCTTCCGGCTTGCTTACCACCAGACGACGCCGACCTGTGTACCAACGGGTCGTGAGACAAGCCCGCAGCGCCCCGCGAATTGGCGCCCCTCCCCCGCAATTCGGAAAATTCACCCGGGTCCACAAATTCGCACGGTTGGTTCTCGGATGCCGTCGAGCGGGATGAACCCTGCGTACCGTTGCGGGTTATCGCTCCAGCCGAAGCGTTACGGGTTCCGCGCCGCTGGGGAAGGGGAAGCCAGCGGCGTTGGCTTTGACGCCCACGGCGTTCATCAGAGCCCGCGATCGTGTTTCATCGCTGTCGAGGAAATACCAACGTGGAAGTTCCGGCATCCTGAGTGGGGCTCGATCGCTCGTCAATCCCCGTCAGGAGCCACCCACACCCGCGTGAGATACGCGCCCTGAAGCAACGGCGGAGTGACGTCGGTCCACTCCTGGCCGTCGTAGTGCAGCACACGTCCTTGCTGCAGCCCCATCCTGATGATGGCACCTTGGGCTTCACCCGCGCCCGACGCAGCGTTGGCAGGGACGCTGGTACCACCGACGACCCAAATGTCGTCGCTAGCGCGTCCGAAAATGTCCGCTGTGGGGACCGAGATTCCGCCACCGCCCGCGCTGGGTGCTGAGACTCGCTCGTTCCACGCCTGTCCATCGAAGTGAAACTTCGGCGTGCCCGTGCTCATGTCCAGTGCCCACACATCGTCCGGACCGGCTCCCCAAAGTCGCGGCCAACCGGGCGCGTCTTCCGGCAGGTTAATTTCAGTCCACTCGCCCTCACTGTAGTGCCAACGCATGCCGACCCAAACGTCGTCGGGGCTCGTGCCCCAAAGCGTCGGACCGATGACGGGGTGAAGATGCCATTGGGTCCCGTCAAACTGCCAAACCTCACCCGCATTGTTCAACACCCAAACGTCGGCTGGACCACTCGCCCAAACATCGACCGCATCGACGATCTCGTCGACCGTGCGCCAACTCGAACCGTCGAAATGAGCGAGCGGCACCTCCGCAAGTGTCAATGACGAGGGGCCCACCGCCGCCCACACGTCGTTCGTCGAGTTGGCCCAGACGTCACCCATTTCTAGGCCTAGGTGAACGTTACTCAGGTCCCAAGGGCTGTGCGCTGGCGCGAACACGCTTCCATCGAAATGGGTAGCGCTGGTGTTCACGAGCCACAAATCATCGTCACCCGTCCCGCCGATCCCCGCGCGGCCGTAGGACGGGAGCGCATTGGTTGCCAGGTACTCCCACTCGGAACCCGTACCGTGAGCCAGCCCGCTGAAGGTGACGGCGTTGCTGATGGTTCCCGCAGCGTGAATCCAAACGCCAGCATTCGACACGTTGGAAGGCTCGTAGGGAAGTCTTTGTGTAATAGGCCCAGCTACTGGCTCTGGGTTTACCTCTCTGGTAATTGGAACAGCTGTAGTCGCAGCCGTAGCTGGTTGACTCGCCTGCGCCGACGTGCTCGCTGTTCCCTCGGGCTCCACGTCGTTCGTGACGACGGTCGCCGACGAAGCTGCGCCCGACGAAGCTGCACCCGACGAGCTGCCCGCTTCACCATCATGCGCTGAACTGCAACCGACGCCTCCAGCACAGAGCATCAGCCACGCACAGGCTGCAGGCACGTGACGGCTGCGGACGAACACCATTGGAGCAAACGATAACACCTGCGCGCGTCCCTTCAACGCCGCGGGCATGGTGAGACACGCGGAGCGCTGCGCCGTATCGGACGGTATTTTCAGCCCCTCACTCAGCAGCCGCCAAAGCCCGCCTGCGTCGGGGTGGGCCACTGCGGGCGTTCGCTAGGACGCGTCGAGGCAGCCCCCCTGCACACGCGCAGACGTCACCCGCCCACACGTGAATACACTCGCACCGAACGGCAATGGCGTACCGTGTTCGCGGAAGCTTGCAATTCAGTGCCGTGAGTTCAGGCGGGTTCGAAGCAGCGCTCGGAGAATTATCCGACCACACCGATTCCACCATGCAATCGCGACCTAGACCGGGTCACACGGTGGATCTGGCTGCCTGCCCGCGGACGTCGCGGGACACAATTAGAGAACAGTCATGCGTCCAACTTCACGAAAAAGCGGTGCGCTCATCCTAGGTCTCGGTGCGGTCACGCTCGGCGCGCTCGCCTGCGCAGGTGAGTCACTGCCGCCACCTCCCCAAACCAACGGCCAGTTTGCGATGTCGACGGGCACGTCGAGTGCCGAACCTCTGCCCAGCGAAATGACCGAGTCGACGGACCCGACGTTCGGCGGGGCCGCCCCAACCGACGATTCGACAGCCGAGATCCCCGACGAGATGGACGCCGTCGTCGAACCCCCACCCGAAAACACCGACGACTCTGCGACGGACGACAGCTCCGAGCCCGCCAACGTGAACGGTGCGGGTCTCGGCCTGAACCCACCGAGTGAACCCGAGCCAGTCACCGACCCCGATCCCACACCAACCGACGATTCGATGGCAGATGACTCCAGCGCAGACGACTCGATGGACGTCGCCTCAGCCGACGACACGTCGATGGGCAACGGCTTCGGCGGCGGCCTCCCCGCGGACGACTCCGCGTCCGACGACAGCTCGATGGATGACCCGTTCGGCGGCATGCCCGCGGACGACTCGTCCGACGACGATGCCGCGGCAGACGACGGCACGATGGGCAACCTCTTCGGCGGCGGGTCGACACCCGAACCAGAAGACCCCGCGCCCACGACGCCCACCGGGCCCGGCGGCTCGCCGACTCCCGAGTGCACCAACATTCGCCCGACGGGAACCGACTGGGACGAAGGCACCTGCGACGGCTGGGCCACCGAAACCACCGAGTGCGACAGCGACTGGATGATCGACAACAACTACTGCAACGAGAGCTGCGGCCGCTGCTAAGTGCGCCCGGGTAACGGCCGCGACGCTATCGCCACTTCAGTCGGTCTCGCTCCGTTCGCGAGCGATCGTCGCAAGTCCCATCTGCGGCCCCCAAAAATCTCTGCTCACGCTCTGCGGCTCTGGGCACCTAGTGCTTGGCGGGTGCTGACGCCCGCGCTGCCACGGAGAGTTTGTGATGAGATCCCGCCGTTTGTCGCTCGCGTTGAGTTGTCTGTTGAGTGCCGCCGCTGCCAGCGCGTGTGGCGCGTCGTCTGAGTCGGGTTCGCGATCCGATGAACAGCAGCAGCTCACGCTCTCGCCTCGGGGCACGTTAATCACTCCATCTGGCGAGACCTTGCGTGCGGCGCCCGACACCACGACGCTCGACGATGGCACCGTCGTGTACGGCGCGGGGCCGCTGACGCTACTCGTGGTGTTCGACACATCGGGCAGCATGGACGGCCCGTGGGGTAGAGCCAGCAAGTGGCAAGTGGCGAACGATGCGTTGCTCGCGGCGATCTCGGAATTCGAAGCCAACCTGACCGTGGGCGCCGTGAAGTTTCCCGTCGACGTCGAGTGCGGCGTGATGCCGATCGATCACTCGCCGCAGCTCGACTTTCGCCCGGGCGCGCAGTTCGTGAAAGACTGGAAAGCCAGCTCGAGCGTTCCGCAAGGCGCTACGCCCCTCGAGTTAGCGCTCGCCCACGCCGACGACGCGATCATGTCCGCGGCCGAACAGGGGTTGTTCAATCAACGTTTTCGCGTGCTCGTGTTCAGCGATGGCGAACCCACCTGCAACGACAACTCACAAGCCATCATCGACTACCCGAGGCGCTGGCTGGAGATGGGCATTCACACTTACGTAATCGGGTTGCCCGGCTCCGCGCCCGCGTACGATCTGCTCGGCGCGATGGCCAACGCAGGCGGTACGGGCACGGACTTCGGAGGCGGTCCGGCCATCGCCAACGACCCAGACAACCAAGCGCAAGCTGTTTACTCCGAAGGCGTAGAGGAGAACGACACCGAGAACATCGTCGTCGAAGACGAAGACGACCTCGAACACGTCGCCCGCGCCACGGCTCGCTAGCCCAAACGCGCACCATCCCAACGGCGCGCCATCCCAACCGCACACCATCCCAACTGCGCGCCAAGTCCCAATCTCGGGTAACGCAACCGCCCGCCGCTCAAAACCGGGCCTGCGTCAATAGGTGCCCGCCCGGGTTCGCTAACTTCAGACCCCGCAGCCCGCGCTACGCCGCGCGGGCTCCAGCATCTGCTCTGTGAGTCCCGCACGTCGAAGCGCAGCTTGGTAGACGCGCGAAGCGTACGTGCCGTGAGCCCAACGCGACGCGTCCTAAGCCGCGTGCAACGGCTCCGCGTCGAACAGTGCCCAGTTGTGCCACGGTCACGTGACGGACCTGTCCGAGTAGCCGTGACTCGTGACCAGGCAAGCCGTTCATGTTCGAGCCAACTTGGGCTGCGGCCGTACAGTCCACTGCTCGGGCACGGCGTTTGCTATTGGCGCCAGTGACTGCGGCATCGAGCCCGGTCGTTAACTAGGACCCAACATGCCTTCCTTCGACCATCAACCCCATCGCCCCAAGAAACTGACCCGCGCGGCCCTTGCGACCACGCTGCTGTTCGCTCTCGGCGCGTGTTCGGAAAAAAACTACTACACCGAAAACGTCTACGTTCGCTCGCCCGACGCTGAAGCGCCGCCACCAACGCCAAGCGTCGAGGACGAGGCGGGCGCGCCGCAAGAAGCTGGAGTCGATCCGGCTCCCGTCGGCGACGCGGGTTCGGAGCCATCCAACGGTGATGGTGGCGCGGAGCCTCCAGCTGAGGAAGCGGGCGTGCCTGACCGACCCAACATGGAAGGTGCCCCGACGCCCAATACTTCGGCCGCCGAACTCGATCTGGACGTGTTCGGTGTGATCGGCAACCGCTACTGGTTCGCGACCGATCCCAAACAGGTGGAGGCGATGAACGGCCTGCATAACGGGCCCGGCTTCCCCATCTTCAACCAGTATGGCGACATCTACACGCCGGGCGGCGAAGGCGACAAGACCTACGTCGACAGTCTGTTCGTGACCACCGCGGGTCCCGAGCCGCTGACGGCCGACTTCGGCAAGATTCAAACTCGCTTGATCGGACAATCGACGAGTCGCCCCTGGAGTCCGACCACACTGCCGAACCTGCGCCTGAACATGGACGGCTACACCGACGGCATGCGCCTCGGTGGGTTCGAACACGTGCGCTTCAACAACAACCTGGTGGGCTCGATCTTCCGCGAGAAGCTGACGCTCGATTTGTATCGCGCCATGGGTTACCCCGCGCCCCTCGCCACCTTCGCGTGGGTGGGCAGCAACGTGTGGGGTGAAGATCTCGCCATCCCCTACACGCTTACTGAAGTCTACAAGAAGAGCCTCTGCAAGCGTCACGCCGACGACCTGGGCGGCGGCTGCGTGAACATGTGGGAGTTTGCTGGCGACCTCGGCTGGGGCGCGCTCGGCTCCCCCGACACTTGTCAAACCGACGAATGTGACCCCGGGCGAGCCCTCGACCTGGAGACGCTGCTGCTCGACACCCCGCCCGGTCCGGGCTTCAAGGACGACATGAAAGACTGGATCGCGTGGGACGAGTTCCACCAGTTCCAGTGCTTGTCGTGGATCTTGGCAACGGGTGACGACGCCCTGCACAACCAAAACAACGTGCTGCTCGTCGAACGTGCCGATGGCCTCTTTCAGTATCTGCCGTACTCGGTGGACATCAGCCTGGGACAGGACTGGTACCCAACCGTGGAACTGCCTGGACACAACCTGGTGTCCACGGGTTGCCAGAACGACGAAGCGTGCTGGGCGGACACCATCGCCACCTGCGAGTCGATGCTCGAAGAGTTTGCGGATCTCGATCCCATCGGGCGGCTCGACACGATGTACTCGGATCTGGAAGCCGAGGGCATGTTGCGCGGCGGAGACGAAGGACGTTACGAGTCTCTGCGATCGTGGTTCGAACGCCGCTTGGAAGACATGCCGCTGGAGCTCGAAGGCTACCGTGAGCTGCCCCTGACGTGCGGCTACCCGTACGTCATGTGCGACGGCGAGTGCGTGCTCGAGGGCGAGTGTTACGGCGGCTGCGTGCCCGTCATCTGGGAGCCAGGCATGGGAGAGCCCGAACCGCGCCCCATCAACGGCATCGCAATCGGTGTCCCTGGCCCCAATCCGCTCCCCTTGCCCGAACCCGAACCCGAACCAGCACCAGAGCTGCCGACCGACGGCGACGCTGGCCCCAACGACGACGGCGGAGCCATCGACGACGGTCCCATCGACGATGGACCGATCGACGACGAGCCCCCGCCACCATGCCACGTGATTGAAGAGTATCGCGTGGGGTTCTGATCGGAAGCCGAGGGCGCGCCAGACAGACGGCGCGCCCTCGGCGCCCGAGCGCGACGCGCAAATGGCTCCCCGTTCAGCAAGAGATTTGGCGACAAGCGCCGCGGTCGGTTACCGACTGGGGCCATGGCACGCAATGCTCGACGACGCTGGACGTGGGTTACCGCAACGTGCGCCGCACTGGCTGTGGTAGCCAGCGCCCACGCCAAGCGCCCAGAACGAAGACTTCCCAAACAGTTCCAAGTAGCTCCGTACACGATCATGTCGCTGTCGGTGGGCTCCCCCGCACGCGGCTGGCAGCTCCGCGCCAAGAAACTCCGCCCGACGCCGTACCTGGTGATCAAGGAGAGCAGTCGTCACGCGAGTTACGGGCACCCAGCGCTGGTGCTGATGTTACGGCGAACCGCGCAGCAGATGGTGCAGAACGTCGGCAGCAAGCCCATGGTCATCGGCGATCTGTCGTCCGAACATGGCGGTGCGCTGTACGGACACCGCTCGCATCAAAGCGGTCGCGACGCGGACGTCGGCTTTTTCGCAGTAGACGCGGAAGGAAAGCCGCAAGCCGTCGATCGATTCGTCAAGTACGACTCGAACGGCCGCGCCAAAGATCGCAGCGGGCTAATCTTCGACGACTACCGCAACTGGCTCGTCGTGCTCACCTGGATGAAAGACGAACGCGCCGACATCAAACACGTGTTCGTGGCGTCCCACTTGCGCCGCCGCTTGCTCGAGTTCGCGCGCTCGCGCCCCGCGTTCGCCAAGTACGCTGACGACGCCGCCAAGTTCTTGTTGCAGCCGAGCAACTCGTCAGCCCACGATGACCACTTTCACGTGCGCATCGAGTGCCCGAAGCGGCACGAAGGCTTGTGCAAGGACTACCGCTGACCTGGGAAAGTTCACCCCGCAAACGCCACCGTCAACCGAGCGTCGATCACACGAGCGGCGTCACCGCCCGCTGAGCGGTCAATCACACGTCGTCCCTTCAGCGACTGGGCTGACGACGACTTCGCCAGTGATCGCGTCACCTGAACTGACCGTGTCGAACGAGAGCTCACCGTCGTTGCAGCTATCGTCCGCGTTGGCGTCGAAGAACAGCAACAGGGTTTCCCAGGTCGGCACTCGTGCATCGATGGGCATGCTGACCGCGCCACCCTCGACCGTGACACGTAGGGCACCGTCCGTGATGGGTCCTGTGATGGTCAGCTGTTTGCCGTCGTGTTCTTCCCAGCCCGTCACTTCCAGGCGAACCGACCACTGCTCGGGCGGTTCGTCGCCGCAGCCGTCGTCGAAAGTCGTGTCTAGAAAGGGCGCTTCCATGGCAAACGCGTAATTTCGAATGGCGTCGCACCCCACCGATCCACCGACGACCTCACGATCGCACGAGCAAAGTAATGCAGGTTGGGAGGGGGCCGCACACGGTACGAAGTCCTGGCACGTGGGTTCACCGCAATCCGTTGGTGCGCAAGTACCAACGCTGTGGTAACTCCACGAACCCGGCTCGAAGTGACAATCCGCCGACGACTCACAGAAGGCGCCCGGCACGACGTATTCGGTAACGTCGCCCGCGTCGTCGTTTGGTGAGTTCGACTCATCCATCCGGTCCGCGCCCCCGCCTTCGTCCGGACCCATTGCTGCGTCTTCTACACGTCCGTTCTGCTCGTCTGCGCTCTCGCCGTCGGTTTCGCTCGCCGCACTGTCGTCAACCGCGTCGGCGGCACTGTCGTCAGGCTGTCCGGGTGCGTCGTGTTCCATGCTTCGCCCAGACTCCGAACTGGCCTCACTGCTGCACGCCGCCGTCCCGAGGGATATCAGCGCCGAGCCGAAGATCACCTTCGCGCCACACCACTTGTCGTTCGGAGCCATCGAAAGCAGTTTGCCCCGTTTTCTCTCGGGATCAACTCGGTTCTTTCTACGCTCCGCGTCCACCTGGTGAACGCGGAGAAACAGCGCGATTCGCGCACAAGTCCCAACCCGACGATTCGAGCAACGCTGCGGAACGAACAGCCACCGTCTTTGCTCGGCCGTGCAATACCCGGCACCCTCTGCGTCTTGGCGGGCTCACACCCGCTGCACGATATCGTCGGGAGAGATAGCGGGATGAGTCAGCAAGCGTCGCGTCCCCCCTGCGAACCTGGAGCCCCTGGCGCCTTGGCGGTTCACACACACCGCGCGATCTCGTGGGCGCGATGGCGTGGGGCGAGATAGGGGGCTGAGTCAGAGATGGGATGAGTCGGGCGGCGAGGCTGGAAGCGCCCTGCCGACTGAT
>CBFGUG010000020.1:0-103977 GCA_965651905.1 uncultured bacterium | reverse complement strand
CACACGAACGGGCACGGCGTTGCGCTGCCCCACTGGCCGTCGGCCCCGCAGACTTGAACATTGTCGGTATTAAAGCATTGGGTGTCGTCGGGTTCGCAGACGCCGCCGCAGGCGTCGGCGGTGCACACGAAAGGGCAATCGACGGGGGACTGCCATTGGCCCTCGCTGCTGCAGGTCTGCTCCGATTCGGTGTCGAAACATTGGGTGTCGTCGGGAGTGCAGTCGCCGCCGCAGTTGTCGCCCGTGCACGCGTTGGTGCACGGTGTTGGGTTACCCCAAGTGCCAGTGTCTGAGCACGTTTGTACGCTGGTGTCGGTCGCACACTGGGTAGTGCCGGGGACGCAGCTTCCGCCGCAGTCGTCGCCCACACAGGCGTTCGTGCATGTCGTAGGATCACCCCATTGCGCAGTCGAGCTGCAGGTGCGGACGGTGGTGTTCGTCACGCATTCGGTTTCGTCGGGGATGCACTCTCCGCCGCACGCCACGTCGACGCACGCGTAAGGACACGTCACCGTTCCCGTCCATTGTCCCGAGCCGTTGCATGTTTGTTGCGCGCCCGGGTTCAGACAACGGGTTTCGTTCGGAGTGCACTGGCCCGTGCAGGCGTCGGATTGACACACGCCCTCGCAAACGTTGAGCAACGTCCACTCGCCTTGGTCGTCGCACACTTCTTCCGTGGTTTGGTCGAGGCAGCGGGTTTCGTTCGGGGCGCAGTTGCCACCGCACGCGGTGCCCAAACACACGTTGGGGCAGGCCGTGGCGTCATCCCACTGCCCCTGCGCGTTACAGGTTTCTACGGTCTGCGGATTGAGGCAGTGGGTCGTACCGGGCACGCACACGCCGTCACACGCTCCATCGACGCAGGCGAATTCGCAGTCACTCGATTCCCAGACACCACTGTCGCAGGTTTCTACGGCGGTGCCGTCTGCGCTACAGCGCGGCGCGGCGCCGTCCGCACAACCTTCGATGCAATCGTCCCCGTCGCACCCCAACGGGCAGTCGACGGGGTCGCCCCATTCCCCGGTGTCGTCGCAGGTTCTTACGCTGTCGTCGTCGACGCGTGTGGTGGTCTCTGGACGACAGTCCCCCGTGCACTCGCCAGCGATGCAGACGTTGGGGCATTCGATTCCGTCGTTCCAATTGCCCGATGCGTCGCACGTCAGTAGAGCACCGTCGACGCACTCTGCTTAAGTGGGTAAACATTCGCCCGTGCATTCGCCCTGTTCGCAAAGCAGGTCACACTCCTCCTGCTCTTGCCACTCTCCGTTCTCGCACAACACGACAGTCTCGTCTGAGCAGTCCGTGCGTCCTTCGGTGCACGTGTCGACGCACATTCCGCGTTCGCACGCAGCGTCACACTCGGTTTCAACCCACTCTCCCGACTCGTTGCATGTTTGGGCGTTGCCGTTCGAACACTTGGCGTTGCCTGGAGCACACTCGCCTGTGCACTGGCCAGCAATGCAGACGTAGGGGCAGGGCTCGGGAGAACCCCAGCGTCCGTCGTCACACTGGCGAAGACCCTCGGGCGTGCAGATAGCACCACCAGGTTCACATGCTGCGCCGCCTTCTTCGAGCTCGTTGGGCCCAGCCCCGTCGGGCGCTTCCCCTGCGTCGTTTGCGGCGGAGCCAGCTTCGGCAGAGCTGACGCCTCCCTCGGCGGAGCCGCTGTGACTACGCTCATGCGCCGCGAGTGTTCCGACGCAGGTCCCTTCGCGGCATTCCTGATCGCCCAGGCACGTACTCGCTTCGGCTCGAGTTCCTTCGCAGGCGTTGCGACACTCACCGCCTGCGCAGGTCGTGCCTTCGGGGCAATCTGCGTTGGCGCTGCAGTCGGTGTCTGCGAAGTGAACACATGCCCGACCATCGCTCGTTTGCAGACAGCGGGCTCCCCGTTCGCAGTCGCGGTCAGCGTCACACGGCGGACTGCACACGCGGAAGATGCACACCTCGCTGCGTGCGCAGTCCGACGTCAGCACGCACGGGGTGCCTGCGTCTGTTTGCTCGTCGTCTCCGCTTCTCGTGCTTTCGGCTTGCTCTGCCTTCACCGGATCTTCGATGTCGAAGATCGAGTTGCACCCGACGCCCATCAGCGCGCCGAACGCAATCCAAAGCCTCGCCAGATGCCCGCGCGGGCAAAGGCCTGACGCCACCGAACCTACCCTCACGCCCCGATCATTATGCGGTTGGAGGAAGCGTGGCCAGCCTTTTTCCATTGGATTGCGGTCTGACTGCTCGTCGTCACGCAACATGTGGGAATGGGTCGAGTTCACTCCTATGCCGAACGCTGATACGTTCTATTCAGAGATTGAACACGGGAGAAAAAACGGATGCCCAAGCTGGACGCGGTCGTGCGCAGTATCTGCTTGCACCTGCCTGAGGCAGAAGAGGTGAGCTCACATGGTTCCCCCGAGTTTCGGGTTCGCGGCAAGGGGTTTGCCGCCTACACCGTCAATCATCACGGCGACGGAAGACTCGCGCTGTTGCTCAATGCGTCACTCGATACACAAGGCGCGTACGTGAGCCTGGATTCGGACGTGTTCTTCGTTCCCCAGTACGTGGGTCCGCGTGGCTGGTATGGGATCGACTTGGCGAAGGGCCTGCCGTGGCCTCGCGTGGCAGAGCTGGTGACCGATGCCTATCGTCGCGTTGCGCCCAAAACCTTGGCGAAACAAGCCGAGCCGCTGAAGAAGATCAAACCGCCCGATACCGTCGACTTGAAACGCATCGACCCGTTCTTCTTCCCAAAGAATCAAAAGCTCCTCGCACGGCTGCGAAAGCTTTGCATGGCGCTACCAGAGGTCACCGAAGCTCTGTCGTTCGGTTACCCCGTATTCAAGGCGGGCAAGAAGACGTTCTGCCAGTTCTACTGCGCTGGTGGTCGCCCCTGTGCGCTATTTTGGGTGGGCAACGCCAAGCAGTCATTAGTCTCCGCCCATCCCTTATTCGACGTACCCCCGTACATGGGGCACAACGGCTGGATCCGTCACTACCTCGACGAGGGCTTCGACGATGGAGTCGTCCGAGACCTGATGCTGGACAGCTACCGCCACTTTGCGTTGAAGCGCATGTTGGCGGCGCTCGACGCGTGAAGGAGGCCTCGCTCAGTTCCAGGTACTACCCGCTCGGGTGATCCATGCCCGAGCGGGTTTTCCGCCGAAGACAGCGCGTGCGCCCGTCAGCCCGCGTCGCTTCCTGCCTCCGCGGAGTGCATGCCGCCGTCACCGTGGCCTTCGTGGCCACCGTCACCCTGGCAGAACAGGATGCACTCGTCGTAGATCTCTGCGCAGGCTTCCTGTTCACCTGCGTGGCCTACTTCGTGGCACTCGTGCCCCAGGCCTTCGCCCGTGTCGAAGTCGTGGCACAGGTGGCCAAGCTCTTCGCACACCGCCGAGCCTGCTTCGGGGTGATCCGCGTGGTCGCCCGCGTCGTGAGGGTGTCCCGCTTCGTATTCGGGGTGGTGTGCTCCGCCTTCAGTGCTGCAGAAGGCGATACACTCGTCGTAGATCTCCGCGCAGGCTTCCTGTTCACCTGCGTGGCCCACTTCGTGGCATTCGTGCCCCAGGCCTTCGCCCGTGTCGAAGTCGTGGCACAGATGCCCTAGATCTTCGCACATGGCTGAGCCGCCATCGTGATCACCCCCGTGGGGCCCGTCACCCGCGTCGGGTGGCTCCTGACAAAAGGCGATGCACTCGTCGTAGATCTCGGCACACGCTTCGGGATCGCCGAAGTGGCCCGTGTCGTGGCAGACGTCGCCGAGCTCGCCGTCACCCTCGTCGTAAGCGTGGCAGAGCGTGCCCAGCTCCGCGCACATGATCACGCCAGGGTCGCCGCTGTCGGGGATCTCGTGGAGGTTGGGGATGCCGCCGTCGTCGCTGGTGTCGTCGTCGGTGTCATCATCCGTGTCGTCGGTATCGTCATCGTCGGTGTCGTCATCCGCTGTCGAGTCGTCGCCTGCGTCGGTGGCATCGTCCGTGCCGGCTTCCGTCGTCGCGGTGTTGTCATCGTCGTCCGAGCACGCGCTGATGGCGACGCTCAGCATGGTGGCTGAAATCAAGAGAAGCGTTCGTTTCATGTCTGGTCTCCAAGCTATCGAGAAGTAGTTCCGGGCGAGCGCCGTGTGCGGCTAGCTGAGGTTGGCGCGTCGGGTTAAGGGGGCGACGGTCCGCGAGGGACGTGGGAGTGTTTCGTCGCGCGTCGCCAATCGCTAGTGTGGTAGGTTGCCGCGCCGCGCCAGCCGTCGCAAGTTTTCAGGCTGAAGTTCTCGGATTCGTTCGAGTTTGGGTTGCTTCGTTCGCACCAGCGTTGCTCAGCTCGGCAAGCTGCGTTGCACAGTTTGGACAGCAGGCGCGCGCTTTGGGGTCGGTGGTTCGCGGGGGGCTGCGGGGGGTGGAGTCCGCGAACGCCGGGGGGCACCTAGTGACGCAGCCCGGCTTGTGTTGACCTTGGACGAGGCTCGCGAGTAGAGGAGAGTTTCGGAGCTGACGCGAGCGATGGGCGAAGGGTGCTTGCTGGGTTCAGGTTGGGTGGGGTTGCCGGTGTTGGCCGTAGCGCTCATCGGGGTGGGTTGCAGGGCGGAGTCCAGGGCGGCGTCGCACGCGTTGTCGGAGTCTTTGGTGTCGAGTGTGAGCTTGGCGGCGTCGTCCGAGTCGGCGGCGCGTTTGCCGACGGGTGAACAAGCGGTTCCTGAGGCTGACCGGATGATCAACTGCGCCTCGCAACCATCGTTGCGTTCCTTGGTGGATTGTATCGATGCGCACGCCCCGCCGCGTGAATGGTTCGAAGCTGGCCAAGTGAGTTTCGTCGTGCCGTCAGTTGACGAGCGCCGAGCGTGGGGTGAAGTGGTCGACCGCTTGTTGCGACTCGAATCGAGTGCAGGCTGCGCGCGCGTGGGTTTGCCTGCTGAACTTGCAAGGTACGAGGTGTTCGCTTTTTCTCCAGCTGGTGGCAGCGGCTCGTGCGTGTTGATGGAGGTGGCGGACGAAAACGGCGACGGCAAGGTCGATCGCGGCTGGGGAACACTCATCGTGAACCCCGACGCGAAACGAGAGTTGTCGATTCAAGTGCCGCACCCGCAGTGTGATCTTGGAACGCGTCGTCAAGGCATCGAGGTGTTCGAGCAAACGGGAGCGCGCAGTTTTGTGATGGCCGGGAGTCATCGTCATGCGAGCTTGAGTTGTAGTCCAGATCAGCCGTTGCAGTGTACTGCGGGTGAGAAGATCGTGCCCCCGCCGTCGGGGCCAGTCATGACGCGCTACTCTGAAAGTGACGCCGCACACAACGTCGAGTCGTTCTTTCAGGTGGCGACTGAGCGTATGGCTGCGTTTTATGCGACGCCAACCACTGACGGCTCGAACGCGGACTTTGCGGCGATTCAGTTCCACGCCAAAGGCGCGTCGAGTTGTCGTGATCTCGACGTGTTCATGAGTCACGGCGTCGCGGAGTCGCAGCCTTCGAAGAGCGGCAAGGATCGCATCACGCTGCTGAGTGAACGGCTCTTGGCGCACAATCCCACGTGGAAGGTGGGCGTCGCGGGTTCGAGTCGTTGCGCGTTGGGCGGTACCGAGAACGTGCAGGGGCGGTTACTCAACGGCGTGAATGCGACGCAAGTGGCAACGCAGCCCGCGCGCGCGGCGTCGGGTCACTTCGTGCACGTCGAGCAGAAGCGAGGAAAGTTCCGGCGAAGCGCGCACTGGGTCCGTGCGATCAACGAAACCTGGCCGATTCAAGACACGGCCGAGCGACGCGCAAAGTAGGTGCTCGCGCACTCAGCGATTGCCGAAGGGACGTGCTTGTTTGACGAACAGTTGCGGCGCGGCGCCGGCTTCTGCGCCCGGCACTTGATCGAACTTGAACTCGACGTCCATTGCCCACCAGTCGTTCGAGCCGAGCCCGGGGCCGTACGCGGGCGCGAAGAAGTTTCTGATCTTGCTCAGCGCTTCGCCTAGTTCGTGAACTTGCGCGCGGGACAAGACCGTTTCGTCTTCGTCGATCAGGTTCGAGTGGCTGAGATAACTCGTGGGCTGCCCTTGTTGCGAGTAGTAGTACAAGAACGAATCCGTAGTGATGCCTGGTGGGGGCGCTACCACGGAAACCTCGTCGATTTGAACGTTCACGTAGAACGCTGGGTCGAGTCCGGACTTGTCGAAGGGGTTGTCCGTGAGCGCGACGCCGTTGGCTTCTTCGTCGGGGAATGAGCGATGGACGAGCAGCGCCATGCCGACTTGCTTGTGATCGATGCTGCGGTAACTGCGCTCTTCGAACGCTCGGAAGAACCACACGCTGGCCCACACCTTTCGAACGGCGTCGAGCACGGGGGAGTTGGGATCTGCCGGCTCGCCGCTCTTCGACGTGTAGAGCCCCGCGCCCGTGAAGCCGTCGAGATCTTCGGCGTTCGTGCTGGAGCGAAAGCGCATGCGAATGCCCTCGTGCTCGGCTTCCAGCTTGGCTAGCAGCAACTGTTCGAAGTCGGCGTTGACGGGTGCGACCTCCATGTCGTCGCGCAGCTCGAGCAGCAGCGCGTCGCGGATCTCTGGATCTTCTTGGAAGGCGTCGTCTGCGAGTAGCTCGTCGATGCGCTCGTCGAACCCGTTTTCTTCCATGAACTGGAAGTAGTAGTAGATGGGAATGGCGAACGCCTCGGGGACGGGCAAGCCTTCGATGTGCGCCATGGCGCCGTAGTTGGCCGCCTTGCCGCCGAACGCGCGAGTGCCTTCTTTGATGGCGGCGAGTAGTGCTGGGCCGTCGGTTGGGTCGTCGAACGCAACGGTTTGTTTGATATCCCTTAGGTCAGTGACGTCGAGATCGGCGCCCGGCACCTGAACTTCTGCGGGGCGGTTATCCTCCCACCAAGCGTCGGCTTCTTCTTTGGTGACCTCTTCGAGCGTGTACTCGAAGGGGCCGACCTCGAGTCGCACCCACTTGCCTTCGAGCGCCCGCAGCGCTTCGTCGTCGAACGCATCGCGCAGCGCCATGTTCGGCGTGCCACGATTTTGCGATAATACGTTGATGTGCGACAGCGGCGTCTGGAACTCGGACGTGATGATGCCGAGCGTGACTGAAATGTCGTTCGGGACACGGTCGAGCACGACGATGTCACGGAACGTCAAGTACGAGCCTTCGAGATCACTCGCGCGCATGAACGTGAGCCGCCCGTAACTCTCCGCGAGATTGAGCGCCTGGTAGTCGGTTCCCCCGAAAATCTCGTCGGTGGTCACCTGAGGCACGTCGTCGGGTAATGCGGTGACCGTGCTCTCCATGGCTTCGGACGTGGCGTGGACGCGCAGCGCGGCGCCGAAGTAGGCATTACTCGCGACGCGTTCGTGCGCGAGGGCGATCATCTCCGCCGACGCAGTGTCGTAGGGCGAAAACTCGAGCGCCCAAATGTCCGGGGACTCGTAGTAGGTGACCGCGCCAAGCAAGAAGCGTCGGAACGGCTCGGTGTACTCCTGATTGAACTCTGAAAGCGAGCCAACCAGCGGCAAGCCTTGGGCGACCGAAAGATGTTCGGTCGCGAACTCCCAGTGAATGGCGTACTTGTTGCTGTTCTGGAAGTACACGCGCTCCCCGTCGCTCAGATCGACGACGAACTTCATCGAGCGCGCGCCGGGGATGCTGGAATCGAGGGGCGCGGACGCCAGCGTCAGAAAATCGTCGAGGCAGCCAACTTGCTCGAGGTAGTCGGGCGCGCCCGCTTCGCTCGGGGATTGGCACTCCCAGGTTACCGCTGCTGAGCTCTCGACGGGGACTGCCGCGTCCGTAGCCGTGCTTGCGTCCGTGGTGTCGTCATCGTCAGTGGCTGCACTTGCGTCGTAACTGGGATCTGCGTCCGTCGTGCTGGCGTCAGCCGTATTGGTCGTTCCCGCGTCGGGATTTGACGATGTGTTGGAGGTGCACGCAAAGAGGCTACACGCGGCAGCAAAGACCACGCTGGGTCCGAGGGTTGAAACGCTCATTGGTTTTTTGGGGGTACGGGTTACTCCGCGCAGCGGAGGTCTTGTTGGCAGACTTGGCCATCTGGGCAACCTGCTTCGCTGCCAATTTCGGCGCACGAGACGACACCGGGAATGTCGAGGTACTGTACGGCGGCGGACTCGATCGTCAGGCTGACGTTGCCGACAGTTTCCTCAGCGCGTTCGACCGTCTTGCGAATGATGCGCACTTCGGGGAAACCCGCGACACCGAGTTCGATGAGTCCCGTGACCAGGGCTGCGGGAACTTCGAACTGGCCCGTGTCTTCGACGTCGCAGCGCAGTTCGCCCTTTTGGCCGCCGTGGTGGCTGATGTCGAAGATCAGCTCGACGTCGGAAACGTCGCCGTCTTCGGGCGGCTCCCAGGTGATCAGCGAACCTTCGTCGGGAGCGAAGCGGAGGTTGCCGGCATTGGCTAACGCGAGCTGACTCACGCCTTGCCCTGCGATGCTGAACGCGGGAACCCCCGCGCTGCGGTTACCCGCGACGTGCAGTATGACTTCGTCGCCCGGGGCGAATGGCGGGTAAGTCAGGCCTGCACTCGCCGTGGGTTGATACGAATTGGAGGGAGGCAGCGGACTCATGCTGACCGCGTCACCCGACTGCGTGGCGAGTCCTTCGAGGGTGACGGTTCCGAGATCGAGCGGAGTTGGCGGGGCCTGACACGTGTCGTCCGCGTTGCAAACTGCGCCGCCGCTGCATTCGGGGTCGCAAAACGGGATCTCGGGCGCGAACAACTCACAGCCTGCCTGTTCGTCGACAGACACCCAGCGGGTGCGCGCGGGTTGCGGGCCGTCGTAAACCCGACCCAGTACCGCGACGTAACCAGGAGAAGCTGCGATCTCTTCCGTCTCTTCGACTGGCGCGACGAGCTGAATGCGAAATGCACCATCGAGGGGCGTGAGTTCGCCCGCGTCTTCGCTTGAGACGAGGCCGGCGTCGCTCTCCGTTGTGTCGTCGGGGGTCGTTTCGTCGGGGGGCGTGTCGTCACTCGTATCGTCGTCTTCGCTCGCGTCACCGTCGCGCGTTTCATCCGCGTCGTCGGCGCCATCGCTCGTATCGTTTTCGCTCATGCCTCCATCGCTGCCGTCGTCGTCTGATTCTGCGTCGTCCGTTTCCGCGTCGTCCGCGTCGTCGCGCGCCGTGGAGATCTCCTCGGAACTCGTCGAGCTGTCGTCAGAGTTGCTACAGCTGGCGGCTGTTAACCCGACAAGCACCAGTGTAGCCAGGCGTGAATCGAAATGGAACTTCATGATGTTTGCTCGCGTTTGCGTTATCGGCGTCGGAGTCACGGTGACAGGGCGAAGCAGTAGATGCCGCCGTATCCACCGCCCGAGCCGACCGTGCCCACGTCGGGGTTGGAGCCGCCGCCGCCGTCGAGATCGACACCGCGCAAGCAGCCGCCTTCGTCTTGTCCACTGATCCAATGCTGACGGTTCTGGATCGGCCACGAAAAGCCGATGCGCGGTCTGCCATCGGCGGACTTTTCGGTACTGCTCCAGTTGTTACAGGTCGCGGTCGCGCTGTAGAGGCGGCCCTCTTCGTTCGATCCCGTGAGCACGTGGTGATTGTCGATCTCGCCCTGACCAGGATCGGGAGTGTGATTCGGCACGCCGTATTCGTTGGGCAGGTCGTTGATGATCGCTGGATCGGCACCTTCGGGGCGGGTGTTTGCCAGTGCGTCAGTGTTCTCCGCCACCAAGCGACCGAGACGATCGTACCAAGGCCCCTCACCAATTCGATCGATGGCGTCGACCTGACCACCTTCGGGACCTTCCACGACGCTGAGGAACGCGCGCCATTGTTTGGCGCCGCTGCCTTCCATCGAGAACTCTGCAATCTCGGTGCAGATCTTGTCAGCGCCGAGCAGGCCGTGCTCTTCACCGTAGCGCAAGTCGCCGCCAAAGCCGTCGGGACTTCCACTGAGTCGCGTGATCGCTTCGTAGCTGGTCACGAAAAACGAGAACGGTTCTAGGTCTTCGACGCTTCCGTCGTCCATGGTCGCGTCGTCGGTTGCGGTGTCATCGATTGCGGTGTCGTCAGTTTCTGCGTCGTCGCTTATGGTGTCATCCGTCGAGGTGTCGTCTGCAGAGACGTCGTCCATCATCGTGTCGTCGGCAGTGGCGTCGTCCATCGCTGCGTCATCCGTCACACCGTCGTCCATCGTCGTGTCGTCCGTCGATGAGTCGTCCGTCATTGGTTGCCCGCTGTCGTCCGACGCGGTGTCGTCCATCATGGCGTCGTCGGTACTCGTCGTGTCGTCGGCTGTTGCGTCGTCGGGCGTCGACGAGGTGTCGTCAGCAGGAGCGGAGTCGTCGGTCGTTGCGCTGTCGTCAGTCATTCCGCCGCCCGTCGCCGAGTCGTCGGTCATTCCGCTGCCCGTCGAGGAGTCGTCGGTTGCTGAGTCGTCCGTCGCCGAGTCGTCAGCTGTCCCCGAGCCGGGCGATCCGGATCCGCTGCCCGTCGTCGAGTCGGTCGTCGTCGAGCTGCCGCCGGCGGCAACGGAGTCCCCCGTGTCGTCGTTCGAATCATCTTCGGAAGTGCACGCGAGGAGCAGGCTGAGCGTGGCCACGCCGAGCAGGGGGCGAAGGGATGAGCGGCGGGAAATACACGACATCTAGGCAGTCCTTTGCAAGCGGCGCGCGATCCGATGGGGTCGCCAGTGCCACGGATTTGTAACTCGAACGCCACCCGGGCGGCACTCGACGAAACGCAAATACACGACATCACAGGCGCTCGATCCGTCCGCGCAGTGAGTTTGCGTTCCTTGCGTATCGCCCCGGCCCGCAGCGCGACGCCCCGCGAGGCTGCTCAATCTTTCTCGCACGACCAGCCGCAGACTGGCCACTGCCATGCGCTCTTCAGCTCAGCGACCAGTCGAGACCCTCATGGCGGATCACTCAGCGCGCGAACCAAGCTAGGTTGCGGCACCAACTTCACGGAGAAACCATGACCGAACGCGACGTAGAACGAGACTGCACCATCGAGACCTTCGCCACGAGCCTGCGACGCCTAGCCGACGCCCTCGAAGCAGGAGAATCCTTCCGCATCCAAGTCGCCGGCAAACGTTTCACCGTGCCCAAGGCCGCGTCGCTCTCCATCGAACACGAAGCCGCAGACGGCGAAGAGGAACTCGAGTTCCAGCTGCGCTGGCGCAGCGAGTAGGGGCGGGCTGCCGTCGTGGTGGCAAACCTAGTCTGCCTCTACGACGTCGAGTTCGAAGTAGGCGCTGTCGCGCAAGAACCTCAGCGGTTGCTGGCCCGGGTTGGAGCCGGGCAGGAGGTTCACGAGCGCGCATTTGCGAGACGCTCCTTCACCGTTCCCGGGACAAGCGTCGGACCCTTCCGTGGCCGTGCACGTCTTGCTCATTGCCCCTGCTGCATCACTTGCAACGGCTTCGAACCCAGGAACGTCGAGCCACTCGCTTGGGGAACCACCGCAATCCGACACGCGCCAGCGAGCGGCGACCTTGTCCACTCCGCCGCTTGCGACTCCGCGATAGCTGGGCTGGGCCGTCAGGACGTTGTCTGTTGCGACGTTCAGCTGATGGACGAGGCACGCCTCGGTTTGAACACCGACGCCACTTGGGCGAAGTGTGATCCCGTCGGTACAAGGAGTTGATGTGCCCAGAACGACGGCTCCCCACTCGTCGACGTCGAAGATTGGATCTGGTGTTCCCGCAAGGCCAGGAGGCGGGTTGGATCCGTACGCGCTCACCGCACCTGTGGTTCCCATGGGCCAGCCATAGGTGACGAACGTGTCGGGAAAATTCAGGGCAAGAATCACAAGGCCAGTCCACATTCGAAACGTGTTCCCTGAGATCCCGACGTCAGCAAGATCAACGGTGAAGTTGATAGCCCATTCGTCTGGACCGAGGTTCCATACGCCGATATTGTTTGCCCAGTCCGTTGACTCGGGATTTCCCCACAGGGCTGTTGCTGTCGGAGCGTCGAAGTAGTGGATGCTGAAATTACCCGCGCCGACGTATTGCACGTCTTCGGAGATGGTGTTCGTGTTGATGCGGATACCTACAATCTTGGCTGGGCTGGTTTCGTCCTGAGTGAGAGCGACGTACGCCCAGTCCTCTCCGCTCACACCCAGCGGGTCTTCGAGCGCGTGAAACGAGAAGTGTAACCGACCCGCTTCGATCACGACGCGTAGAACCGCGCGCGTGCTCTGGCCAAGGTCGGGATACACCAACGACGTCGCGCCGACCCAACGGGGATCGTCGAGTTTCGTGTAAGGCTGCGGCGCGTCCGCCCACCACTGCGGACCACCGACCATCCCGGGTACGCCTGACGCTTCTGGAACGCACAAGATGCCTTCCGCATTGGGTGGGAGATCTGGCGGGGTGCTCGAGTCCGGAGCTTCCTCTTGGACGCAGATGTCGACCATCACGTCAACACACGCCCCCTCCACGCAGCTGGCTGCTTCGTCGCAGTCCTCGTTGTCCAGGCACTCGACGCAGCTGCGCTGCTGGGTGCAGAACGGCGCGAAAATCGAACAGCCGTCGTGATCGGTAGGGTCGCAGGTCGCGCAGCGTGCGGTGGTCGGTTCCAGGATGCAGGCGGGGGTTGCACCAGTGCAGCCAACGCCGCTCACGGGGTCACAGGTTGCGCAGCGGGGGCCCGTCGACGTTGCTACGCAGTACTCCCCCGAATTGCAGCTAGCGGCGCTCCCGACCACACACGCGCGGCATCGCCCGCCCACACAGTTCGGCGTCGAGCCAGAGCAGTCGTTCGACGTGATGCACACCACGACTGACTCGCTGGGATCCGAGTTCGGGTCCTCACTTGCGTCACTCTCCGTCGCTTGTGGTTCCGATGCGTCTTGCGGGCTGCTCGACGAATCAGGTGCGGCTTCGTGCGCTATCGTAGTGGGCGCGGCGGAGTCCTCTAGGGTAACGACGCTCGCGTCGCTGTACTCCTCGGTGGGCACGGCCGCGTCGCGTAGCGACGCAGCGTCGTCGTCATCGCTTTCGTCAGCGGAGTTCACGACATCGTCCGCAGCTTGCGCAACCTCGTCCGAGGTTGGCGCCACGTCGTCCGTGCTGACGTCATCGTCCCGTTCAGGGGTACTCGCGTCCAAGCCCGTGGTAGCGGTGGCCGCCGCTCCTGCGTCATCTCGAGGTTTCACTTCACAAGAAGCAGTGTCGTTGCAGGACTCGGTTTCGCACGCAGATAGGCTTGCGAACGCCCACAGCGCGCTCGAAAGGAGCGCGAGTCTCGCGGACACGTGAACTCGGAAGCCTACGAAAGCGGATCGCGTTTGCATGGTCGTGAGTGACCGTGTGGCCGTTCACTGCCGGCGAGTCAAGAGCGCGTGTGATGAAGGCTCGCTCGACAGTACCTGCGATACCCTTCCAGTGTGCCTGGGGTCGAGTCGGCGTCCGGTTGCGTGATTTATCGCTGGGATTTCTCCCATGCGGGCAAGAAAGCAGAGTTGATATCGGTTAGGTCGGAGAGCGCGCTGGGCTGTTCGCCTTCTACTCCGCGTCATGCACGAGGTTGCTCACCGCGTCGAGTATGCGCGGCCAATCGAGGATGTGCAGTTCGTGACCGCCCCCGGTGAGCTGCAACCAGCGTGCGCCTTGGATGGCGTCGCGTAGTGCTTCGGCGTGTGGCAGGGGAAGCACTGGATCTTCGTCACCGTGGATGACGAGCGTCGGCAGCGTCAGTTCGCCAACTCTTCCGTAGAGATCTTCGGCGCCCGCTAGTGTCGCGTGATTGAACATACTCAGCAGTGAGCGCGCGCGACGGTACTCGGTGGTTGCCAGGGCTAGCGCGCGGGCTTCGTCGAATGGGTGGCGGCTGCCGTTGAGTAGCTTCCAGCCGCCTACTAGGTACTCGCAGACCGCTGCTTCGTCGGTCCAGTCGAGTGTTGCGCCCGCTTGATGGTAGTCGAGAATGCGTTGGTCGATTCCGGGTAGGTCTGGACGATCGTCGAAGATACCCGACGCGATCGCCGTGATGGACGCAACTCGCTTGGGGTGTCGCAGCGCGGCGACTTGAGCCAGCATGCCCCCGAGCGACATGCCTACTAGGTGTGCCCGGTTTATGTCGAAACTGTCGAGCACGCCGAGCGCATCCTTCACCAGATCGTCGACGCCGTACGTGAGTTCACCTGGCGGGTTACACGTCGAGCGCCCGACGTCGCGCTGGTCGTAGCGAATGACGAAATGACCCCGCGCGGCGAGCTGCCGGCAGAACGCTTCGTCCCACCACACCATGGATGCCATCGCCCCCATCATCAAGAGCACGCAGGGGTTGCCCTCGGAGCCAAAACTCTCCACACAAAGCTCCACGCTGCCGATTGGACGAAGCTCTTCAGTCATGATCGTTTCCTCGTTGCGGCATACGCAATCTTGGCCAAGCCGGGAATAGAGCATCGACGAGGAACGTCGGCAACCTCGGAGGTGCGAACGAGCACACTGCGAATCGATCTCAGGGGCACCAAGACTGCGCTGTGATGCTCCTGCGCCATGCTCGAGCCTCGCTCTGCAGACTCCCCCCTCGGACGCGGAGCACGGAGGCCTGGCAGCGGCGCGTGTGCCGAGTAGGCGGCGATGACGCGGCGCGTGATGCGCCAGCTGGGGCTTCCATGGGCGTTTCTTCGGGCGATCTTCCCAAACTCTCGACGCACCGCGACAGGTGAACGAACAAACGCCACGGCATGCGCTGCTCGGGGTTGCGTGCCTTGTTGGTGATGCACTAGGTACGCTTTTGGGTGGTCGTCGGACGGTGAGGGGTTGCGCTGCTGCGTGCCCGACGTGCGTCGCGGACCTGAAGCTGGCGAAGATTCACCCGTAACCACGAACAAACAGTAGGCGCGGGATCGTTGCGCCTACGCATAGGGAGATGGACATGGCTGGTTCTTTGCAACAGTATTTCGATTTGTATCAGTTTCCGATGGGGCGCTGTCTGTTTGCGATGCGTCAAGTCGCTGAGCTGGCGACGGAACTCGACGCGCCACAGATCACGCAGTTGGCGCAACAGGGAGTGGAGCAGGCCCAAGCGGCAACCGCGGTCGAGGCCGGTTGGCGGCGTTCGAGAAGCACGAGCACCGGCAAGCGCGTTCGCGCGAGTGAACTCGATGTTCAGCTCGACCGCACACTCGGTGGCATGACCATGCTGCTGAGTGGCGTCGCTCACACCTTTGGTGACGACGGGCCCGGTCTCAAAGCCACGGCCCTGCTGCAGCGGCTGTTTCCGGAAGGCGCCGTGGCGATCACCAGCATGAACTACGAGAACGAGCTGGCGGCCTGTGAAGTGATCTTGAAAGACTTGAACGATGGCCGCCGAGCGGATGCGGAGGCGCTCGGGCTCGCCCCGCACATTCAGCGGCTGGAGCAACTGCTGCCCGCGTTCCGCGACGCACTGAAACAAGAGACCACGCGCGAGGTCAGCTTCGATGAGGTGCGCGAAGCACGCGCCGGCGCCCAAGAAGCCATGCTCCACGTCGTCTCCAAGATCCTCGGCGACTACGGTGGTTCCGAGCCCGCGTCGGTGGAAACGCGCCAAGCGCTCCTGGCACCAGTGATGAACCAAAATCGTCGTATCGCCGAAGCGCTGTCGAATCGCCGACCCGTGGGTGACGTCGACCCAGAAACTGGTGAAGAGCAACTAAACCCAGAGCCCGCACCCGCCACCCCCTGAGCTCCCCGCGCCGCGCTCGCGGCCACGTTCCGCCCCCTCCGATCCAGTGCGGTACAACCTCCGCTGCGAGTCGGGTCGGAAAAAACTACCTCCGGCATCTCCCGGCGCGCGGTTCGACCTGCGTCGAAGCCCCTCCGACATAGGCAGCGGGGGGGTTCGACGGGGCCCGCGGAGACCCCGGGAGTGAAACACAGGGGGTTCGACCCCCCCTGTGTCCTATGCCGGAGCGCCTCGGTGGTGGGTCGAGTCGAAAAAATTCCCCTCCCGCATAGGCTCGGGCGGCAGGTGACCGGCAACGCGCGCTCTGTTCGAGCAGGGCGCAGCTCGCTGACTCTCTAGAGGGTTGTGTTCCGGCAGCAACACAAACTTGATTCGAGCCTGTCATCCGAGTCGGGGCGAGGGGATTTTTCGCCTGAGTGAACCTGCCCCGTTCGTTTGCTGTCGTCATGAGGACTCGTCGCATTTGTAGCCTGCTGGCGTGGCTGCTGCTCAGCGCCTGTGGAGAAGCAGAGCCGTCGTCCGAAGTGAACGCGCCCGCTGAGCCGAGTACACCCAGCGCGAACGGCACCTCTGCGCTACCGATGGACACGGCGTTGCCCATGGACATGGCGATGCCCATGGACACGGCGATGCCCATCGACCCAGCCAGCGCACAAATGGGCGAGGCTAGCATGACGTCGAGCCCGCCGGCGGGGATGGGGTCCCAGTCGAGCGACGCAACAACTGGCTCCAGCGATTCGAGTTCCCCGCCCGCCGAACCCGATAGCACCGTAAACTCAGAAGACACACCCGCCAACGACGACGAGCCGAACCAGGTTGATGGTGCGGAAGGCAGTGGAGACGACGCCGACCCGATGGTGACGGAGCCGGGTGAATTATCGAGCGACGTTGACGCTGGGGCGCCGCTGGCAGATCCCGATGCTGAACCCGAGCTCGACTCCGGGGCGCCGCTCGATCCGTTTGCTGGGAAGTGCGCCGTTCAGCCGCTGACCGCAGAGTTTCGTCAAGCGTACGACCAGCTGGATCCGTTTTATCAGAAGTACGCGGACGCCAATGGGATCCCAGTGGTGTCATCGGACCAACCCGCCGACGAAGCACTGGTGCGCGCTTGCCAGGCGGTGATCGACATGTTGTCGGCGCGGGACGACGTGCGCCAAGTGTTGATCGACAGGTTCGTGCGCTTCGCGATCATCGCTGAAAATGAGCTGACGAACGACATCCCGGAATTCTCCTATCTCGACGATGCGATCAACGAACGAGCGCGCGGCCTCGGCGGGGTTCCCGCGGCGTCTTGTGCGGAAGAGAGCATCCTGTGCAACAGGCAGTTGGATCGCTGGCGCGGCGAAGGCATATGCGTTCACGAGTTTGCGCATACGATCTCCATCGCTGGCCTGTACGTCGCAGACCCCACTTTCGAAGACCGTCTCACCCAAGCGTACGACGACGCGAGGGCCGCGGGGCTATTCGAGAACACCTACGCCATGGAGAACCCGCAGGAGTACTGGGCTGAAGGTGTACAGGCCTGGTATTACACGAACCTTGAGTCCGACCCGCCCAATGGCATCCACAATTGGGTCGATCGTCGTGAAGAGCTCGAAGAGTACGACCCAGCGCTCTACGCGCTAGTTGCCGAACTCTTGCCCGACGACCCGCAGTACGTCGACTGTTACTCCGACGAATAGGCCAGGCGATTTTGGCGTCCTTGGGATTCTTTCCTTTGTGGATGTCCCGGGTTGCGGCGTCGCGAAGTCTTGTGGTGTAGAGATCGAGTCGAACCTCGACTGGCCGCCTTCGGCACCTCGGCTCGCCGGATCTCGCGCGGCGCGACTACCGATTCACTTCGAAATACGTTGATGAGAGCCATGGAGAAGGTGTTCGAGTGGACAACACCGCAGGATGCGATTCGGAGCGAGTATGCCTACTGGGCCGCGCAGAGCATCGTCGACAGGGCGTCTGCGGTGGAGACGCTGAGAGAGGTAACGCTGGGGATCTATTCCGATGAAACTCCCGCCCGACTGGAGCGAGTTCATCAGCTTACTGTGCGCCCATCGCGTTAGGTTCCTGATCGTCGGAGCTCACGCGCTAGCGGCACACGGCCGGCCGCGGGCAACTCAGGATATCGACTTCTGGGGGCATGCCAAAGCTCCCAGTCGGTTTGCAGTCCGAGCCAAAACTCCGCGCTCATGCCAAGCACTCGGCTGAGCCTCATTGCAGTATCAGCGGTCACAGCGCGCTTCTCTTGCAGGATTTGGTTCACGCGCCCCACGGGGACCCCCATGCGCTCCGCTAGTTCGCTCTGAGTGAGCTCGAGCGGCACCAGGAACTCTTCACGCAGCATCTCACCCGGCGATGTCGGGGGCCGATGAGTGGGCAGGCCAACTCCTGTTTTGCTCGTTCTTGCCATGATGTTACCCCAGCTGGTTCGGCTCAATGATAGTCGACGATCCACGTCGGGGCCCTGGCAATGGGGCCCGTATCGAACGGAGACGTTCGATGGTTGGACCCGTCGTGTTGCTGCGAACGCAAACGTCCGTTCGCGCCTTGACGTCGGTCCTTTTCAGGAGGGGGGCCCCAGCAGGCGAGTCGGCAACATCTTGCCGCAAGTGAACGCGGTGCCATTGCCTGACGACGCAACGCACCGCCTGATGGGGGGAGGAGATTTTGGAGCCCAAAAGCTCCTCCATTAGAGAGGCGAGTCGCTACAGACCACGCCAACAGGGGGCGAAGCCGACCGCCTTCACCCCGAAGGGGTGGGCGGCGCAGCCCCCGCTCCGTGGTCCGTAGAGCGAGCGCGCCCGGCAGGATTCACTGGGCGCCTACGGCGCCTCGGCTCGCAGGGGCTCGCCGACCGTGGTCCTGCGTGGACAGCTCCACTGCGTGGACCTCTCCACTCCGGCTCGAACCTCGGTGGAGCAAGGCCTGCCGAACTCGAAGGGCTGAGCATCGAACCTTTGGTTCGCTACTCACCCCTAGCGCGCCCGGCAGGATTCACTGGGCGCCTACGGCGCCTCGGCTCGCAGGGGCTCGCCGACCGTGGTCCTCATTGGAAAGCTCCACTGCGTGGACCTTATCCAATTCGGCTCGAACCTCGGTGGAGCTACCTGTCGGGAGTGAAGGGTGAGCACCAAGCCTTCGGCTTGTCACTCCCCCTTGCGCGCCCGGCAGGATTCGAACCTGCGACCAGTGGATTAGAAAATCTAAGCGTCGCAGGTGAACAGAGCCAGAACACGGATTCTCGCGTACTTACGGAACGTGGAGAGCCGCAGATAGACGGTCTGGGCGTAACGTCAGGGGTAATCCCGGACGTCGATCCCATCGAGGCTGCCTTGGCGATGGCTCTCGAGAAAGCGACAGCCGCATCGCGCTGGGATGTCGTCGCACAACTCGTCGGCGAGATCAAGACCCGTCGCGAAGCCCGGCTGCAGGTCGTCAGTCTCGACGACGCACGCAAGCGCAAGGGCGGCGCTGGATAGACCACCGCGGGGCGGCGGATGGGCCGTCGTCTCGCACCAAACAAGAAGACCCGGCGCAGCTGGAACCTGCCCGGGTCACGAACACTGGAGACACACCAATGAACGCACCATGCATAGCAGAAGTACGGGAACCAAGCGACCTGCGACTAGAGGCCTCGAGCGACGCGAAGACGCGAGCGGGCCTCATTACGGAGCTTGACAGCATGTCGGAGATTTGCCGGGATGCCTTGCGCGCGGTGTCCAACGCGATGGTACGGCTCAGGGAGTACCAGGGCGATATGCACGCATGCCGAAAGGGGATCGGGAACCCCGCGCCCGGGTGGAGCACGCTTGACAGCACCATGTCGGAGAGCATCGACAGCACCACTGCGGAAATCATGGACGACCTCGTTGCGGCCATGGAGAACATCAACCACGTCGAGGACGCCGCCCGCGGCGCAAGCTTGAAGCTCGAGGCGGCAAAATGAGCGGCGCCATGACCGGGGACTTCGAAGGCGTCGTGCGCGCCACGCTGGCCGCCCTTGGTGTCAACGCCAAGAACCCGACCGCCGAGGACATTCTGGAGCAGACGTCCCAGAACGCTGTTTTCGAGCTCCGCCCAATCGTCACGCGAATCGAGCGTGTAGCTGCGGCTCAACGGGCACAAGGCGCTGACTCCAGCGAACTCGACTCGATCGCGTTTGCGCTGGGGTCGTCACTGAAACGGCTCAGGCTTGCAGAGCGAATCGCGGGCGGCGAGTTTGGCGACCTGAAGCAGCAGGTGGAGTCATGAGAGGGGCGCCACCGCGCAACGTTTCGGCGGAGGTCGCGCTCCGCCTGGTCGGGATAGACCCGAAGTCGCCCAACCCCGAGCGTCAAGCCCGAGAGGCAGCGAGCAGTGACCTCGAAATGCTGGCGAAGCTACTCGAGCTAGCTGGGCAGGGTGAAACCGCGCTCGAGGCGCACCTGATGCTGCCGCTGGCGGACATGCTTCAGCGTATCAGCGATCGGCTGGCGACGGCAGATCACCTGATCGGGCTGCTCGGCAGCGCCGATGAATCCGATCACCTCGACGCAAGGGAGGCGCACTGATGCTGGTCGGAGCCGAGAGTGCAGTGTCCAGCTTTGGCGAACCGAGCTTCACTGGTACTCTGCTCGAAAGGAAAGCCCCCGCGACCGTTGGCGCGGTCCGGGGGCGAGGGCCGAGTATGGCGACCAAGAAGAAAGCCCCCGCGACCGTTGGCGCGGTCCGGGGGCGAGGGCCGAGTATGGCGACCAAGAAGAAGACTAGCACGAGCAGTGACGAGCCCATCGAGTCACTGACCGCACTCAGCGAAGGATTGGAAGTCGTGCTCAAAACTCGACGCGCGCACCTGCGCTCGAGTCGCGAGTTTGCGGGTGTGGTGAAGCACGGCCCGTCTATGCTTGACGGTCCGAACTTCGAGCGAGACGCCAAGTTGCTGGTGGGCTTGATCGAGTCTGCGATCCTTGGTGCCGATCAGAAGCTGGCAGACTCGATCGGTGACATTGCCCAACGCGCGGCGCAGCATGCCTGGGTGCGGGCCGTCGAGGAAGTGCTGGCTCTTCCTCCCCATGATGGCGCAATCCGCTTGCTGATTCGCAAGCTCGATCGCGTTCATCCGGCCGCGGTAGTGGTGGTGCAACCCGACGGGACAGAGGTTCGACGGTCGCCACCCAAGGTAAGGAAAGCACTGAAACAACACGTTCCCGATGTCCTCCGGGACTATTGGGTCAAGGTCACGGACATAGAAGTTCTGCAGCAAACTGGTGAAGGACGACCGCGTCGACCACGGCGTCGGGTCGGCGAACCACCGCGAAAAAAGCGCCCAATGTCGAGCGATGCGGGCGCGAGGCGGCAGGCCATTCAGGGGCGACGGAAGGGGAAAGTGAGCATCGCGAGCATCGCGGCGGAGCTCGCGGTCCGCTGTGTCGCGTTCACCTCTTGCGAGAATGCCGACAAGTACCATGCGCCCGAGGTAGATCGGCTCAGCAAGGTGTTCGGAAGCTGCTTGAAATCCAGCGATCGGTGACGATGAGTTAATATGCGGGCGCTACCTCCGAAAGGGTTGGTGCGCAGTGTCGAAGCCTTTGACGAGTCAGGTCAACTGAGCGCACCTTGAACCTCAACAGGAGGTTTCAAGTGACTCTGACCGCCCATGAACGAATTCAGCTCGCCGCAGAGGCCTGCCGAAGTCTGTCCACCGTAAACCGTCGCTGCCGTGGGCAGCGAGTGAACAATCAGTCCGAGGCTGCGCTGAAGCAGGCGGCGCAACGTCTCGACATGGAACTGCCCGAACTCCCGCCAATTGAGCAGCAGGAGGCCGCGTAAACCCGTGAGGCAGAAACGGCAACGCCCCACCGGGCCTGGTGGGGCGAAGCAAACGAACGAAGGAACAGACGTGAATATACCAGCCAAACGACGAAAGGCAAGCGAGGGCAGTCGCCCCGCCACTCGGGCGGATCTGCCGCCCGAAGCGCCGGACAACACGCCGCCTGATTTCGAGACGTGGGAGGCGGTGATCCCATGATCGAGCCCAGCGTAAACTTACTCCGTGAGTGCCGCGCCGAGGCCTTCGTGGACGCGACTGTCGAGCAACTTGATCGTCTCGTGTCGAGCGTCGGACGGACCGCGCCGAGTGCAGTCGACGATCGAACGTTGGCCAACCTTGTGACGCGTCACCGACTCGTGAGAGCGAAGCTCGAGCGGCATCGGGCGCTCAGCTCCGGAGCACTGTGAACATTGGCCAAGACTCAACGAGAGGCGAATAGAACCGTGCTGAAATCGACTCTGACAGCTCGCGAGAAGCTCACGTTGATCGCGTTGCTCGACCACTGGCCCGACTGTCGACCAAGTCTGGTGAGGCTGGCCGCATACACGAGTACATCGAGGCGCCGGGTTATCGACCAACTTCAAGCCTTGGCACATCGTGGCATCATCTCTATCGAGCGGCGACCAAACACGAGCAATCGCTATCACCTTCAGCCGGGTTGGGAGAACCACGTGCCCGAGGGTGTGACTTTGGCAACCGACGCTCCGAGTAGTGACGTAGCGTCACCACCAGAGCCGCCCGAGGTGGTGACGCAGTGTCACCTACCTAGTGACGCAGCGTCACCCCCCCAGGGACGTAGCGTCACCCCCCTAGTGACGCAGTGTCACCTACCTAGTGACACTGCGTCACCCAAAGATCTCAAGAGAAGATCTCAAAGAAGTAAGCAAGTGAAGGTATTGCGCTCCGCGCGCAACGAACCCGCCAGCTCTTCCCCCGACTCCAAGCAGCTCTGGGAGGTCTACTTCCAAGCGTACGAGCGTGTTCGGGGACAGAAGCCGGTTTTCGACAAGAGCGAGGCCAGCCGCGCCGGAAAAGCGTTCAATGACTTGCTGAGCAAGGCCCAGGGGCTCGACCCAGCGAAGCGGGTCATCACCAACGCGTTCAGCGACGAGTGGACTGCCGCGAACCGATGTCAGCCTTGGGAGATCTTGGCCGACGTCAACAAGCACGCGGGTAACAAGCCGCGGCCGCGCAAGGCCCACCAGGAGCCGCGCCAACCCAACCACCCAGGCGCTCGAATGCTGCAACCGAGGGAGGCCTGATGCCGACGATGCACGATGCGATTCGTGTGGCCTTGCAACTCAGCACGGACACCAGCGGCCTCGATGCTTTTGCAGTCGGGTTCGAAGACGAAGCGGCGTTCAGGTTCCCCGACTGGGTACAGGCTGAGCTGCAGGCGGCAGGTGAAACCGACTGCTCCGAAGCCGCGGTGCGGTACCGGGCGCTGCTTGCGACAGCAAAGCAAATTCCGAACTGGACGGCCCAAGCATCGTCGAGGGTGTTACTTGACGCCATCGGCGACGGTCGTCTCATCCGTGGAGCGGAGTCGGCGCTCGAGCACCGCTCGAACCTCGTGCTGATGGGACCGACCGGCATCGGCAAGACCGCGGCCCTCGGCTGGGTGACGCGGCAGCTCGGGTTTCAGTGGCTCGGCGGGGGTTACCTCAGGCGCCTACGCAAGATCGTCGAGCGCCTCCCAAGCGATCGGTCGCGCGAACTCGAGTACGAAGTGAGCCGACTCACTCGCCTTGAGGCCACGGCATCAGACATCGTGTGGGCTACGGCGTACGAGATCACCGAATGCGCCAAGTGGCACAAGCTCGGCGAGGGCGAGCCGCCCTTGCATCAGGCTCTGCGCACCAAGCCCTACGCGTTCATCGACGACATCGGCAACGAGTCCCGCGGAACCGAAGCACTGTTCTCGATCTTGGACACCCGATACGAGAGCGGACTGACCACCTTCGCTAGTACCGGCCTCACGTCGGATGACCTCGCGGATCGCTACGGATTGGCGCTCGTGAGGCGGCTTCAGGAGGTTCGCGGCAAGCCCGCCACCGTGGTCGACCTATTCCGTCAGGCGAAAGTGAGGGCCGTCAAGTGAGCAGCAACACGTCCAAGCCGGCCGTGGTCGCTCCGATGTTCGTTGGCCGCGACAATGCCGAGGCAGTCGTTGGGCGCAGCTGGCGATGGTGCCAGGACGCCGCCAGGGCGTTGGGGGTTCCGTTGATAATTCACGGTCGAACGTCACTCGTGGACGCCGAGAAGCTCAAGGCCGCGTTGCTCGCATCGAGCAAACTCGACCGACCCCAAGCCAACGACGCGGAAGTCGACGTTGACGTTGATGACGCTGAGACGCCACTGCCCGCGACGGCTGACGACGTACTCGCCGCGCTCGGCAAGCGGAGGCGCTCTGCATGACGTCGCATCCGTACCGCGCCGCAACGTGCGAATGCGGCTCGCCCGCGTTGTTCAGCCACGGCGGCCGCCAGTGGTGCCGCCCTTGCGGGCGAGGCCTGCTCGCGGAGCTGGCGCAACATCGTCAACCGCGACCCGCAGGAGGTGGCAGCACGCGGCAGGAACGCCTGAAGCTGCTTGCCGACCTGGGAAACGGGACGGCAGCCGAGGTGCTGGAGGCGCTGGACGAACGCCGCCGCCACACGAACGGAGGTGAGCAGCCATGACCAGTGGACTAGCGATCCCATGTGACGTGCGGGTTTTCCCGTCAGTTAGCGCCAGTCGAGGCCGCATTCCCCCCAGCGTGACCCCCGCCAAGAATGGCGGAGCTTGTCACCCGTTAGCAGAGCCCGCTGCCAAAGAGGGCCCAAATCCCTGCCAGTTGGCAGCGTTTGGCAGGCCGCTGGCGGGGAATGGCGCTCCTTGTCACCTAAAAAAACCAAGGCCCTGCCAATCGGCGACGAGGCCACAGCAACCCACCGAAACAACCAACCCGAGGGACGAACCAACGTGACTGATACCAAAGACCTTTTCGCCGCCCGCGAGAGCGCGGCATCCTGCGCCGAGCTTCACGCACAGCTTGTCGCCGCCTATGACAAGGCGCACGCCGAGTATCTCGCTGTAGACCAGGCGGATAAGCCACTGAAGGCCCGCCTCTGGCGCGCACGCAAAGATGCCTGCGATCGGGTTGAGCAATCCGAAGTCGACGCGGAAGCCGCCAAGCAACGCGTCGCTGCCCTCGAGCATCAGATCGAGCAGGAGCGACGCCAAGGCTGTCGCGACAGCCTTTCCAGCCTCGACCAGCGCACGTCGCGTGCCGCGATTGCTGAGCGCTTGACCCCGTTGGCCTGCGAGATCGCAGGCATCTACGAGCGTCTCGGCGAACTTCGCGACCAAATGCAGGCCGAGTGGGACTCGATGTTTGCCGACCACTGCGAGGCCAACCGCATCCGCGCAGAGTTGCACCGTCTCGAAATGTCCGAGCTGACCGAGGAAGAGAGAGCCGAGATCAATGCATCCGCATTCGTGCCGATCTTGCCAGCCTTCGAGGGCGGCCATTCTGCTCTCGATCGTTTCGTCCAAGCATGCCGCGCGGCCATCGCCGACCGTGGCATCAATCCAGATAACCGCGCCAGGTTAATCCCTGGCGCATGACCACCCACACGCGAAAGGTTTCAACCCAATGTCTGTAATCAAATTGCCGCCAACCCCCGCCCGCCGCCCTGGCGCCCTCACCACCTGGGACGCCCCGTCGGCTGACCCCTACATTTCGAGACTGAATGCGCAGCGATCGCGCGACGAGAAGCGCAACGAGGTGCTAGCAGCGATCACCGACGAGCGCCCGAGCAGACTCGGAGACGGAGACGCCACACCCAGCGCGTTCACGCCCGACGAAGTGGAAGCCCTCAAGGGCCTAGCCGCCGTCGCCCCCACTTTGATGCGGGCGGCGAACGCGAAACCCGACAAGGAAGATTCGCCAACCCAGACCGCATCCACCGATGCTCGCCCCCGCATGTCGCTGAACGATCGTTTTCACCAGCGTGCGGCAGCCGCGTGCGCAGGCAAGCAAACGTCCACCGACGGTCGGCGACGCCGAATCGGCGAGGGCGCGTACACGGCGTTCCGCGGCAACGCCGCATGAACTCCAGACACTCACCGCGAGGCCTTTTTGTTCCTGGGTAGTTCGTTGTCAGGTCTCGCGGGCTTCGTTGCCCAAGCGAAGAGCGGTGTCAGCAGCGAGTTGTAGCGCTGCTGGTGCCGTGAGGTTTCGGGTCGCCGATAACCAGACGCGTTAGTCTGGCGTCCCCGGGGTCGTGGCCCGGGGCACTTTTTCCACACCGAGAGGTTTCAACCATGACCATCCCGACAAGGCCACATGACGCCCCCGTGCTCTCCTGGGTTGGCGAAGGTGGCGCCGTGTACGTCGAAATCGACGCCATCCCCACGTTCGAAGATGCTCACGGTGGCAAGATCACCGACTACGCCGTCGAGGACGGCACCAGCATCGCTGACCACTTCATCCGCGAACCGCAGGTCATCCGGTTCGAGATCAACCAAACCCCCACACCCATCGACGAGGCGGTAAACGAGAAGTTCGAATCGTCGATGGAGTGGGAAACCATCGAACTCGAGATACCCGAGAACAGGTTCAAGCCGACAGGGCTGCTGCTCGCCATGACGGCGTTGAGCTCTGGTGTCGAAGCGATCGGCGGAGCCCTCGGCCTCGTCGAGCCGCCGTCGTTCGCCATCAAGGTCCTGAAGTCCAAGAACTCAGAGGACCGAATCAACGCGCTCTATGACGACCTCGAAAAGGCCTTCGGCAAGGCGGGTCGCTGGACGCTGCACTGGCTTGGTCGCGACTGGGAGGACTTCGTCATCGAGCGGTTCGGCTACACCCGGCAGGGTGGGCGACAGCTCGGTGTGTTCAACATCGAGATGAAGAAGGTCACGGTGGTCGCCACTGCGCAGAAGCCCACGAAGCAAATCCCCTCGGGCCTTTCGATGAAGTTCCCCGTCGATCTCGGCAACAGGCCCGGTCAGGGCTTCAAGGCCACCGAGGAGCGCGTTCGAAAGAAAGCTATCGTCGAGGCCAACCCGCCGCCCAAGTTGCTGCCCCTGATCCAAAAGTAAGCGAACCCGGAGCACGGCCGAACTGGAAGCGTAAGGTCCAACGTGGTAACCCCCAACGAACTCTTCGATCAAGCAGTCGCCGCGCACCAGTTCGGCCGAGCGCTTTGGATAGTTGAGCGGTTCTTCGTCAGGCCTGCAGCGGCGGAGAACCGCGCGCTTCCCGAGAGTCTGGCCCATACCCAGCTGCAGCTCGCGTACCTTTGCAACGACGACTTTCGCGAGAAGTTCCCCGGCGTCGTCGAGCACCACCGCGCCAAGCTACCGGACCACGTTCGAGCAAGGCGCCACTGGCGCGAAGCTCAGGAGCTTGCTCGGGCGACGGCGGCAGGCGACTACACGCAGGCCCTCGCCGCGGCTCAGACGCTTCTGGACACGGTGCGCAGCCTTGGCGGGGTACTGCTGCACCTCGACAGCCTGACGATGCTTTGCCGTAGCCGCCTGTTGGAGTCGTACCACGATGGCGTCGAGCTCGAGTTCGCTCTCCATCGGTCGTACGACTACGCCCGCGTGCTTTGCTGGTTGCTTGACCATGTCGACTTGAAGCTGGTGCGAACCGAGGTGAACTGACGAACGCTGACCGACGACGAGTGGTCCAAGAGGTCGGACAGGTGGATCGCTGAGAAGTGCGGGGTGTCGAATCGGTTTGCGGGAACCGTCCGCAATGAACTGTGTACCGTACACAGTTCACCCACCGAACGCATTGGCAACGGCTGCCAATGCTCATGAAACCCGAACCACGCGTGATGGGCGCGATTACCTCGACCGTGCCTAGCTGTCGTCATCCGTATGCAGTGGCGTGGCACTGTCCGGCTTGGTCAATGAGTCCGCGGCCTTGACTAGGATTAACCCAGCGGTGTCCATGGCGAGTATCGCAGAGGCGCGCGCAATGAGGTGAGCAAGATTGAACTCCATTGCTCTATCGACCCGATCCAACGGCAGGGTGGTTATCACGCTCTTGCCGAACCAGAACAGCTGGCAGAAAGACCAGATACCCAGAACCATTGAACCGACGAAGAGCAGGCCAGCCCCGACGATGCAGGCAACCGCGAACCTTCGGCGATAGTCGGTGAGCTGCTTCTGCGACCTGAAGTAGCCAGCCATCGCCTCGGCTTGAGCGGCAGATGGTGTGCCAAGCTCGCCTTCGGTGTCTCGCTCATTCCCGTCACCACTCAAGGGCGGCGGAGGGACTGCCGAGCCAGCATCCGCCAGCTTGGCGAGGCCCTCGTCCTGCCCCGCCGGGCCTACAGTCGGCTCGCTCATCGTGTCCTAAAGGGGAACACGAAGTTAAATCTCACAGAGGAGGCCGCGCGAGAAACTCCGAAGACGTTCGCAAGCCCCTGAAGGTCGTATCCCACGATGTTTGCGTAGAACTTGAACTCGTCTTTGGGCATGAGGAGTTCGGCAGCAAAGTCGTTGGCTTGGTACTCGAGGTGATTCGTGGATGCGAAGCTTGAGTCGCGAAACATTTGCTGTTCACGATGCAGGAGCAGGTGTCCCAGTTCGTGAGCGATCGTGAATCGCCGACGTGTCTCCGCGTCTGAAGGGTCGACCCAGATCGCGCACCAACCGTTCTGTTCGTCTGACTGAACCGCCCCTGACCAGCCCGGATTGTTAGCCTTCAGGACAGGGACATTAATCGACTTCGCGATCGCCACGGGATCGTAAGGTGGGCGCATCTGCCCAGCGCCAGCCCGAAGATGGCTGGTGAGTAGCTGAATTCGCTCCGGCAGTGGCTTGTCAGTCGCAAATGCGCGGTACCGCAGCCACGGGGGTTGCTGTGCGTTTGCATGGAAAGACATGGTTTGGTCCTGATGTGGTGTGCACTACAGGTTAGGCCTGTTTACTTCACCGTCGAGCATTCACGCATCGGATTTCGACTGGTGTGACTTACTTGCGCCATCCGAACTGGACGCGTCCGCTAGCGTGTTATCCACAAGATGTTGGGCAAAGAGCTGATTCGGTGCCCCAGCGCTTGGTGGTCAAAGTCAAGTGCGATGAACAGGCCTCGGGGCCGATTTGTGCATGGGTGTTTCCGTGCAACCAAAGGGGCGTGTGGGTCGACACCACGCCATGTGGACTTGGCACGATGTCGACCCCACCGCTGGCTGGCTACGTCACCCATGCGGCCTGAGCCTCCACGTCTTCGACTCCGGTGGGCAGCTGCACGCGCTTTGGACGTGGGGAGGAAAGAGCCTGGGTGGGGCAGCGATCGGGCGAGCATGAGCTAACCGCGCGTAGCTCCGACCAGGCTGACCCCTGGTTCGTTGCGAAGGATGTTTGCAAGGCGCTGGGGTTGCGCAACAGCAGGAAGGCGCTTCAGGCGCTAGACGCTGACGAGAAGGGAGTAACCAATTGTTACACCCCTGGCGGCCAGCAGGAAGAAGGTTAGTGCTTCTGTCACCGCCCCTGGCGATCGACGGCTGCAGTGGATTCACGATCCGATGCGGCGCCCGCCAATCGCCGTCGTTCGGTGGATGCTGGCGACGGATTACCCCCAGCCTTTCCCCCCCAGCTGGCACACGTTGAGCCAAGCGTGTGTAAGGTCGACAAGGCGCTGGTGTTCCTCGCGCCAAGGCGCTAATACTGGCGTTGGGTTCACCCTGCTGAGCGCGGAGCGAAGGGCACCAAGCGTTTCTGTCAGCGATGCCGAATCCCTCCGCAGGGTAACCGCACGAAGACAAACGCCTTTCTCGAAAGTCGAAGAAAAGGCTTGTGCGGTGTATACCGTGTGATATGCGTAGCGTGTGCCGACAGAATCACGCTCCAAGCAAATCGTAACCCGCATGACTCCCACTGAGGTTGAGATGCTAGAGCAGCTCGCCGAGGCTGATGGGATCTACCAGTCGGACGTGGTGCGCCTGCTGGTGCGTCGCGAGTTTACGGCAAGGTTCGGGGCTCCCAAGCGAAAGAAGGTCACGCGTGCCTAAGCCTGCAACTGGCGAGGTCCGCATGCGCGGCGGAGTGTTCGAAGGGCGCATCACCATCAAGGGCCGGGTGCGACGCTCGTTCAAGCTCCCACACTGCTACACGGAGCTGAAAGCCGAGGCGCGCACTGCTGTGCTCGCTGGTCTGGCTCAGCGCCTTCGACGCGCGGGCATCGTCGAGACGACCGACGCCGAAAGGTTGCTCGAGTTCGCTGCGGCCGCGCCGACGCCGAAGGTCCTGCAGAGCACGCTGGAAGCCGCCGAGCTGTTGATCGGCGGAGACGTCGAAGAGACGAGCAACGCCGTCACGTGGGGCGAAGTGGCGGACGACTGGGTCGAGGGGCGCTTGCACAAGAACCACCCCGACCACGTCAGGGCGCTGGGTGCGCCCGAGGCGAACCGGAGCCGCGTCAAGCTGCTCAAGGACAGCATCGGGGCGGTTCCGGTCGCGAGCTTCACGCTGGAGCACGCAGAGCACGCGATGAGCAAGCTGCCCGATGGGCTGGAGACCGCGACGCGCCGTCACTACGCCCAGGTCATCCGTCGAGTGTTGGCGCTCAGCGTGTATCCGTTGAAGCTCCGTGAGGCGAACCCGATTCCCGTCGGGTTCATGCCCAAGCAGAAGACGCGACGCGCCATGCAGTGGCTCTACCCCAAGAGCGAAGCGCGTCTGATGGCCTGTGAAGCCGTGCCGCTACACTGGCGCGTGCTCTGGGCGTTCCTCTATCGGGAGGGACTGCGGGTCAGTGAGGCGCTCGCTCTGCGCGTTCAGGACGTCGACTTGGCGGCGGGGGTGCTGACCCTCGACAAGAACAAGACGGGCGACCCGCGCGCGTGGGCGCTGGGCGCCGACGTTCGGCAGGCGCTCGAGCTTTGGCTGGGCATGCGCGGCAAGCGAGCTGGGCTGCTGTTCGTCGACGACAAGGGGCGGCCCCTCGACACCGAGCACCTCGCAGACATCCACCGCGAGCACCTGACGGCCGCTGGTGTCAAGGACCACCAGCCCGAGCTGTTCGTCTCCACCGAGCACCGCAAGCCGGTTCGCGCTCACGACCTCCGCGCGGCGTTCGTGACGCTCTCGCTGGCCGCTGGCAAGTCCGAGAGCTGGATCGGCGACCGCACGGGGCATCGCTCCAGCCAGATGATCGCGCGCTACAAGCGCCAGGCCCGCACGGCGGCGGAGCTCCAGTTCGGCACGGCCGCATCGATGGTCGACGGCATTCCGGAGCTGGCGGCCATCGTGGCGAAACAGCGCCAGGCCGAGGGAGCGAATACCCCCAGATTGCCCCAGCGTGTAGCCGCGACTGATGAACGACCGAGCGACCCCTCAAACGAGAAAACCGCACCTATTGGCGCGGTTCTGGGATCGGCGAAGGTGGCGCGCCCGGCAGGATTCGAACCTGCGACCAGTGGATTAGAAATCCACCGCTCTATCCAGCTGAGCTACGGGCGCTTTGGAAGGCGGGGACTTTAGCGGCATCCGGGGGAAATGGTGCAGGATTTTCGAGTGGGCTGTGTGGCGTGTGAATCGTTGGTGGGAAGCTGCGTGTGGGCTGGACGCGTGGGCTCTGTCATGACGGATCTGACGGGATTTCGCGTGGGTTGTGCGACTGGAGGAATGGACGACCTGAGCGGAACTGAGGTATGTCAGGCGCCATGAGTTGGTCTCGAGACTGGGTAGCGGTAAGGAATTGGGTATCGGTAGGGATTGGCGCGCTGGTTGTGATCAGCTGTGGGGGCGCAGAAAAGAAAGAACCCGACTTTCCGCCTCGTGAAGTGATCAACGAGCCTGAAGAAGATGCCGATCCGAGTTGGGATACGGACGAGTCCACCCCTGCGGAGGATCCGGAGCCTGAAGAAGAGCCAGCGCCCTCGCAAGAAGAGGAAGAGCTGAAGGAACCCGAGTTCACCGAAGGCATGAGTGTGAACGACGCGATGAGCGCCGTGCCGTCGCACTACGATTTCGTCGGGATGGACCAGGAGTATCTGGCCAAGCCGCTGATAGATCCTGCCACGTACAAGGAGTGCAAGATCAGCGAGAAGGATCACTTCAAGGTGAGAATTGCCGTGTGGGATGGCCGCGTGGTGGGGGCGGACGTCACCGCGCCGCCGTCTAAGAAAGACTGCATCGAACGCGTGGTGCGAGCGATCACCTACGGCGAGCAGGTCAAGTCCGTCAACACGGTGGAGTACGAGTTCTGACGTCGTCGACGCTCGACGGAATCGACAAGCTCGAGCTGATTGCCCGCGTCATCGAGGAGCTCTCATCCGAGCTCGGGTCGGCAACTGCCGCGCAACTCGACGCCGCGGAGGCCGCAACTCACGAAGAAGCGCGCCCCGAGAACGACAAGGACACGCGCGCCCTCGAGACTTCGTATCTGGCGCGTGGTCAAGCGAAGCGCGTCGCCGAACTCGAGCAGGAGCTCGCGTTGCTTCAAGCGTTACGCCCGACCCGGCAGGACACGGTAGCTGCAGGCGCGCTCGTTGCGGTCGAGGGTGATGACGGTTCGCAGACCGTTTACCTGCTATTGCCAGGCGGTGGCGGCAAAACGCTCGAGTCGCGCGGGCGGCAGATCCGAACTGTTACGGGGAGAGCGCCCATCGGTCGTGCGCTGATCGGCGCTGCAGCGGGGGACATCGTCGAGGTTCGGGCACCTGACGGACTGCGCGAGCTCGAGATCTTGGATGTGACGTGACTCAAACGCCCGTGGGCGCTTGCGCAGCTCGCGCTGCTGGGGCGAGGGTGTTGTCGAGGGGGTCGAAGCTGCGACCGTTGCTGTGCTGAACCTGGGCTGAGGTGAGGCCGAAACGTCGCTCGCGGTTTCCGTAGGTGGCGATGGCGTGCCGCAAGTGATCTTGGCTGAACTCGGGCCACATGACGGGAAGGAACAGCAGCTCCGCGTAGGCGGACTCGAACAACAGAAAATCACTGACTCGTGACTCGCCGCCCGTTCGGATCAACAGGTCGACGGGCGGCAAAGAGCTCGTCGACATCTCGGACTGAAAACACTCTTCGTCGATCTCTTCGGCGAGCATCAGCCCGGACTTCACCTTGATCGCCAGCGCGCGCGCAGCACTGACGATGTCGCTACGCCCCCCATAGGAGAGCGCCAAGCTCAACGTCATGTCGTGACAGTCGGCGGTGAACGCCATCGCCTCGTCGATTGCGCGGCGAGCCGTCGTAGGCAACTCGTTCACGTCCCCAACGACGTTCAAACGGATTCCGCGGTCTTTGAGTTCGACGCGTTCGCGCTCCGCGAAATGGGCGAGCAGTTGCATCAGCGCCTTCACCTCGGAGCGAGGACGCTGCCAGTTGGCGACGCTGAAGGCGTAGAGCGTCAGGTATTTCACTCCAGCGCTGCGGCAGGCGCGCACGGCAGCGCGCACGGACTCTGCGCCTTTTGCGTGCCCATCGGTGCGCGACAAGCCCTGTGACTGCGCCCAACGGCCGTTGCCGTCCATGATGATGGCGATGTGCCGCGGAATCGGGTTTGACTGTTCGGACATTGGACTCAGAGGCGAAGCTGGCTGATGCGTCGCGATTCAGAGCATGCCCCGTCGTCGCGGAGCGCACATGTGAAGCTTTCGAGGAGGTTTGCCGGCCTGCGGGTCGCTGTACGAGGGTGAATCACTCACGAAGTTCGGGCGGGGGAGCTGACGAATGTAGGCGTTTGGCGGGTTCGATCGCGTTCAGCACCTCCACCTGAATTTGCAGGCGGCGCGCTTGTTCCACGGGGCTGCCGTCCTGTTCGGCGATCTTGAAGCGATCGACGACGCGACGCGACGATTCGGTCCGCACCTCACAACGCAGCACTTGAACGCGCTGGGCAAACAGCGCCCGCGACACCGCCAGCAGCAGTCCCGAACGATCTTCGGTCTCGATTTCGAGAGTGCTCAACGCGCCGTCTTCGTCTTCGATGAAACGCACACGAGATGCGCTCGTGGAAACACCCTGACGTTGGGCGGGCATACCCCGACTGGGAGGTAAGGAGCTTTCGAGCAGGTCGAGCAGCGTGACGCGCAGTCGCTCGACGTCGCCGTCGTCGAGCGGCAGGCTTTTGTCGTTTTCCAGACGCCTCAGCCAGAACAGATCCACTGCTTCGGCTCCGTCGCCCACGCGCCGAGTGAACGCTTCTGCGTTCAGCACGTCGAAACCGCAGCGGACGATCGCTTCGGAGATCAGAGCAAGTAACCCGGGGCGGTCGTCGGCCACGATGCAGATGGCCGTGGTGGTCGCGTTTTTCTCGAACGCGCCGAGCGCGAGTGGTCCGCGCCGCTGGGTCGCCAACTTCGCGTGTTGGATCATCGCCTCCTGGCTGACGTCATCACGATAGCTGGCTGGCAGCGTGCTGATGAAACTCTTCGCGTCTTCGTTCAGGCTGGGCATGCTTCTCACGTCCGGTTGGGAGGAAACCTGCCGCAAGCTATGTTGCTGGCAGATGTCGGCAATGCTCCCCGGGACGCAGGGGTAATCCAATCTCGACCCTGGTCAAGAGCCAATTCGGCGTCGCTGCGGTGCACCATGTATGGACGCAGATTGTGCTCACCGTTGGCGCGTCAACGGGGTTCGCTGGTTTCGGGAGTTTCGGGCTCCGGGACGGCGCCGCGTGGCGAATCTGTCGGCTGAGGTGCGGGCAGTGGAAAGGGGGGTAACGTCGTGGGAATTTCCGTGGGGATCGGCAGATTCGTGGGAATCTGGAAAGTCGGCAGCGTGGGTGGAGGGGCAGGGCTGCGACGTGGCGTCGGTGATGGCGACCGCCTAGTAGTGCTGCCCGTATCGTCATCGTCGTCGAACGAGTCCGGGATCTCGTCGAACACTTCCGTCGTCGAACTGGGGCGCGCCGTGGGGAGTGGTGGTGGAGGGGGCAACGGATCGTGAAGGTAGACGGCGAAGTAGTACCATCCTGCGACGCTTCCCCCACCAGCAAACAGCAACAGCGTCAGCCAGATCCACGCGCTCGAACGCGGGCGAGTGGAGGGACGCTGATGAACACCGTGTTGCTGTATCGGTGGGGCGCCGAAGCCCCCCATGGGGCCAACGCTACCCATGGCGCCGTAGCCAGCCATGGGATGGTTGACGGGCGCCCCTCCCGCGCCTGGTCCGTCGTAGTTCACGGTCGCAGCCGAAACGGGCACCGACAAGCGCTGGAGCGCCACCTCGGGCATGCTCGCGGTCTTGGCTTTGGGTTGTTGTTGCGTAGCCAGAGGCGGGCCCGTATCGGGCGGAATGGTTTTGGGGACTGAGCTCATTCGCGCCGCGTCCGTGTCGAATTGGACGGACACCTCCCCGCTGGGCAGAGACGTGTCCGCCTCACCGATGCGGGGGGTTTTGGTTACTGCGACGAACGGTGTCGCCATACCCGTGGCGGCGCGGCTATCGACCATCGGCCTGCCCGCACCGACGGGCGCAAAGGCGAGCAGCGCGTTCTTGAGTTCGGTTGCGGTGGTCCAACGATCGTCGGGTTGGGCGGCAATTGCTCGGCGAATCACCGTTACCAATGGCGGTGGAAGCTCAGGGCACAACTCGCTCAGGTCGCGAACCTTGCCCTTGATGGTCTTCTCGGCGATCTCTTGAGGGGTGTCTCCGTCCGCAGGGCGAACGCCGCTGAGCATTTCGAACAGCATCACACCGACAGCGTAGATGTCGCTGCGTTGGTCGACCAAGTCTGCGGAGAACGCTTGCTCGGGCGCCATGTACTCGGGCGTGCCCATCACCGCACCAGGGCGGGTCAGCGTCATTTGATACTCTTCGGTCGCGCGGATCTTGGCGATCCCGAAGTCGAGAAGTTTGAGCAGCGGTCCGTGGGAACCTGGCGTGACGAAGACGTTGTCTGGCTTCAAGTCGCGATGCACGACGCCTTGGGCGTGAGCAGCCTGTAAGCCATCGAGAATCTGCAACGAGTAGGCGATCGCTCGTTCGCTTCCCAAACGGGTCTCGCGATCCATCACACTCTGCAACGGTTCGCCTTGAAGCAGGTCCATCACGAGGTACGCGCCGTCAGGTGACGTGTCGACGTCCGTGACTCGGACGATGTGTGGGTTGTTGATGGTCGCCGAAAGCTTCGCTTCCTGGAGAAAGCGCTGCTCCAACCCTGGCTGACTCGCTATCTCGGGGTGTAGAAACTTGAGCGCGACCCGATGCCCGAGCACTTCGTGTTGTGCTTCGAACACGCTGCCCATGCCACCTTCGCCGATCAGTCTGACGATGCGGTACTTGCTGCCGACGACTTGTCCTGGGGCGAGTGTCACGCGTCCTCCGTCCGCGTGGTAACTGCGGCCAGTCCATCGACGACTCGCTGCTGTTGGGGAACGTAACGCACGTACTCCTCGGTGAAGCAGAACGTGCGAGGATCTGCGCGGTCGACGAACAAGGTGCCGTCCAAGTGATCCGTTTCGTGTTGGATGATCGCAGCAGCCACACCCTCCCAACGCTCGTCGACCGCACGACCGCGCGCGTCGAACGCTTGCACCCGAACACACCGCGGTCGCACGACGCGCCCGCGCATGCCAGGCACGGAAAGGCAGCCCTCGTACACGCTGATCGACTCGGCGGGGTGCAGTTCAGCAGGCCCAGCTTCAGGGGTCACGACGGGGTTTATCAGCACCCTCAGTGGGATGCGTGGAAATTGTGGGTAACGGGGATTTGCTTCGGATTCGATCACGACCACGCGCAAGCTTTCACGGATTTGGGGGGCGGCCAGTCCGACGCCGTTTTCGGCGCGCATGGTGTCGATCATGTCCTCGATCAGGCGCGTGATGGTGGGGCTGCCGATCTGCTGACGATCGACTTCGACCGCGCGTTGCCTGACGATGGGGTCCCCGAGTCGTGCAATGGTCCTACGCGCCACGCGGCGACTCTACACGACTTCAGCAGCACTGCGCAGCCTTTTGCCCGCAGCTTCGAGGCGAGCTGCAGAGGCCGTTACGAGGCTCGCGAAATGTATTGCGACGTCAAGCCCAAGGCTGCGCCGAACTCTTCATAGCCGCTCAGCCACAGTTGTCGACTATGACGTGTGGCATCGCTGATGCGCACTCCAAAGCCTGGTGGAGACGTCGCATTGTTGCTCGTCCCGAAGGGTTGGCGCCAGCTCACCTCGCCTTCGAGACGCACACGACGATCCGTTCTGGGTGGTCGTAATTCGAGCCACACCGAGTTGTCGACCGGTGGTGCCAACGTGCGCACGAACATTCCTTCAGCGCTGATGTTGAACGTGAAACCATAGTCGTCGGCGTCGCGTCCTGCGCCGCGAAATGACACAGTGGTTCCGTACAACAAACGTCGGCTCGCTCGATTGCGGCGTGTTGCCCCCAGTTGCAGTTCGTTGATGATGAACAACAGGTTTTCGGGAGGCGAGTACGAGTCGGTGATCGCGATGTTCGTCAAACCGTCGAGTTGTTTGGCGACTGGGTGCACCTTCTTGGGTGGGCACATCAGGATCAAATTGAGCTTCTGGGTGAGTCCGCACTCCTTGATGATCTCGCCCGTTCCTTGGAGGTCCCAGTCGACGACCAACACTCGTGTCGTCGATTCCCGCGAGAAGCGGATAGCGTCTTTCGCCGTCAGCGCGAAACGGACCGAGTAGCCGGCGTTTCTGAGTACGCGTGCCCGTAGCAGCCGACGCGTGCGATCTGGATCGGCGAGAATGGCCACGCCGCGTTGGGCGATCGGTACCGACGGCGGCGTTTTCGGCAGCGCTCGGACGCGATCGTGAAGTGCTCGGGGGTTGGCGAAGCTCACTAGGTCGTCGCCCCCCCAGCTGAACACGTCCTCGAACCCCAAGTCGTCGAGCTCGCTCTCGACGCAGATGATTGGCGTCATGGTGCGCGCGTTCTTGGAGCGACTGATCTGAGTGATGCGTGCGGCATCGTCCGTGGTGCCAGCAACGAGGAGCAGCCGAGGGGTGTTATCCTGAAGCCATTTAGCTGCCGTCTCGGCGTCGTGGGCGAAGTAGATGGCCAGCTCGGCGTCTTCAGCGAGTCGGGCCAGGTCGCGGCGAGCGCAGCGTGTGGGGCCGTAGGCCAAGACGTGTTCGCTCGCCATCTCGTTCTGAGAACGACACGCAACGGGCGGAGCTATAGTGGCGGAGCCCCAGCAGGCCGAGGGGCGGCCTGGCTCCACGCTGGCGGATTTCGCCATCACGCCGCGTCCGCGCGGGGCGGCCTCGCACCTGCGGACCCCGGCTCGCTCTTGTTACAGCCTGCTTGGCGTCGCCGAATCCGGCGTACCCGCGTCGCGGGCATCGAACCGCGACATTAGTCTTGGCTGTCGTCCAGCTGCGTGTGCTGCAAGCTGTTGTTGACCAACTCTTTGAGTTCCTTACCGACTTTGAAGAAGGGCAGGCGTTTGGCGGGGACGGGAACTGGGTTCCCCGTGCGTGGATTGCGCCCGGCGTAGGGTTTGTAGGGGCGTACGGTGAAGCTGCCAAAGCCGCGGATCTCAATGCCATCTTCGCGCTTGAGAGCGTCAGTCATGGTGTCGAACACGCAATTGACGACCATCTCGGCACGAGCTTTCGTCAGGTCAGCGCGCGCGGCAATCGCATCGATCAGTTCGCTCTTCGTCATGCCCTTTCCCTCCGATACAGTTCTGCAAAGCCTGCGTTTCGCCCCATGAAATGTCAAACGCTTTTCCGGGGTTACCGGGTTCGCCATCTACGGACAGCGGTGCTCTTGTAGGTGCGGCGCGGCTCACCTGCGTGCGTGTCCACCCGGCACCAGCTCGAAATGATGCACCGCGGCGTGCTCTCGAGTCCGGATCTTCAGCGGCAAGGCGCCACGCTGCGCAGTAAAGCTCTCGCTCGACCAAAGGCACGGATCCTCCGTCGGGCGCGTTCGACGAGCGGCTGCAATGTCTAACTCCAGCTCTCGGTCAGCGCGCAATTCCAATTGATATTCGCCAGGTTCCGTAACCCATAGCTCGATCTCGAGGGTCATCGCCGCTGCGCCCGTGTTCGGGTGCAATGCGAGCCAAGGCGACCCTGTGCGGCACGTGGCCGAAGCTGGGACCGGCTCGATCCACCCTTCGCTGACCCGCCATGCTGGCCAATTTGAAACGCTGAAAAAGCGGAAGGTTTCGGTGGGGCGATAGGGCAGGACACTGGGGGGACGGCGTCCGCTCAGGTCGAAATCATAGAGATACGTGGCGTCGGGCCTGCCAAGGGACGTCCACAGCGCCCAATCGAACCCGTCGCGGCGAAGCCGAGCGACGCTCGGCGTGGCATTCGTGCCCGAGTGCGCGAGATTGAAGCCGTGATCGGTATCGAGGAACACGAGCTGAGCGTCGTCTGGCACGAGATCAGCCTCGTACATGGGGCGTCCACCGTCGCGGGCCGAGAGATGCGCGTGGCCGTGACTCGTGTGGATCGCAAACCCGAGCAGCATGCTGGGGATCAGCCAACGACTCCCTCCGAAGTATGCGAGCGCCGCGGCGATCAAGACGTGCTCGAAAACGAGGACGTCGGCGAACAGACGAGCCCCACCTCCTGGGTAGTTGCCGTCAAAGTAGAACGTCGCGTACGCAGCTACCTGCAAAGCCAGAGCCACGGCGAGGGGTTGCGAACTGGCCTTGGGCAAGCCACGCCAGAGACCGACGAGCACTAGAGGAAACAACAGCTCGACGTTTCCTGCGTCCGCCAAGTGTGCGAACAGGCGTCTGCCTGTCGTGCTGAGCGCTTCCACCAGGCCGTAACCTTCTGGCATGTAGCGCTGGATGAACTCGTGATGCTCTACGCGGCAGCCGACATCCTCGCCAAAACCCAAGCGAACGCAGCCAGGGGGGCCATCCGCGGTTCTGTAATAGGCGTGTTGCACGAATTCGCCCCAGCGCCGCGTGATTGCCCATTGGTGCACCAAGAATCCGACTGGGCCCAGCGCGGCAACAGGCAACAGGATCAGCCAGCGACGTGGTGTCATACCCAAGCAAACTAGTGCGACCAAAGTCGCGACGACGCCAGTCAGTGGTCGACAGGCAAACAGCCAGGCCAGGAGTAGTCCCGCGACCATCAGCCGTTTCACGGAAGCTTGCTGCCAACTGAACAGCACGACCCCTGCGAACAGCAGCGCGACGAAGCCGTGGCTCATCGTGTCCGCGGTGTGATAGCGCAGCGCCGCGCAAAACACGCTGGCAAGCGTCGAAAGCCTCGCCACTTCCTCGCTGCCGCTGAGTCGCCTAGCTAGGTGATAGGTTACCAATGTCAGCAAACCCGCCAGGACTGGGCCCAGTAACATCGGCAGCCCGAGGGCTGTGGTCGTTGCCAACGCCAGCGGGTAGCCTGGTGGGAACAGTGGCGCCAGCTGTCGTGACTCGTTCGCGTAGAGAAAACGACTATGAAACGAAGCAAGGGGGCCGTTTGCGTCGAAGCTGAGGTTGCCCGACGCGAACATCTTGGCGGAGAGAGCGTAACTGGTCGCGTCGATGATGCGTGGTGCGCCCCCCAGGTAAAACCAAACGTACCCGAGGCTCAGCAGCGCAGCCACGACTGCGGAAACCGTAACGAACAGCGTCGCACGCGGCCAGAGCAGCCAACGCTCGAATCGTTCACGCTTTCGACAAGCCAGCGCCAACGCAAGTGCGAGACCTGCACAGACCCAGGCGACGGCATCTGGGGGCAAGCCCCAGTCGCTCACTGTTGCAGTCCCCAGACGTGATACAGAACCACTTTTCCGTTCGTCATTTGAAGCGCAATTGGCGTATTGCCGACAATCGCGTGAGCGGGGACCTCGACGCTCGTCTCCAACCACGCGTCTCTCGGCGAGAGTTCCAGCGTTCGCGTGAACTCTCCAACCATCACCGTGAGTTCTGCGCTAGTGGCGGGCGCGAACCTGAATACCAACGTCGTATCGCGATGGCGCTCCAGACCATGCAATATGAACTCGACGCGACTATCGCTTGCGAACTCGCGTCCCGCGTCCCACGCATCCACCGCGGGATCCTTCGGGTGAGGCAACATCTTCATCCTGACGATTCCGATCGTGCCCTCCATGGTGAAGTTACCCAGTTTCTCACTCATCAGGTCCGCGACGTCCAGCTCGGCACCAATCCGAAGTCTGCGCCTGTGATGAAAGGGTGTCGTCGAGTTGTCCAGCGGTTGCCACTGCGGCTGGTAGATGACCTTGTTGACTGCACCGCAGATGGCGTTTCCACGTACACTGATCGTCTGCAGGCGTTCGCCGAACCACGGCGGCAAATCCGCCCACCAGCTCGGGTAGAGTGCCATCAAGTCCGGGCGGTCTTGGCGTGGTAGGCGTTGAATCAATTCGATCGACGCGCCTACGCCTTGGCGGATAGCGCGGGCGAACGGATAGTCGTGGTAACCTCCGAGGCCAATGATGTCGATCGCGGGAATGTCGGAGATGTAGGGGATGGCACCCGCGTCGCCCAACAGCACTCGTGTAGCTCTCGAGTTTTTTATCAGGCGTGCCGTGCGGATGTGTTGCTCGTAGATGTTGCGCGATGCGCGTCCGAACAACCACGTTTGGCCAGCGAAACGCCGCTCTTGCCCCAGAAAAAACAGAGTGCCCCCGACGCCCCCCAGGCAAGCGAGCACGAGGGCTGCGATCGCTCCGAGTTGCGGACGCCGCTCGCGCAAGAGCCGCGCGGTCGAGCTCACGAAATCGCTGGCCAGGGCAGCGAGCCCCAGCGCAACACACGTGAGCAACCAGGCCAGAGATGGCATGCTGTAGCGGTCGTTGTGCGTGCGCACTTCTACGTTCAGCGCCACCATGCCCATCCACGACAGCGCGCTGAGCCACAAGATGGTGGCTGCCGTACGTGTCTTCGGGTGCACTAAGGGGAGCGCCGCAAGCAGCCAGCCAACCCAGCCGATCGGATGGCTGACGTCGTCCACGATTAACCCGTCACCCATTAGGTGATGATCGGTCAGTTCTCTGAACTGGTATTCGACGTTCGACCACCAGGCCTCCAGCATTTCGTGAGGTTCCTTACTCGGGTGGTTGACGACCAGCTTGACGACGGCTCCCGCTGCGGACCATTCCCCCGTGAAGGCTCGGTTCGCGATGGCATTGCCGATGACGTAGGTGGCGCCTGGTAACGCAGTGGTGAGCAGGGTGGTTGCGCGGAGCGCCCACGATCGCCCTCGCCACGTGAGCAACGTGGCCGAAAGACTCAATACGGCGACGACCACCACGGCCTCGGGTCGAGTGGCCACCATCAATGCACATGCGAGGCCCAGCAGCAGCCCGCGCTCCAGTGAGGGCGCGTCGACCAGCCGAAACCAACACGGCATGCAGGCTGCCCAGCACGCCATGAAGAACGCTACCTCCATGCCACTGAACATCGACCAATTCAAAGACCCTGCGCTCAGCAGCACTGGGGGGAAGAGAAACCACGTCCAGCGTGGCAACTCACGCGACAGTGACGTCGACCAAGTCAGCCAAGCCATCACGGCCATGCAGCCGACGATACCGCTCCACAACACCAAGTCCAAGCCTTGGTAACCCACGCGGTAGCCTAACGCCAACACGAATGGGTACGGCATACTAGTTTCGCCGCTGGAGTAGCCGTTCCCCTCCGACCATTCAAAGGGGAAACCTCGAGCAATGGATCTGGCAAAGTCGAAGTGAATGAAAACGTCGTCGAGCGGCGCTGACCACTCGATGCCACTTTCCTGGGTGCCATGGCGCGCTTGGCTCGAGAAAACTTGCCAGCGCATGCTGGAATACAGGTGACTCCCGACCCATAACGTGCAGCCAACCACGAACAACAGGTAAGAGACTCGGAGAGCACGGGTCGGGTTCAGCAGGCGCTGCTTCAAAGTTCTTCGCGTCGCAGGAGACGCTGGGTTGCGGCGCTGATCGCCGTGGGATACTTCAGTCATCGTGGTGGTCGCGGGGCGCGCTTCTGTAGCAAAAAACGCCGAACTGCGTGGTGATAGTCGCCCTCGGCAGTGCTGGGCCGAGGGGTACACGGGAGCGCAGCCTTTGACACTTGCCGCAGTAGCGACAAACGGGCATGTTCGCGAAACTATGGCGCCTGGCTGCCTTCAGGAGCTGAGCGTTGGTCTCATTTCGTTCGGTGAGGACACGCGCCGACATCGCCGTCTGGCGCTGTCGCCCTTGCGCGGCCCCGGACGGGTGCTGAGCATCGGGCTCATTCCCTCCACTCATGTGCCAGGCGTGAAGCGATGACGTTCGACGCAGCTCTTCCCAAGACTCGGCATGTGGAGCGCTGGTGGTGAAAGCCGAGCGCACCGGGCGCGAACGTTTTACGACGTTCCTACTACTGCCCGCGATCGTGATCGCGGTGCTGGTGCTCAGTGGTGGCAGTTTCCGTGCGAGCTTTCAGTTGGACAAGCTGCGCGAGCAGGCCGTCGTGGAGGCGTCACTCGAGTCGGCTACCGCGCGTGCCGCACTGCTCGAACAGATGATCATCGACCAGGACAACATCGTGGCAGGCGAGGTCGATGTGCGCGAGCTGGAGGACGTCGCCGAAAACTGGCTCGAGGTGGCTCCGCGGCAGACCCCGACCGTACGTGCGCTACTGGTGATAGACTTGAACTCACCCGCCCGCGAGGTGTTGGTCTACGCTTCCCGAGTGCCTGGCGCGTCCGACGACAGCTTCAGGCGCATGGTTCTGTATCGCGTACTGCCAGATCTGGAACTCACGCCGCCTCAGCCGCAGCTTCGTCACTTGCACCGCACGTACGAGGGGCAGAACTACTTGCTCAGCTACTGGCAGCGAGAGCTGCAGGGCAAGTGGTACATGGTTCTCGCTTGGCATGACGTGTCGCGCATTGCGCACGAGTACCTGCCCGCGTTGTATGGTGGCAAGGACTCACAGAGCCGTGTGAACGTGGTGGACAATGAAGGACGCATCATCTTCGGTCCGCCGCTGAGCGAAGGCGAGATCACGGTCGGGCGCCAGTTCCCATCGACGCTGTACAAGTGGAGGCTCAACGTCGCATTGACTACCGCCGAACAGCTGGCGGCGCGCACCGAACGGCGACTGATGATTGAGATCGGGCTTGCGGTATTGTCCGCGCTCGTGGTGATCGCGGGCAGTGCGGTGGTGATGACCGCCGCCGCGCGCGAGCGTCGACTTGCGAATCTGAAGAGCGACTTCGTGGCCAACGTGTCGCACGAGTTGAAGACGCCGCTGTCGTTGATTCGCATGTTTGCCGAACTGCTTCAGACTGGTCGCGCAGCAGATGAACAGAAGCGAAAGCAGTACGTCGACATCATCGTTACCGAGAGCGAGCGCTTGACCGGCCTCATCGAGAACGTGCTCGATTTCGCCAAGGTTGAGCGAGGCGCGGAGGAGTACGAGTTCGTCACCGCCGACTTGGGGGAAGTGGTTGCACGCGCGGTGGAGGTTTGTCGGGCGCGCGCTGAGCGCGAGGGGGTAACCCTCGAGCTGCGGGTCGAACAGCGCATTCGACCCGCCACCCTCGACGAGCGAGCGCTCGAGGTGGCAGTCACGAACCTGATCGACAACGCCCTGAAGTACGCGGCGGGCGGCAAGTGGATCGGGGTCGAGGTTCTCGAGCCCGAGCCGGGGCAGCTCGAAATCGTAGTGAAGGACCATGGAGGGGGCGTTCCCGAATCGGATCGGGAGCGCATCTTCCAGAGGTTCGTGCGGCGTGATGACGTCGGGCGCGTACGCGGCAGTGGCATCGGTCTTGCCTTGGTGGAGAGTATCGCCAAAGCCCACGGTGGACGCGCCTGGGTTCGCCCGAACGTGCCGCAGGGTAGCGCCTTCATCGTGCGCCTCGCCGCGCGTCGCTCTTGAGTCTGGACCATGGAGCGTCATCGCCAGACGAACTGCGACCTGAGCGCGGCTCTTCAACGAGCTGGCGCGTCGGTCGTATCGAATGGCACGAGGTCAGGCGTCGCTTGCCCATGCGACGAGTGGCGTCACTCTTCGACTTCGCCCTCGTCGTTCGCGGACTGCGATTCCATCAGCTCTTTGTCACTGAGATAGAGCGAACGATAACCCGCTTGGCTAACACCCGTGACCACGGGCGCAGTGGCCCGTGCGTTGGCGACGATGGTCGACCCTACGGCTGGGGCCGTTGGTAGCGTCGGCGTAGACGGCTGCGCTACGGGCGCCGCGGGCGGTTCATCAGAGCCTGGGTCTTCGTCGAACTCGTCGGCGTCTGGTGACAGCATTTGTGCGTCGTCAGCTTCCGCGACTGATTCTGGGGTAACGTCGAGCGCTGGCGGAAGCGCCACGGCTTCGAGCAACTCGTCGTACTGCTGGCGAACTTTGGCGAAGGTGGCGCGTTCAGCCGCAGGCAACACGGTGAGTGCGTCGAGTTTTAGAGATTCTGGGTCGATGAACGCGCCCTTGTGCTTGGCACTGAAGTGCAAGTGTGGACCAGTGGAGCGACCAGTGGAGCCAACGTAGCCGATTACCTGCATGCGCTCGACCTTGTCCCCGACTTTCAACCCAGGCTCGAAACGTGACAAGTGCGAGTACCCCGTTTCGTAATCGTTCGGATGGGCGATGGCGATGAAATTGCCGTTCGCTCCGTAGTCGCCGCGCTTGGTGATGGTGCCGTACGACGACGCATAAACTGGCGTTCCTGTCGGGGCGCCGAAATCCGTGCCGTTGTGCGGCATGCGTTTCTTGAGGATGGGGTGAAGACGCTGGGGGTTGAACTTGGAGGTGATGGGGGCGCCTTTGACGGGTTTACGCCACCCGCCTTCCCCGGGAGCGCGGCCTTTCGCGTCGTAGTAGCGTTTGCGCGTGTTGAAGTAGTACACGCGCAGTGGGTCACCTGAGACGGGTAGGTACTCCAATGCCTCCAGCCCCGCGTAGCGATGAAATTCGCCCAGGACGCTCACCTCTTGCGCAACCACGCGAACCCGGTCACCGCGTTTGAACTGTGCCACGCTGGTGTGCCCCTCCAGGGCCTTGTTCATCACGCCAAGCAGCGACGGATCGAGATGTGCAGCGCGTGCGGCTGCCTCGAAGGAACCCGAAAAGAGCAACGCCCCCTGGACGCGGTTGCGCGCGACCTTCATGTCGAGCTGCTTACCCACCAGCAAACCGTTGTCGCCCTCTTTCGCTTGGTAAATCTCTTCTCGACTGACGATGTATTCGAAGGCGACGACGCGTCCGCTGCTCCTGTCCACCAGCGCCTGGAACTCGTGTCGCGGCGCGCAGCGGTCCAAATTGCGTTCGTCTTTCAGCGCGGTGTAAACCCGGTACGCCTCTGCCTTGGACAGGCCCGCGGTTTGGATGGCCTTCAGGAAGGGTTCTTGGCCGATCTTTCCGCTGATTTTTCGCTGACCAGACTTGGGCTCAGTGATACGCCACGGCCCCTCGATCTTCTTGCGTGGTGGTGGGGGAGCAACGCTCGGGACCGCTTCCGTGGTCGCTTGCGGAGCGACCGCCGCCGCGGGCGGCGTTGGGGGAAGACTCCGCACGGCTGCATCGCCAGGTTGCTGTGGAGCGAACTTGATGAGTAAAGTAAACAAGGACGCGATCAAGGCCAGTCCCGTCACCGTGCCAAACAGCAAGAGATTGGTGGACGAGAGCGTCGCTCCACCGATCCGTAGCGAGCTCGATTCTCCAGAGCGAGGCGCGGCGATCTCGTCGAGTTCCTGACTGACCAGATCCAACGAACTGAACGCGGGTAACGGGTTCGAGTCCACGAGTGGTCTCGCCTGAGCCTCAGCCTGGGCGGCCTTGGCTAACAGTCGGTCTCGCACGGGATGTCCCGTTCGTTGAATGCCGCCGGCCGACAGACGCGACTCGCGCTCTTCAGAATTCGTCGAAGCACGCTCACTGTCTCGTTGCGAGGGGCTACTGTCTCGTTGCGAGGGGCTACTGTCTCGTTGCGAGGGGCTACTGGGTTCTGCAGGAGAGATCGCGTTCGCTTCGCCTTCGGTCGCCGACGCAGACGTGGCTGAGTCACTTGCCGCCGGTTTCGAATCGTGTTGCTGGGCCACAGCCGCGTTCGTGCCAGAGCTCGTGCTCGCCAAAGCGGGAGGCGCCTTTCCGCGGTTCGACTGTGGCGGTGGTGGGAACGGTGCGTCCGTGGCGTCGAGCAAATCCGAGCGATCAGGAGGCGGGGCAGGCGGTGGCGGTAGCGTCCCCACGGCGCGGGGTTTGGCCTCGGCTTCCCCTGCGTTCTCGGCGGGCGCGCGCGTGTCGGCACTAGTGGCGGAAGAGCCAGCATCGACGATTGGCTCATCGCCACCGTCCACTACGTCAGGATCGACGACCCGCCCCATGTGGCGGGGCGTTTTACGCGGATCGGACTCCACAGACGGCGAGTAGCAGCGGTCTCGCACCGCCGCAAGCGGAGTCGCAACGACGGCCAGTGGTTGAATTTTGCGGAAGGCTGCCGTGTGGGCGCCGATTGGTGACGTCCGGCCGCCTCGCCTCCACCCAGGCGATCACCGCACGGGGCTCCAACATCCCGTCGCTCAACGACTTTTTCGACGGCGGTCGGCCACCCAACAGAGGCCGAGAGTGTCACTCTTCAGCCAGCGACCCAAGCGACTCCAACAACGCCGCGGGTTCTAGCGGTCCGTCGTAGTTCAGCCAGCGTCCTCGGTCGCGCTCCAGCAAGCTACACAGCGCTCCTTGGGTGTGGCGAGCAACCTGCGCCACGGATGGCGTGTGGCCAGTTAACATCTCGATGCTGCTCACGGGGTGGCTCGAGATCCCACACGGCACGATCAACTGAAACAGTGACAGGTCTGTCGTCAGGTTCAGGGCGAAACCGTGCATCGTAACCCAACGTGAGATGCGAACGCCGATGGCACCCAGCTTCACTGGTGCCGTTGCTTGCTCGTCGCCCGGCCACTTCGAGTAGTCGGCTTGATCTGCCCATAGCCCGATCATTTCCGGCATCTTGCCCGCATCGACTCCGAACTGTGCCACGAGCTGCTGCATGCAACTCGTCAAATGGTTGACGTAGCGGCGTACGTCTTTCGGGCCCTGTGCACCTAGGTTCACGATGGGGTAGGCCACGAGTTGTCCTGGAGCATGCAGCGTGATGTCCCCACCTCTGTCTGTCTGCGTCAGGGCGACGCCGCGCTCAGCCAGCAAGGCAGGGGCGGCCAACAAGTGCTCAGCGTGAGCACCGCGACCTTGGGTGATCGTCGGTTCGTGTTCGAGCAAGAGCAGCGTGTCGTGTTCGGCTGTCTTGGTGTACTCGTGGAGCTGCAGTTGAAGCGCGTAGGTTTCCGCATAGGGTCTACGTCCAAGCCACACGGCATGCAGCGGCCGACGATTTGCGGAACGTCCTACGTCGTCGATATTGATGTTTTCGGGGGAGGGGGCAGGCTGTGACGTCACTCGGGGACCTTGATGCCCTCGTCCTGCCACTGCTCCAACCACGCGTCAATTTCATTGCTGAACACGCCAGCCACGTCGGGATCGAACTGGGATCCCGAACAGCGCCCAATCTCATCGAGGCTAACCTCGTGAGGCAAGGCTCGACGGTACGCGCGATTGGTCGTCATGGCGTCGTAGGTGTCCGCCACCGAGATGATGCGCGCGATGAGAGGAATGCTGTCACGCTCGAGCCCGAGCGGATACCCGCGACCATCCCAGCGTTCGTGGTGCAGGTGAACCCCAGGTATCACGGGCTGCAAGAATTTGATGGGATCGAGGATATCCTTGCCGATGCTCGGGTGCTGTTTGAAGATCTCGTACTCGCCTTGGGTCAGCTTACCTGGCTTGTTCAGGTTCATGACGCAGCCGATCTTCCCGATGTCGTGCATCAACGCGGCCTGACGCACTACTTCGATCTGCGCTTCGTCGAGTCCGAGCGACTTAGCCAGGCGGGCCGCGTACCGAGCCACGCGCTCCGAGTGTCCCGCGGTGTAGCGGTCCATCTTGTCGATGGTTCGGGCCAGGCTCTCGATGGTTTGTCGAAACGTAGCTTGCAGGTCTTCATAGAGCCGCGCGTTGTCGATGGCGGCTGCGGCGCGCGACGCCACCATGCTCAACATCTTGCGCTGGCCTTCGTCGAACAGCTTGTCCTTGGTGAGCGAAACCGCACACACCCAGCCTATCAAACGCTCGCGAACCAGTAGCGGCACCACACACAAACTGCTCACTCGCTGGCTTTCACCATCGAAGTAGCCGAGCGCTCGCTGTCCGTGTTCCAGCAGAAAGCTGTCGTCGGCAAGTCGTTCGAGCACGGCTGACAGCTTCAGCGTTCCAGCGAATTCGGGCTGTTCGGCTTTGGCCTGAGACATCCGCAGTTCGTATCCGCCTTGGCCATCGTCCAACCAAGTCAGAGTCAGATCGGCGTCCGCGTCGTCCAACGTCGAGGTGCAGATGGTTTCCACGACCGCGTCCATCGACAAACTGGCGCTGATGGCCTCGCTGACTTTGTACAGCGATACCGCTTCTCGCAGTCGCAGGTTTTCGGCTTCTAGCCGTCGCTGGTGTACAGCGCGATGCACGACCTGAACGATTTCGTCCGCCTTGAAGGGCTTCAGCACGTAATCGTACGCACCTCGCTTCATGCAGTCGATCGCCGTCTCGACGGTGCCGAAACCCGTCATGATGATCGTGAGCGTCTTCGAATAGGTCTTTTGGATGATCTCGAGCAGCTCGATGCCCCCGAGTTTGGGCATTTTCAGATCACTGAGCACCACGTCGAAGCGTCCAGCCGACAGTTCGGCAGCCGCAGCCGCACCGTCCTCCGCCGTACGCACGTCGTAACCTTCCATCGCCAGGAAGTCTGCGAGGATGTCACGGATGTAGCGTTCATCATCGACGACGAGAACACGCGCCTTGTCGAGCTGCACAGGCTCGCCGATGAGATCTGGTCTTTCGACGTGCGTTCGCTCGTCGGGCATCGACTGCGGACCTTATCAGAAGCAATCGAGCTCAGCGTCGAGCTAAATGAACGAGTTCGATTCTGGTTCGGCTTTGCCACGTCACGTCGCGAGTCGCGCCGCCGAAAGCCGGACTTTCCTGCCGCGTTCGCGTGCCCGCTGGCCGAGCGAGTGCGCGTAAGCTGTGCGCACTTGTGCGTGCTCTACTCACGCGCGGTGTCTGGGGCTTGGCGCCGCAGTAGGCCGCCCAATCCGTGATCTTGGCGCGCGACTTCGTGATGCTTCAGGTACGAAAGGTTGAGACCGTTGACGAGGGCATGCGCAGCGATGGGCCCGGCGATCGATCCGGTCAACTGGAAGATGCACCCCAATCCGAATCCTACGACCGTCGCCCAACCACACCACACCCAACGGGAGGGGCCCGGCATTTGATGCACCAGGCCAAACAACAAGGCCTGGACGAACAGTCCCACCTCGGGTTGTGCCAATCCGCGGAAGGCAAGCTCTTCACCCGTCGCGCTGAGCACGGCAAGCCAGACGATGGCGCCTGGGGACAGTTGCCTGGCGATCGGGCGAAACTCGTTGTGCAACCGCCTTGCCCAATCGAAGCGGGCAACGCTCAGTCGACTACCGAGTACCAGTGCGCCGCCGAAGCTGAGGCCCAAGAGCAGGCTATAGGCGTGAGACATGCCTGTGGCCAGCTCCAACCAGGGATCCGGGTGCGTGATGGGTAAGCGGTCTTGCCACCACCAGGCCACCGCGATCACTATCACGCTCAACAGAGCGTAGGCGGCGGCGCCCCATCTCAGCATCGCGGGACTATGGCATTTCGACGCTCCGAGCGCCATCAGCCCAAATGGGAGTGAATGCGACGACCCTATGGGTCCTTTGCGGACGCATTTCGAGCGCGGCCCGTGTAAGCTCGCTGGCCCGTGGAAGCTGCAGATTCTCCCGAGATCCTCGAGCGTTTCCAGTCTGCCTTGCCGTTGGTCGACTCGATCGCGCGCAAGTTGGCGTTTTCTCTAGGGCGGCGTTCGGAGTTCGAAGAGTTGCGCAGTTATGGTCAAGAGGGCTTGTTGCTCGCGGCTCGGCGTTTTGATCCAACGCAGGAGGTGCCGTTCCGCGCCTACGCGACCTACCGCGTGCGCGGTGCGATGATCGACGGCATTCGAAAAAACTCACAACTGCCGCGACGCGTGCACGAGAAGTTGCGCATGATCAACGCAGCAGACAGTTACAGCGAATCGGCGACGCCCGACGCCATGGCAGAAGCCGCTGGCGGCGGAACCCGAGCCGACGCGCAGCGGCGGTTGGATGATCACCTGGCGCGCATGGCCACCGCGATGGCTGCGGGCATGGTGGCCCGAACCGCAGTCGGTGAAGACGGTGAGTTGACGGGCGTTTCCAACGATCGATCACCCGAGGAGGCTCTCGAACACGAGCAACTGCGCGCTTTGCTGAAGGCGCAGATAGACGAGCTGCCCGAACAGGAGGCAGAGCTCGTGCGACGTCACTACTTCGAGGGCGAGCGTTTCGACCACGTTGCAGCCGAACTCGGGCTCAGCAAGTCGTGGGCGAGTCGTCTGCACACCCGAGCGATCGGGCGGCTCACGAAACGCCTGCGACAGCAGACCTGACGTTTGTTCGACTCGCCGCGCAACTCAGGCCCGCCGCGGACGACAAATGCCACATGGAAAAAATACCAGCGGCGACGCCGCAGCCCGTGACCCAGCCACCTGAACGTGTCATCAGCGCGCCGACGCCTTCCCCGTCGCGGTTCGGCGAAATGTTGGACGATCTCGGTACTGACCTGGATCGCGGCCAGCAGATGATGGCTCGGGTAGTGCGTTCGGGCGCACAGATGTCAGCGCAGCAGTTGCTTGCGGTGCAGGCAGGAATCTATCGCTATTCCGAGACCCTGGAGCTTGCCGCCAAAGTGGTCGACAAAGCGTCGAACGCGGTGCGTACGACGCTGCAGTCTCAGTAGCTGATGGGGGCGCGCGGCCGATAGGTCGTCACGCCGTACACGCTTCGTGCTGCACTCCGTGCGGGCGAACCCTGCACCAGACTGGCCCCGCGGGATGAGGCGAGCTAGACAAGGCCGCCCGAGTTATCCGACGGGTTCGATAGCATGACTGAGCGAGTACTGATTGCGATGAGTGGCGGCGTCGATTCGTCGGTGGCGGCCGCATTGTTGCGTGATCAGGGTTACGACGTCGTCGGCGTGACGCTGCACCTGTGGGACTACCCCGACGACGGTTCCGTCAAGAGTCGTTGCTGCGCGCCCGAGGACATCCACGACGCGCGGCGCGTGTGTGATGTGCTCGGCATCCCGCACTACGCGTTCGATCGTCGGGAACTGTTCCAGAAAGAAGTCGTGGGGCCGTTCGTGGATAGCTACCTGAGCGGGACGACGCCCAGTCCATGTGTGCGTTGCAACCGTGGCGTGAAGATGAACGAACTGTTCGCGATTGCGGATCGACTGGGGGCAGCGGCAGTCGCCACGGGACACTACGCGCGCTTGGACCACAGCGGACCGCACACGCGACTGCTGCGCGCCGTCGACCGCAACAAGGATCAGAGCTACTTCCTGCACATGCTGCCCGAAGCGCGGCTTCGACGTTTGCGCTTTCCGCTCGGCGAACTGAGCAAGCAGGAGGTGCGGGATCGCGCCCTCGAGCTCAATCTACCAGGTGCCACCAAGGGCGAGAGTCAGGAGCTCTGTTTCGTACCCACGGGGCGCTACGATGCCTTCGTCGAGAAACACGCCGCGGACCGCGTGCGCCCGGGTCCGATCATCGGCAGTGATGGGCGCGTCGTAGGGCAGCATGCAGGGGTGCATCGTTTCACGATCGGTCAGCGACGCAATCTGGGCGTTGCTGTCGGTGAGCGCGCCTACGTCGTCGATCTCAACGCCGAGGACGGCAGCGTACGCCTGGGCAGCGATCGAGAGCTGAGCAGCCAGAGCGCTGAGCTCGACGAGTTCTTCTTGGCCGCTGACTCCAGCTTGCCGCTTCGAGCAGATGTGGCCGTGCGCTATCGCGGCAAAGCCCACCCGGCCACCATCACGCAGAGCGCCGCTGGTGCGCGCGTGGTGTTCGACGAACCCGTCCGCGCAGTCGTCGTCGGGCAGTACGCCGTGCTGTACGCAGACGAGCGCGTGCTGGGAGGTGGCGTCATCAGCGCCGCGGGGGACGCATCGCTCGCGAACCAGCGGCGCGCGGGCGCGAGCGCCGAACCAGGGTGGTCGTGAGCCGTGCGACACTTGGTCGATCTGCGTTTTTTCAGCGAGCGGAGCACGTTCAAGCTGCGCCACACTTGCGCGGAGTGTGTTCACTTCGAGCCGAACGCGAGAACGTGCGCGGAAGGTTACCCCAACGATGAGCACTTGTGTGCGCCGCATGCGGTGGGTGAGCACGTTTGCTTCTGCAAGAGTTTCGAGCTGTTCGGATGAGTTCTCATCCTCCGACTTTGCTGAAGACCGTCGCACGCTGTTTGCGAGAAGAGTGCCACGTCGGGCCTGGAGACAGCTTACTACTCGCGCTCTCTGGGGGACCCGACTCGATGGCCCTGTTGCATGTGCTGACTCGCCTGCAGCCCGAGTTCGGCTTTTCTTTGAGAGCGTGTGGGGTCGACCACGGCTTGCGCGCCGCGGCCGCGAGCGAACTCCAGGTAGCTGCAGAATACGCCACCTCGTTGGGCGTGGCATTTCACGCTGAACGCGTGAACGTCGCGCCGGGAGGCAACCTGCACGCGCGAGCCCGCGCCGCGCGCTACGCCGCACTCGAGGGTGCGATGAAGCAACATGGCTGTGGACGGCTCGTAACTGGTCATCACGCCGACGATCGTGCGGAAACCGTTTTGATCCGCTTGTTGAGCGGCAGCGGTGCCCAAGGCTTGGCCGTGCTCCCAGCGCGTGAAGGACGTCGCATGCGGCCGATGATCCGCGCGACCCGGGCGCAGGTTTCGACCCACGTGGATCGACACCGCGTGCCGAGCGTCGAAGATCCATCGAATCGCGAACCGCGATTCTTGCGAACTCGTGTGCGCTCGGAGCTCATGCCCCTGATGCAGTCCATTTCTCCTGGTATTGTCGGCCACTTGCTGGCTTTGGCCGACGAGTTACGCGAGCCTCCGTTGCCACAGATCCTGGACGAAGTTGGTGAGCCCGTTGCGCTTCGTCGAGCGCACAAGCAGCAGCTTCGCCGAGCGCTGCGTCACCAAAGTGGAGCTGCTCGCGTATTAGTGGGTGCAGGCCGAGTGATCGTGCTGGACGCCAAGTCTGGACAACCGCGTCTCGAAGCGCCCAGGCTGGAATCGTCCCCATTCGGGGACTCGAGTCCGGCGACTGATGGGGGCGAAAGTACCCAACCACGCGCCGACTCCACGTGCGAGTCCCTTGCCGCGCAGCGGACTCGTGGCGATACCGATGAGAGCCCGTCGAAACTTCGGCCCGCGAGCTTGAAAAAGCCCAATTCTGATTAACAAGAGCTATACTGAATCGTTCACCCTGCCGCTGATTTCTCCTCGTGGGTCCCACCCACGATCCGCAGTGGCAAGAGCCCGTTCCTTGTCTTGAGGCACCTCCTGAGGATTTCGTGAAACAGCCGCAGAAAACGCTCCTTCTCTGGGTAGTTCTGATCGTCGCGTTCCTGGCGATCTGGCAATTCTTGAGCCCCAACGAACCGCACCATCGGTCGATGCCGTTCAGCGACTTCGTGTCGTTGGTTCAGGCGCCCAAAGATGCGCGGCACGTCGACTCGGTGGAAATCCAAGACCGCGAGTTCCGCTTCGAGATCATCAATCCGACGGGCAAAGGTCAGCCCGAACGCGGCATCACCATCGGACCTGCCGAGAGTGATGAGATCGCCACGTTGCTTCTCGAGAACAAGGTGAAGGTCAAGTACCTCGAAGAAGAGGGCAACCCCTACTTGGCGACCACGCTGACGTTCCTGCTGCCGATGGTGTTCTTGCTGGTGATGTTCTACCTGTTCATGCGTCAGCTGCAGGCGGGCGGTGGCAAGGCCATGAGCTTCGGCAAGAGCAAGGCGCGCATGCTGAGCGAGTCTCAGAACAAAGTGACCTTCGCTGACGTGGCTGGTGCGGACGAAGCCAAAGACGAAGTGGAGGAGCTGATCGCGTTTCTCCAAGACCCAAAGAAGTTTCAGCGCTTGGGCGGACGCATTCCGAAGGGCGTGCTGATGGTCGGGCCTCCTGGCACGGGTAAGACACTGCTCGCGCGCGCCATCGCAGGTGAGGCTGGGGTTCCATTCTTCAGCATCTCGGGTTCGGACTTCGTGGAAATGTTCGTCGGCGTGGGCGCGAGCCGCGTTCGGGACCTGTTCGAACAGGGCAAGAAGCACGCGCCATGCATCATCTTCATCGACGAGATTGACGCGGTGGGTCGTCACCGCGGAGCTGGCCTCGGCGGCGGTCACGACGAACGTGAACAAACGCTCAATCAGTTGCTCGTCGAGATGGACGGCTTCGAACACAACGAGGGCGTCATCATCATCGCGGCGACCAACCGTCCCGACGTGCTCGACCCCGCGATCCTGCGACCCGGGCGTTTCGACCGCCGTATCACGGTGGCGCGTCCCGACATTCGTGGCCGTGAGGGCATCTTGGCCGTGCACACGCGTAAGGTCCCGTTGGGCAGCGATGTGGAGCTGGGGGTGATCGCCGCGGGAACACCAGGCTTCGTCGGCGCAGACTTGGAGAACCTCGTCAACGAGGCGGCGCTGCTTGCTGCGCGGCAAGACAAAGACGCCGTCGCGATGATCGACTTCGAACTCGCGAAGGACAAGGTGTTGATGGGGCCTGAGCGTCGTTCGATGGTGATGAGTGACGCGGAACGTCGCGTCAGTGCCTGGCACGAAGCAGGGCACACCCTGGTCGGCAAGCTCGTCGCGGGCAACGATGCCGTGCACAAGGTCTCCATCATTCCGCGCGGCGCGGCGCTCGGCGTGACGATGTTTCTCCCGACTGAAGATCGCCATACCATGACCAAAGAGCAGATCCTCGCGCGTATCGCGATGGCACTGGGCGGGCGCGTGGCTGAAGAAGTGGTCTTCGGATCCATCACGAGCGGTGCGTCGGACGACATCAAGCGTGCGACGCGCCTGGCCCGAGCGATGGTGTGTGAGCTGGGCATGAGCGACAAGATGGGCCCGATCGCCTACAACGAAGGCGAGCAGAACGTGTTTCTCGGCCGTGAAATGGCGTCGCGCACGGACGCGATCAGCGACGATACGGCACGGCAGATCGACGCCGAGGTGCGGCACATCATGGAGACGCAGCTGGAACTGGCGCGCAACGTGATCCGTGAAAATCGCGAACAGCTCGATCGGTTGGCGCAGGCGTTGCTCGAGCGCGAGACCATCGACTCCGAGGAGATCGACGCGGCCATCGGCGGTCGAGAGTTGCCCGAGCGTGAAAAGGTCGTGATCCCGACTTACGCCGATAAGCGCCAAGACGCGAAAGAGAAGAAGCGCCCAGCGAGCATCTTCGGGGCTCCCAAGCCCGCTGCCAGCAGCTGAGCTTCTGGCGACGACAGGGCGCTGAGGCTTGCGACACGTGAGTTTCCCACCGCCGCAACTACGGGCCGCGGTTCATGAGAGCCGCGGCCTTCGCACGTGGGCCAGGCCCCTCGAACGCTGCTGACTGACGGATGTTGTCGTCAGTTGCTGCGCTCGGCGATCTCTTTGGCGCGAGAGAGCAAAACTTCGCGTGTGTTGCGCTCGGGAGTCTCCGTGACCTCATCGAGCAGCTCGCGCAAGATTTCGCCCATGATGGGACCAGGACGTAGACCGAGTGTGCTGATCAGGTCCTTGCCGTTGATGGCCAGGTCGCGCACGCTGACCGCAGCTCCTTCCGCGACCAGTCGCTCCACGCGCTGTTGCAGGTGTTCGATGTTGGTGATGTCCGCTGACGCGTCGCGCCCTTTGCCGATCGCGTCTGCGCGTCCCAGGGCGTACAAGTCTTCGGCGAGTTCCGGGGTCACCCGACGCAGCCAGCGGCGCACGGCGGCGTCCGACCACTCGTCGTCGTAACAAATCAAGTGGTGGCGCACGAGCCCGACGATGTGGGTGCGGTCGGCGTTCGAGAAGCGCAGCCGCTCGAGCATTGGGCCTGCCATCTCCGCGCCGATGTTTTCGTGGTTGTAGAACGTGTAGTCGCCCGTCTTGTCGGACATTTCACGTGATCGTGGCTTGCCGACGTCGTGCAATAAACCCGCGACGCGCAACGCAGGACTGGCGGGACAAGCGTCCATACAGGCCATGGTGTGACCCCACACGTCGTACTCGTGGTAGCGGTTTTGTTCGCAGCCCACGGATTCGAGCAATTCGGGAGCAGTGATCTCCAGCATGCCGTGCACGCGCATCACCTCGAAGGCGCGGCTGGGGTGCGGCGCTTTCATCGTTTTCGTCCACTCGTCGCGGATGCGCTCAGCGCTCACTTTGCGGTAGCTGTCCAGCGACGGCTGGATTGCGCTAGCGGTTTTCTGCTCGAGTTCGAACTGCAGTGACGAAACGAAACGCGCGGCGCGCAACACGCGCAAGCCGTCCTCGGCGAAACGCTCGGACGCGTCACCCACGGCGCGCAGCAGCTGGGCGCGAATGTCGTCGATGCCCGAATAGGGATCGACCAGCCTATCGTCGATTGGATCGTAGGCGATGGCGTTGACCGTGAAGTCTCGCCGCGCGAGATCCGCGCTGATGTCGTTCAGGAATTCGACGTGATCTGGGTGACGTCCATCGTCGTAGGCGGCCTCGGCGCGAAACGTGGTCACTTCGTAGCCATCGCCGCCCAAGAGCACGGTCACGGTGCCGTGCTGGATCCCCGTCGGGATCACGCGTTTGAACAACGCCTGGACCTGCTTCGGGTGAGCGTTGGTGGCGACGTCCCAGTCTCCTGGAGCTGCCATGCGGTGGTCGCTCGCTAGCTCCGCCATGATGGCGTCACGCACGCGTCCGCCGACGACCCAGCCCTCGAAGCCAGCTTCGCGCAGGCGACGACAAATCCCGCGGACGTCGTCGGGGATCGCTTGTCGGAGTATGGCGGTTGGCATTGCGCCGCAGCTTAGCGTGGCTGGCGCTCCGCCGCGACCAGGGCAAAAGCTACGCGCTCAATCCCAAGGATTGACGATTTCGCCCCCGCCAATCTTCTTCTTTGGGGGAGGGGGCGTCTTTGGGGCAGCGCTGCTACTGGAGCCTTTGGCGGGTTTCGTGCCTGGGCTCGGAGTAGTGCGCTTCTGGGGTTTGTTCTGACGACGAATGGGCTCCAACTTGACGGCGACCTTCTTCTCCTCGCCATCGAGCGAAATTGTGGTGCGCCTGAAGCCCGCATGACGCACCTCCAGCTCCACGGTTTCGCCCTCGGGGACATCGACCACGACGGGTGAGGAGCCCAGGTCCTTGTCACCCAGAAACGCGTGAGCGGCAACGGGTTCGATCGAGACGATCACCCCTGGCAACACGGCCTCGGGAACCTCCGCTGGAGCAGCAGCTTGGGGGGCTTCGGACGGAGGCGCTTCAGCCGTTCGAACGTCGCTGGCGGGCTGCCCGACGGTGATCGGGTCGGCTGCCAGTGAGAACGAACCTGCACCATCAGTGTTCTCGGTGAACATGATGCCACCTGCCACCAGAACGGGTAGCGAGATGCCGAGCAACAGGGGCCAGCGAGCTCGGTGGCGAGGTGAGAAGTCGGGGATCGCGGTGATCTCTTCGGGAGGTGCCGAACGCGGTGCCGACTGAGGGCCAGGCTGGAAGAAGTCCGCGGGGACGTTGAAGCTGCCCGAGCGGTTCATCATCTCGCTGACGGCTTTCGGCACGGAACCCGAACGCAAGCGTTCGAGATCGGCGTGCAACGCGTTCATGTCCGCGTAGCGCTGCTCTGCGCGCTTGGAGAGGCACTTGAGGATGATCGCTTCCAGACCAGGGGGGATGTCGTTGTTGACACCTTCAACCCCCGCCTCCCCGCGGATGCGTGCGGGGGCCTTGTACACGTGTTGCGTCAGGATCCCCATGAAGTTGTCAGCGTCGAAAGGAACACGACCGCTCGCGAGCTCGTACAACATCACGCCTAGCGAGTAGATGTCTCCTCGGTGATCGACGGGGGCGCCAGCCGCCTGCTCGGGTGACATGTAGTGCGGAGTTCCGAAAACCGAGCCCGCCTGAGTGAGCCGACCCGTCGCGGCTGTCGAAACCTTGGCGATGCCGAAGTCGAGAATTTTGACGAAGTCAGTCTCGTGACCTCGCTGTACCAGGTAAACATTGTCGGGCTTGAGGTCGCGATGCACGATGCCTGCCGCATGTGCCGCCGAGAGGCCTGCTGCGAGCTGTTGCGCGATGTGAACGATGCGCACGGCAGGAATCGGGCCGTCGTCCACCAGCGCCGAGAGTGGATCCCCTTCCAGGAACTCCATCACGAAATAGGCGGAGCCGTCGGGCAGGGCGCCGAAGTCGCTGATGTCGATGATGTGATCACTACCGATCGATGAAGCGGCTTTGGCTTCGATCAGGAAGCGTTCGGTGACCTCACGATCCCGCGCTAGGTCGGCGCGCAAGATCTTCAGCGCAACTCTCTTGTCGATGATCTTGTGGCGGCACAGGTACACCATGCCCATGCCACCCTCACCGAGCAGCGCCTCGACTTTGTAGCGGTTGTCGATCGTGCAACCCAGGTAGGGGTCGACCGGCGCGGACGACGGAGGGGGCAGACTCTCCATGGGAATATCTGCAACCGTCGATTCGTCCACAGCGTCGGGATCATAACCTGGGGGCGCGGTCGGTTTCTTCAGATCGACCTGACTGCCCGGCGCAACCGTGACCACCTTCAGGCCACTGTTGCCGTTACCCACTCGTGGCTTGGTGGGTGGCGCTTTGCGGGGCTGTGCCTTGTCCTGACTCATCACGGTCCTGACTCATCACTGGGGACTCGTCGATCCTTACGCGGATTTCCTAGGGACGTATAAGTATAGCCCGCGAAACTGACCGCTTTCCTTTGTCTTTTTTGGAGATCTGTTCGGAAATTGAAGCTGCATGGCTCGAAGAATTTTCGGCCCCCGCGCGATATCACTTCTGAAATTCGGTGTGCGCTCCGCGTCACCATTCAAGCTCAGTGGCCTTGACTGCGCAGCGTCATGCCGTTTGAAGCAATAGCGTCGTAGAAACCACGGTTCGCGAACAAAATTGCCACCAGTCGACACTTTGGTGAGCTCGAGCACCACGTCAGCCTACCTCGGGGGGCGTCACATACCTGAGTGATATTGCAGGTATGTGGCCAGTTAGCGAAGTGGGTTTCTGGAATCCCGGCCAGTAGTTCTCGCGTCCTTCGCATCCGCTCTGCTACACGCGCGGACCAGTCATGGGATTCCCTCTCTCACTTGCGGTTCGCTACATGGGATCTCGCAAGCGCGCGAGCATTTCCGTCGGAACGCTGCTGGCCATTTTCGGTGTCGCATTGGGCACGATGGCGCTGGTGACCGTGTTGAGTGTGACGGGCGGCTTCCGTTCGCAGTTCCGCGACAAGGTTCTGGGGGTGAACGCGCACGTACTGGTGCTCAAGTACGCCAGCGAATTTCGCGAGTATCGCGACGTGATGGAGAAGGTGCAAAACGATCCTGACGTGATCGGGGTTTCGCCGTTCGTGATCAACCCGATGATGGTGACTCACAAACGCAGCACCGCGACTGGAGTCCTGCTCAAGGGGGTCGATCCAGAACGCATGCAGCGTGTTCTCGACTTGCCGCGACACATGACCGAGGGCACGTTGGAGGGGCTTCGACGAGAAGGAGCCGAGCCGCCGACTCGCAAGAAAGCACCGCGGCAGATCAGCGTCGAAGCGATGAACGGCGTGCCCCCGCGGGGAGATCCGATCGACGTGATCGATGCCGTCGAACAGGCGATCCGAGACGCGCAAGCGGATGCAGGTTCGGCGCCATCCCAACCCACTGATATCCTGGAGGATTTGCCAGAAGATGTGGTGGTGGGCGCGATCGAGCCAGAGGCTGGGTTCGAGAGCGAATTGCCCGAAGACGATGCTCTCGACAGCGTGATCGAAGACCCTTGTTCGAAAGGCTCTACTGACGAGCTACCGGGCATCGTGATCGGCGCGACCCTGAAGGAAACGCTCAAAGTAGAACTCGGCGACTGCGTCGAGGTAACGTCACCGACCATCGGCTACACCTACTCGGGGGGTCACCTGCGGCCCCCCGTTGCCAAACAGTTTCGTGTGCAGGGTGTATTTCAAGCGGGTTTCGACCAGTACGATTCGAAGCTGATGTACGCAGATCTGTACGAAGCCCAGGCGTTCTACGGCGCAGGTGACACGGTGACTGGCGTCGAGATGCGGATTCGAGACATCGACGATTCAGCGGCGGTCACCGCCCGCGTCGACGAGATGTTGAAGAACGGCATCTATCACACGATGGACTGGGAAGAGCTCAACCACGGCTTGTTCACCGCGTTGCGTATTCAACAGATTTTGATGAGCCTGGTTCTTGCGCTGATCATCTTGGTCGCTGCGTTCACCGTGATCGCGACGCTGATCATGGTGGTGTTCGACAAGAAGAAAGAAATTGCCGTGCTCAAGGCCATGGGGGCGACCGACGGTAGCCTGCTTCGCGCGTTCTTGTATCAGGGCTTGATCATCGGCGTGCTGGGCACAGGCTCGGGATTGCTCTTCGGTTACGGCCTTTGCCGTTGGATCGCGGACTACGGTTTTCCCCTCGATCCCAAGGTGTACTTCATCTCGAAGCTACCCGTGATTCTGCAGGCGTCCGACTTCGCGCTGACGGGGGCCTTCGCCGTGCTCGTGTGTTTGGCGGCGTGCGTATGGCCCGCGATGCACGCGGCTCGCTTGCGACCCGCCGAAGCGTTTCGCGAACAGTGAACGCCCCGCGTGGTCGCGGTGCAAGACGTGGTGTACGCCGCGCAGGTCAGCCCGCGCGGCGGTGGGCACGTCGCAATAGGCCAAACACGCGAGCGGAAAGCTCAGGCTGACGGAACGGTTTGGTCATGTATTCGTCCACACCGCAGCGGTACGCCTCCGTGACCCGGCCCTCCGAGGCGTGTGTCGTCAGAAATATCAGTGGCAAACCTGACAGGCGCGGGTCGTTTCGTAGACGCTTGCAAAAGTCGATGCCGCTCATGCCAGGCAGCGAACATTCACAAACGATCAAGTCGACCTCGATGTTGCGTAGCTCGTCGAACGCTTGCTCACCACCTGCCACGGCGGTAACGCGGTAGCCTGCGCTCTCCAGCAGCGCTTGGGTGACCATGCGGGTCTCGAGTTCACCATCGACGATCATGACGTGGGTGCCCTCGGTCGACACCACCTCCGCAATTGGGGGACAGCGTACACTGGGTGGCCCGCTCTGCGGTGGTGAGAGCTCGGAAAAGTCCACCAGGGTTTCCCAGTCTCTGTCCGAGAAAGCCAACTGTAAACCTACTCCGCGATCCATCACACAACCTGCAACCGACGTCGAGCGGTCACCGATGGTGAACGTGGCTAGGACCCATTCACCGTCTGCGAAGCCGTCAGAGCCGAGGGGAACGTCGATTTCTCGTTCGTCCTCTTCTGCGCGGAGCAGATCTTGGAGTTCTTCGATACAGGCGAACTGAAACAGGATGTCTTTCACTGCGGCAGGCGCTCCCGCGCTGGAGTGGCGTGCGCGTCGTCTCGGTAGCTGGCGAGTTGCAGTTTGCGAGTGGCGCGCGCCGATCGAGTTCGAACGGGTGAGGCCCGGCGAAACCCTGGAATTTCAATGGGGACGAAGCGTTGGTTGCGCCCCCGAGGGACGCTGGGGATGGCTTCGCCTCGACTACGAATCATAGGCCCGGCCAACCTAGCGCGGCGTCAGGGCCTACGCCAGTCAGCGGGGCGTTCTGAGCAGTGTCAAAACGACGTAGATGCCACAAAGCAGCGCTAGCACGCCGCTTGCATGCCATTGATCGAGCTGCATGGGCGGGGCGCCGCCCAGGAGGTTCCGCAGGTGCGCTCGAGGCCACGGCAACGCCAGAACTCCCGTGCCGATTCCAAAAAGCCAGTCGACTATCAGCGCGATCCACCGCCCCTGAGCTCGCGACCCGACGCTGGACGCAAGGATGAACCAGGCCCCGTACGCGAGCCCAGAGAGTCCTCCGATCCAACTGCAGGTGACGACGTCCGCTACACCTGGATTGGATAGACTTCCGCCGAGCAGGCGAGTGATCGCCGCCAGCATTGCTCCGCTCAGGATACAGACGCCGAGCGCAGGCGTGCTTGCACCTGCGAGGGACAGCCAGCGATCGGCGCCATGGCGTGCGACTGGACCGAGTGCGCGTTCGAGGCGGGAGGGAAAGGCGCGCGCCACGAGTGCGAACGCCAACAGCGGAACGACGATTCCAATCGTCACCGATACCAGCGTCGAGTCCGCTGAAGAACTGGGGTCAGCGCGATGGCCCACGAGCAACCCAGTCAGGCTGGCTAGCAACGCGGTTGCAACGACGAGCGCGTACCAACGGTATCCGGCCCGCGCCCAGCCCAACTCCAGACCTGCCAGGTAGCTAACCAACCTCTCCTCCAGTCGCCGCAGGTTGAGTCGCAGAATCGACGGGAGCGGCGCCTTCGCTCAGACTGAACAAGGCGATCTGGGATTTGGCGCTCGTCCGTAGGATCGCACGGCTGACGCCTTCCGCGTCATCACCCACCACTTCCAGCACGTTTCGGTCGAGCGGAGCCTGCACGCTGCTCACCGCTGGTTCCGCGAGCAGCGCGGCCATGAAGCCAGCGCCGTCTTGCACGTGAGCATGAAAACGTGCACCTGTTGCGCGTAGCAGCATGCGAGCTGGCACGGGGCCACTGACCATACGAAAGCCTCGGAACTCGTACACGTTTGCTCCCAAGCGCAGCGCGTCGGAGAAGCGACGGGTGCAAACGACGACGGGTGCGTCGACCGCGACCTCTCGTAGGCGCTTGCAGACCGCTGGAACATCGATTCCTTCGATGCCCAGAGGATCCGCCAAGACGAGGGCCGACGGGTTCACCAGACTGAGGGCGACAGCCAGCGCCGCGCCTCGTGGGGCGTCAGCGTTTGGCGTTTGGTCGAGCAGTGATGAAAGGCCGACCTGCGCCAGCGCGTCTCTGCCGTCCAAGCTGCTGGCGGCTCGCGCGTGCAGCGCTCGCAGTGATTCGATGCGGTGCTCTACCCCTCGCCGATCGATAGGCGGCTCGTGCCAGCTCGTGCTGCCGATGGATGCACGCACTTGCGGGCTCCCGACGATCACTCGTTCGCCCAAGGTGACGCGACCCGAGCTGGGGCGCGCCTGTCCCCACGCGAGTTCGCAGACCTGCGTGAGCCCGTCCGCGGGTGCCCCCAGGAGTACGTGGAGCCCAGCTGCCCATCGGACGTCGAGCCACAGTTTGTCGTGGCTGGCCGCGTTGAAGTTCAGGGTCATGGTGTCACTCCCAGGGCGACGCTCCACGCGATGAGTTCACGATAGCCGTGCCATGCGCTCGGCAACTCGGGCAGCACCGAGTGCAGCAGCAGCGGTATGAACACGAACGCCCAAAACGTTCGTTGAGGCCGTGCGGGTGCCAGTTGTTCACACAGCGCGGCAAGCGCGACGAGCAACCCCGCGCACGCCACTTGCACGAGCAGGCAGGCGCCGAGCCCGAGTACGGCGAGCGCGAAGCCTCCGAAGCTGCCAACGTCGATGGCGAAACAGAGCCACAAGACCAACGACGACACGACTAGCGGCTTGGCAAGCAACGTGACGCGCGCGAGCGGGTGCGCGGCGGCACACCCGCGCCGCTCGAGTCCGCGCAACAGCGCTAGGCTTTCGACGCTGCTTCGCCGGGCTGCGTTGCTGACGAACAGCGCAGGCAAGCTGATGAGCAACGGCCAGACCAGGGAGCTCAAGCCGTCTCGCAGTACGTTCGTGGCGCCGTCGCTCGCCAGCGCTCGCGCGCCGTAGATTGCCGTCAGCGCTACGAACAACCAACGTGCGATGCGCGCCGAGCGCGCCCCTGACAGGACCTCACGATGGGAGGCGCTCAGCGTCCAAAAGCGGCGGAGATCTTCCCCCGCGGACACCTCGACTCGGGTCGCGGCATCCTGTTCCGTCGCCTGCACCCGCTCATTGTAGGGCAGAAGCCGGCTCAGCTCTACAGCCTAAAAAGGTGTGAGAACCGCCCTGCTGCCGTTCGTGTGCAGGCGACGACTGCGACCCGCCTAACGCGACCCTTCGCCGGGATGTGGCAGTCGGCCGCGCAGTTCGGGGTGATTGGGGTTGAGCCGTTCGGCGCGCTCCAGCCACTGCTCGGCATGTGGGTCGCGCAGGTCGTCGAGAGCGATGGCGGTCACGTAGGTGGCTAGCGGATGTTCGTCGTCTAGCTGCAGCGCGCGGTTTGCGGTGCGGACTGCGGCTTCCGCGTTGCGTTCTGCCAGCTCGACCACTGCAAGCCAAGCCAGCGCGGCCACGCCGAAGTCGTCGCGGCGCTTGCTCAGAGGCGTCCACGCTGCGCGAGCAGCTTGAATCCTGCCGTGACGCAGTTCGAGGCGCCCGCGGAGCAACTGAAGTCCGGGGTCGTTCGTGAACACTCCACTGGCCAGTCGAAGTCCCGCTGCGGCTTCGTCATCGCGCCCGAGGAGCATCAAGGTTTCGACTCTGCCGCGGTGGCTGACGACGTTTTCGGGAGCCGAGTGGATCAGCTTTTGGAAGTGCAGCAGGGCGTGTTCGGCGTAACCCGCCTGGAGTAACAGTCGCGCCAGGTTCGCTCGGGCGGGGGCAAACCCGGGATCGACGGCGAGTGCCGCACGATAATGGTCGCTCGCCTGGTCGGGTTGGAACTCCCGTTCGGCGAGGACACCGAGCCCATGGTGGGACTGAGCGAAATCGGGGTTCAAACGTATGGCCCGCGCGAGCAACTGCCGGGCCCGACCGAAGTTGCCGCGCGCGAGTTCTACCAGGCCCAGATTCGTTAGCGCCTCGACGAACTCCTCATTGTACTCCAACGCTAGCTCCAGGTGCGCCGCGGCGGCCTCCAGATCTCCGTGCTGCAAGGCTGCGGCACCCGCGCTGTTGTGCGTCAGGGCACCGATCGGAAGCTGCGCGGCGCCGCCGCACCCGAGCAGGGTCGTTTGCGTGACCAAGAGCAACAGACTGAGCTGTCCGATTCGCAAGAGCGTGCACATGTGGTCGTGGTCGGCGCACCGAGCACTCCAGTTGTCAGATTTCTATCCCGCGCTCGAAACCCGTGCCGCACTGCGGGATCGGCCCCGGAATCACGTCGAGGAGCGTGAAACTGTTGAAACTGGCGCGCTTGGTTGCGCCTGCTGCGACCTTGGACGATGCTGCCCCGCCATGAGCGAGCCCCCCGAGCGCGAGAGCCGTCCTGATGGGGCGCTAGCGGCCAGTGGACGCGATCCCGAGGTGGACACCGAGGTCACCAGCTCAGCGACGACGAGTGAGAGCGGCCCGATCGAACGCGATCCAGTTGAACCCGATCCAGTTGAACGCGATCCAGTTGAACCCGATCCAGTCGAACGCGATTCGAACGAGGCGAGGTCTGGGGGCGCGGCCGAGCGAGTCGCGGAGAGCCAAGCGACTGACCGCGCAGGGAGCGTCGACCTGGCCGACGTTGGCGAAAGTACTGAACCGCAGGCGCCCGACTCGGATGTTCGGATAGGCGCCGCGCCGCCCCCCGCCGAGCTCGCGACTGCCACGGGGCTGCACACGAACACGCGCCTGACGCTGCTGTTCGTGGCGTTCATCACGCTCGTCGTCGTGGCTTCCTGGGGTAGTGCCAAGGTGGCTTGCAACTACCACCCACCGCAAAGTCGGGGGTTCAAGCCTGCACCGCTGGACAAACTTGCGACGCGGCCGAAAAACTCGGCGCTGGAGTTTCATCACAGCTTGTTCGTTCAAGACTACGAACGCGCGCGTGAACTCGCGAGCGATACTGGCGCGCAGCTGATCGAAGCGGCGCGCACGGCGTGTGATGCCGCGTGCCAAGCCGAGCGTCCCCAGCGCGTCGAACAAGCCAACACGCGCGCCACGCTGTTCAAGATCCGAGGCCCCGAGGCGTGGGTGAAAGCCGAGACCTTTTATGCGGGACAGATCCATGAACAGACGTATCGGCTCGAGCGAGACAAGCGTCGCTGGCTCGTCGTCGAGACGACGGAGCCGCCGGACCTGGGGCCCGGCAACTGATCCGGAAACCGGCGGGCGTGGTCTCAATCCGTTGGGCGGCGCGTCAGGTAGAAGAAGTCGCGGTGTGAGGGGTAGCTGAAGTACTCGTTCTTGCCGTGCAGGCTGTCTTTCACGAGCGTCGAGGTGACGCGGGGCTTGCCTTCGCGGCGACCGACGGTCAGAAAACGCGCCCAAGCCCAGTTGATGTCGAGCTGGAGGGCACTCGTGGCGCCCACTGCCTGCATACCGCGTGCGAGATCGACGGGGCCCGTTTCGCTGCCGATGGCGAAGTAGAGCACGCTGCCATCGGCGTTTATCCCCAGCGCTGACCGTCGGCGCGTCTTACGCGTGGGGTTTTTGCCCGCCCACGCCTTGTCGTTGCCTCGTTCGAGGCGTGGATGGATGGTGCCTTCGTGCAACAAACACGGAGGCGTCTGCCTGAACGCACGCATCTCAGCTTGCGTTGCTGACAGTTCGCTCCATCGCCCGAGGCGAACCGCGCCGTCTTCGTACAGGGCAACGGTGCAGCCCTCGTCTTTGGGTTTGACCAGGGTCACGCCGTGGCTCATCTGCCCCCACCAGCCGTGGCGTGCCTGAAACCCGCCGTTGAAAATTGCGTAAGTGCTCTCCTGCAGGTCACTCGGGACCAAGCCAGGCGTCTGGTGTTCTTTGAGCTTGTCCGCGAGGTGATCTTTGGTGCCTATTGCCCAGTTCAGCCGCAGCCGTGAAAGGTCGATGGCGACGACTTCCATGGCGATGAAGGGGCTGATCTCGTGAGGGTGCACGGTCGTTCGATACAGCACGTGCGGCTCGCTCGCCGCGAGCTCGGACAGCGCTCCGTCGCCGATGGGCGTCCACTTGCCGTCGCCGGGTTTGGCGCTGCGCTCGAATGGTGGCGTGAACGGCGCGGGCACGAACGGCGGCAATCGAGCAGGCTCAGGAGGTTCGCCTTGATTCGAGGTCGCCCCGCCATCTGAAAGTGATTCAGCGATTGGTAATCCAGTGCCAGCACGTTCGTCTTCAGGGTTGTTGGGCGCGGTGGATTCCGTCGACGCGGGCGACTGCGTTTCGGTCGATGGCGCCGCAGTGGCTGCAGCTTCTGGGGCTTGGGCTGGTGCCGTCTCTCGCTGCGGCGCGCTACACGCGAGGCCGAGCGCGAGAAGCACGCCGCTCGAAACACCGAGATGGCACCACGCGGCGCGCGGCCTCGCGCGTCGCGCGGCGTTGGGCCCGCAGATGACCGAACTGTTGCGATCAAGAGCGCCGCTCAGATTGGCGTTCTTGGCCGACACACTCGGCGATCGCGCGGGCCTCGTCGTCACACTCGGGTCGCTATTCTGCCGCTTGGGCTTGTGGTGCCTTGCCGCCGGGCAAACGCTCCTGCTCGATAGTCGCCAGGAAGCTGTCGACGTTCATGGCGCCGAGTTCACCCGCCGTGCGTGAACGCACGTTGATGGTCTGCGCCTCCTGCTCCTTTTCACCGACCACGATGATGTACGGCAGCTTTTGCAGACTGGCGCTACGGATCTTGTAGCCGACGCGATCGGGGCCGAGGTCAGCCTCTCCGCGCAGGCCAGCGTCGAGCAAACGCTCAGTAACCTGCTTGGCGTAGTCCGTGAACTTCTCACTGACGGGGATCACCGAAAACTGCACGGGTGAGAGCCACAGCGGGAACGCACCTGCGTAGTTTTCGATGATGATGCCCATGAATCGCTCGAGGCTACCGTAACACGCACGATGCAACATCACGGGCGTATGACGCTCGCCGTCGGCGCCCACGTAGGTGAGTCCGAAGCGTTCAGGCATGGAGAAGTCGAGCTGAATCGTTCCGCATTGCCACGAGCGTTTGAGCACGTCGCGAATGTGAAAGTCGATCTTGGGACCGTAGAACGCGCCATCGCCTTCGTTGACGACGTATTCGAGATCCGTGCCGTCGAGAGCTTGTTTCAAGGCGGTCTCGGCCTTTTCCCACATCTCGTCGCTGCCGATGCTCTTTTCGGGACGCGTCGACAGCTCGACGCGCACGTCGTTCAGGTCGAACGCCGCGTACACCTCTTTGAAGAACGCGATCAGCATGCGGATCTCGTCTCCAATTTGGTCGGGCGTGCAGAAGTGGTGCGCGTCGTCTTGAGTGAACGCCTGCACGCGGAACAGACCGTGTCGCACGCCGCTGAGTTCGCGGCGATGTACGAGCCCCATCTCCGCGATGCGCAGCGGGAACTCGTTGTGGCTGTGCAAACGGCTGCGATAGACCATGAGATGCCCTGGGCAGTTCATGGGCTTGACCGCCATCGGGCGTTCTTCTGCGACGTCTTCTTTGATCTTCTCGGGGTCGTCGGCGTCACGCAGTTTGAGCTTCGTGAAGAACATGTTCTCCAGGTAGTTCTGGTAGTGGCCCGAGGTGTGCCACATCTGTTCGCTCAAGATCAGAGGAGTCTTGATCTCTTGGTAGTTGCGTCGCCTCAGCAGCCCGCGCATGTAGTCGGCGAGCTGGTTGAACAGCGTGGCGCCCTTGGGCAAAAAGAACGGGAAGCCGGGTGCGTCCTCGTGCATCACGAACAGTGAGAGTTGTTCGCCGAGCACGCGGTGGTCGCGCTTCTTGGCCTCTTCGATTGCCTTGAGGTAGTCGGCCAGGTCATTTTTGGAGAAGAACGCCGTGCCGTACACGCGCACTAGTTGTTCACGCGACGCGTCCGCACGCCAGAAGCTGCCTGACACTTTCGTCAGCTTGACGTGCTTGAGCCAGCCCGTGTCTTGCACGTGGGGGCCGCGGCACAAGTCGACGAAGTCACCGTGGCGGAAGAACGACAGCTCTTCGCCGCGTTGCTTGACGCCTTCGACCAGTTCGGCTTTGAACTTGTTGCTGCCGCCGTCGAGGGCCTGGTAGCGCGCGAAGATCTCGTCGCTGGCGTCTTTGGCGACTCGCCGTTCGAAGGGGTGCGCTTCCTTGGCGATGCGCTGCATCTCCGCTTCGAGCTTGGGGAAGTCGTCAGGTGTTATCTTCTCGCCGTCGGGGAGATAAATGTCGTAGTAGAAGCCGTCCTCGACGGCGGGCCCGATCGTGAGTTGCGCTTTCGGGAACACGCGCAAGATGGCGTCGGCCATCATGTGCGCCGCCGAGTGCCTCAGCACGTCGAGGGCGTCGGGGTCGCTTTTGGTCACGATCGCGACGTTCGCGCCATTGGGCAGTGGGACCCGCAGATCGGTGACGGCGCCTTCGACTTTGGCAGCCACCGCCACTTTGGCCAGGCCAGGTCCAATCGCACGCGCCAGATCCAGTGCGCTCGCCCCATCTTCCAATTCGCGCACACTTCCGTCTGGAAGTTTCACTTCTAACATTGAATTGTCCTTTCGTTTTGCGGGACGGATACAACCCGACCTCGCGAACACCGCGACGGAAACAACCCGACGCGAGAGCAGGAAAACTAGTGCGCGCGGCGTGAGGGCGCAAGCGGGCGCGATGATTGAGCGGCCGCTGGCAACCGCGGCGCGGCGGGGCTGCGGGGGGTGGAGTCAGCGAACGGGCGCGGGCACCTAGTGACTCAGGCGCCCTTTTCAGGCGTTTTCAGCGTGTCGGGTGACGTCCGGTCCGCGCGCCAATCAAAGCGTGAGAATCGGTGATTTCGCTGAAACTCGAATGAGCGTCGTGGCGTACTTCGCGGGAGGTTTCATGCACGCCTGCGATCGCCGCACCGAAAACGACCCGACGACAGAGCGACTGATCGCACATTGTGACGAGTTGTTGTCGCAGCTCGATGGACTGCTCGGGGCGCTGTCGGACGACGAGTTTCGACGTGACTTCGGGCCCCAAGCGGGCAGCATCGGCGGCCAAGTGCGGCACGTGTTGGATCACTTTGCGTCGTTGCTCGCTGGCGATGACGTCGTGGATTACGACGCTCGCGAACGTGATGTGAACGTCGAACGCTGTCGCGTGGGGAGCGCGCGGCGAATCGCGCAGGTGCGGCAGCAGTTGAAGCGAGTGACGTTTACTCGAGGCACGTTGGGTGTTCGGCAAGAGACGCAGCTCGATGGGGTGGATGCGGAAAGTGAACGACTGCCTGCGGAAAGCGGCGTCGGGGCGGGGCGGGGGCTGTTGCGGTCGAGTGCCGAACGTGAGCTTGCGTTCGTGGCGAGTCACAGCGTGCACCACATGGCGATGATCGGAGTGATGGCGCGCCTGTGCGGTCGGCAGACGCCGAGTGATTTTGGTGTAGCGCTGTCCACGTTGCGCCATCGTCGTGAGGGCAACACGCCGCACGCGCTTCGAGAAACGAGTGATCTTCGAGCAACCAGCGGCGTTCGAGACGAGCGCCTGACTACGGCACGACGCTGATGTGTACCCTCAGTTGGATTCGCCGTTCGGGCGGTTACGAATTGGCGTTCAATCGTGATGAGCGTCTGGAGCGTGTCGCGGCCGAACCCCCGCGCGTTTGGGGTGAACGGGGAGCGACGTTCATCGCGCCACGCGATCCCGAGGGTGGCGGAACCTGGATCGCGACGAACGAGGCGGGCGTGACGTGCTGCTTGCTGAACAACTACGAGGCAGCGGCGTCTCTTTCGAAGCCCGAGAGAGTGATCAGTCGCGGGCAGTTGGTCGTGCGTTTAGCGGGGTGTGATGACGCGCGTCAGGTGCGGTGTGTGCTGGGTGAAGTGGAGCTGCGGCGGTTTTCTCCGTTCATCGTCGTCGTGTTCGAGCTCGAGCGGCTGCCGTGCGCGTTCGTGTGGGATGGCCGTGAGCTGCAGGAGCGCCTTGCCCTGCGTGCGCCGATCAGTACGTCGGGGGTTCGACACGAACAGGTGCTGTCCAAGCGTCGCCGCGCCTTCGAAGCGTTGCAGCTCAAGTTGGGGCGTCCGCTGCGTACGCACGATTTGTTGGAATTTCATCGCACCCGCACGCGTCGGGCTGGCGCAACTTCGGTGGCGATGCGTCGCCCCGGGTTTGGGAGCGTTAGCTTGACGCACGTCAAGGTGAGTCGCGAAACCGCCGTGATGCGCTATTGGGCTGGAGACCCCGCGAAAACGCGTGATGACTCGCCAGCGGAGGTGACGCTGGCCGTGACCACAGCGGGAAGTGACGACGTTGGCGCGGGGCGGGCGCCCACGACGTCGATTGACGTGCGCGCCGCGTTCGAAGCGAAGAACCCGAAGCTGGCGCGACGTATCCCGGGGTTTGGGTTTGGGATCTTGAAGCGTGTGGTGCGGCAAACGCAGATCAATCACGTGATTCAGTCGCTGCGCGACGTAGCGCCCTTGGATTACCCAGAGGCCGTGTTGGCGCATCTGGGCGTCGAGCTGCGCTGTGATTTCGAGAACGATTTCGCGAGTGACTCTGGCACGACGACCCCACCCATTTATGTGGCGAATCACCCGCTCGGCGGGTTGGATGGTTTGGCGCTGCTGGCGTGGTTATTGCGACGGCACGAGCGAGTGGTCGCGCCCGTCAACGACGTGCTCATGACACTCGGGCAGCTGGCGCCGCACTTCGTACCGCTCGACAGAGAGCGCGCTGGTCGTGCGCTGTCGAGCAGTATCGATCGGGTGTTCGAAGCGGGCGCCCCCGTGCTGTTGTTTCCTGCTGGTCGCACGTCGCGCATGGTGGGCGGTCGGCTGCGTGACGCCAAGTGGGGGCGCATGGTCGCCGAGCGCGCGCTGCGTGAACGACGCACGGTCGTGCCGATCTTCGTTTCGGGGCGCAACTCGCGTCAGTTTTACGCAGTCGCAGCGTTGAGGCGCGCCCTCGGAGTTTCCACGAACGTCGAGATGTTCATGCTTCCGCGTGAGGTGCTCGCGCCGAGTATCGAACACGTACAGCTGACGATTGGACGCGAGATTGGGCCCGCGGAGTTGCAGCGAATGGGAAACAACGCAATACAGCGCGCCGCAGCGCTACGTGCACGCTGTTACCTGCTCGATCGTGATGCGCCCTTACAGTTGGAGGTCAGTCGATGAAGCCGCTGGCGCCTGCGGTCGCGCCGACGGAACTCGCCAGTGAGTTGTCGGCGCGTTCGCCTCTCGTGAGCTTTCGGGGGCTGGAGGTTTACGCGGTACTCGGGGACGACTGCCCGCGAGTGATGCGGGAAATTGGCCGTTTGCGTGAGCTCGGTTTTCGTCACGCGGGGGCCGGGCGCGGCGCTGACGTCGATCTCGACGCGCTCGACGTCGGGGTTCAGGCATACACGCAGCTTTTGGCGTACGACCCAGAGCGCCGTGAACTGGTTGCGATGTTGCGCTTTCAGTACGGCAAACACGCCGCCGAGCATGGCGAGCAGATACTGCGGACGTCGTCGCTCTTCGAATACTCGAGCGAGATGCGCGAGCGCGTGTTACCCGCGGGTGTCGAACTCGGTCGTTCGGTGGTCAATCGCGGCGCACGGCGCGTTCGATTGGGGCTCTTCGCGCTGTGGCAAGGCTTGTCAGCGTTGGTGAAGGGTGACCGCAGCATCGCATACTTCTTCGGCAACGTGACGCTCTACTCGACGTTCGAACGTGGGGCGCTCGAACGTTTGGTCTCGCTTTGTGAGCGTTGGTACGAGCCGCCCGAGACGATGTTGATGGCGCGCCGTGGGCTGCGCTATGTGGCGAACGTCGCGGGGGCTGATTGCGACGTGACGCCTGTCGGACCTGCCGCGCGCATCGCGTTTTTACAGCGGGCGATGCGGGAGCGAGGAGAGCGGCTTCCGTCGATGTTGCAGTCGTATCTGAGCTTGGGTGACGATGTGTGGCTGGGGCAAACGGCTAGAGACGGGGATTTCGGGGGAGCGTTGGAACTCGGGATCGTGGTGCCGCTATTGCGGTTGGATGATGCCGTTCGCGCGCGGTTTGGTCTGGAGCGTCAGGCGTGACTCAGCGAGCGTTCCCTGGCTAGCGCCGCGCTCGGCTCGTTCACTTGCTGCGAAATTCGTAGTAGTAGCTCTTGAGGCAGGTGCCGCGTCCCTCGACGGTGTGACCAAAGCGCATGTCGACGTCGGGGCTGAGTTCCGAGCTGCGCGTGTCACCCGTGATGGCGCCATCTCGAGCCGCGCTGACGCTACTGATCAGGCTGGCGCGGGCACCTGGCGGTAGGTTGATGCTGAGCGACGACTTGCCCGTGAAACTGATGCGGTCACAGCTCTGGTCTTTGCAGACGACCACTTCTTGGTGAAAATCGTGAGAGGAGTCACACGCTTGGGAGGTTGCGGTCGACAGCACCTCGAGTTCGAAGCTGCGGCCATTGTCGCTGCCATCTGCGGCGGCGACTGCGCTGGAGAAGAGGGTGAAGCTGGCGGCGGTGATGCTGAGGGCGGTGGTCTTGAACATGATGGTCTCCTTCGGGCAACTCGTTGATGTAGTTGCGCGAAATAGGAGCACACCTCGTGCCAGTGATGAGACCGCCATCATTTCGCGGTGTTCGAGACGCGTGCGCGAGGCACTGCACAGTTTGCGCGTGTGCGTGGCTTCACGCTCGTGCAGAAACCTGCACACACGTGGGAGCAGCATCCTTTTCGCGCCTGCGAGCCCCCGTGCACTCCGCGGCCTCCAGTCGTCGTTGCACGGCGCGTCTGCGAACGTGACCCCAAAATAGGCTACAGCGGCGCCGGGAGGGAGAGCCGGCGCCGCTGTGCGGGAAAGGAGCACGGCGACGGGAAGTAGGGAGGGGAGGAGGGGAGTATGGAGTTCCCGCCGCTGTGCAGTAGAGGGGGCACGGCGGCGGGAGAGGGAGGGGAGGGGAGTATGGACTCCCGCCGCCGTGCGATAGATAGGGCACGGCGACAGGAGGGAGGGGAGGGGGTTACCCACCGCCGTGCGGTAGCTTGTGTTCTCTGTACGCGGCTCACACCGCGGAGGTTTCGAATTAATACTAGTGCGAGGTTCGTGCCAACTTGCGAAGCGTGATCTCAAGGGGTTAGCGGGCTGACTTGCCGTGCACTTTTCGCGTTTGGCAACGAGTCTGCAACAGTGATGGGTCGGGTATGCTTAGGTGGCAAGGGCATTCCGTTTCGGGACGAGCTCTGGCTCAACCAGTTGTGTTCGCCCCAGTGATGAACAAGGTCTGGGTGGAGAACGAAGCTGGTGGTGTCAACGCCCAACACGAAGAAAGGGCCCGAATTCAGGCCCTTTTTGACTTCACGCAAATGCGCGGTGTGTCATTCGTCCACTGGTTTCATTCGTCGACCACCAGATCCGAGATACAGACTTCGAAGTCGTTGGGCCCACCATCGCCGGGCTCGACGTGAAACTGGATCGCTTCGATGTCCGAGGGATCGAATTCGTCGGGATCTTCAAGCCAATCGGGTTGTTCCAAGTCGTCCCAGCCAATTGAGTTGCTGCCGGACTTCAGCGGGACGAAAAAGTCGGCGCCGTCCGTGACGGAGGTTGAGGACATCTTCACCTTGACCAGGACATCGGCGTCGCTGGTCATCGTCGCGGTGAAGCTCACGCCACTGTACGCGCTGCCGTCCCACGCGTCTGCGTCGGCGAAGTTGAAGCCCATGCCCGCGCCGTAGATGTCGTAGTTGCCCTCTTCGCGTTCGGCGGTGGTTCCCGCCATGCACACCATGCCGCCCTCAGACCACTCGAGCAGCTTGTCGCAGCAGCCCGTCGTTTCTTCGTCTTCGTAGCCGTACCAGGAACCTTCGACACCCACGCCGTTCGATCCCAAAGACACCCAAAGGGATTCGGTTGGAACCAGCGCGTTGCCTTCGCCGCGCACGGCTGCGGGCTCGTCTTCCTCTTCGGACACTTCGGGATCTGCCATCTCGACATCCGTGTCCGCCGGGGGCGTGGTGTCGGTGGTTGCTGCGGGCGAGGTTGCTGCGCCGCTGGAGGTGCCAGCGCCGCCGGGCATGGCCGCGGCGCCGCCGGGCATGGCCGCAGCGCCTCCCGGCATCGTGGTTCCATCAGTTGCGCCTGGTGCCGCGCCTGTGTTGGAGGTGGACACACCCGCGCTCGCTCCTGGAGCCGCCGTTCCACCTGGGGCACCCGTGCCCGCACCAGTATTCGAGGCCGTCGCGACGCCAGTTGGAGCGATCCCGGTTGGGGCCGTGCTCGTGCCCGTTTGAGAGGCGCTGCCGTTCCCGGCGGTGTTCGTCGACCCCGACGCGGCCGCTCCCGGCGCGGTCATGGGCGCTGGCGTGGGCGATTCGGCGCTGCACGCGCTCAGACCAATGGCGAGCGACACCAGGCAGGCCAGGCTGCCAGCGACTCCGATGTTCAGCGATCGGGAATTGACCTTATTCATGACTTTCAACACTCCAGATACGCGCGGTTTGACTCCGCTTTGACTGCGCAAAGATCCGCAATACGACCCACCCGCGTTCGTTTGGTGTGGCGCCCTCAGCGCCTTTGCCGAACTGCGGGCGACGAGTTCGGCCACGGAGTTCTACGCAACGCCCCAAGACCTGTCCAGGTGATTGTCCGGGCGTGAGAATGGCTCATCGAGGCCGGAACAGTGGTCTCGCGGTGAGCGCTAACGCCTTCGCGAAATAGCGCAAATATCCAGCGACGGCTTTCGGAAACGTCGCCAAAAGACTACTCACCAAGTCCACTGCGATCTCCGCATCACCCTGTTGCCCGAAGGGGTACGGCGTGTTCGCGAACTATCGCGACGGGCTGCGCGTGACTATAACCCCGCGCCCAGCCGAGGCTCAAAGTATGGCAGCAAGCAAGAAATCACGTTCGATCCGCATCAAGAAGCCGCCCGTTTTGTTCTCCAAAACGCAGCGGCTGATCGCCACGATCGAGGAGCGGCTGGGCTGTCCGCTGATCGCTTACTGGACGTCTCCAGCTGGCTCGGTATGCAACAACGACGTGCTCGCGCTCTACGAAGTGCTCAGCGTGTTGGGTGAGCAGAAGAAGGTCGCGCTGTGCATCAAGTCTGACGGCGGATCCGGCGAGGCGGCCTTGCGCTTGGTACACTTACTGCGCCAGTTCACGGATCGCATCGTGGCGTTGGTGCCCCTCGAGTGCGCGTCGGCGGCAACCATGCTCAGCCTGGGCGCGGACGAGTTGCGCATGGGACCGCTCGCCCATTTGACGGCGGTGGATACGTCTCTGCGCCACGAGCTTTCGCCCGTCGACGTCGACAACGAACTCGTCAGCGTCAGCCAAGACGAGCTCCTGCGAGTCGTGCGGCTGTGGAAAGAGAGTGTGAGCGCCTCGGGCAACGGCACGCAGCGCGACGACATCAACCCGTACCAAGCGTTGTTCCCCCACGTTCACCCGCTGGTGATCGGCGCGGTCGACCGCATCAGTTCGCTTTCCATTCGTCTCTGCCAAGAGATCCTGTCGTTCCACATGAAAGACCGCAAGAAGGTGGAGCGTATCAGTCGGCATCTGAGTGAGGGCTACCCCTCCCACGAGTATCCAATCACCTTGCGTGAAGCGCAGCGCATCGGCCTGGCTGCGGAGAGTTTGGATCCGGAACTGAATCACCAGCTACTGGAGCTGAACTCGATGTACGCGGAAATGGGGCAAAAGGCGCTGACGGATTACGACAAGGCCGCCTACCACAGCCACGAGATCATCAACATCGTGGAGGGTAACGGCGTTCAAGTGTACTTCCAGAACGACAAGGACTGGCACTACCGCAAGGAAGAACGCCGCTGGGCACCGATGAACGACCGCAGCTCGTGGTGGCGCTTGACCAAGTCGGGACGCAAGATTCAGTCGACGCAGTTGCACATCCGCTGAGCTAGCCGTCATGCTGTCGAAAGCCCTGCTCGCTTTCGGTTCACGGCGTGGAGGCGGGCTGGTCTGCTCCCGCGATACGCAGCGTCAGTTTCAGTTTTGCTGAGCCGTCGCTACCCATGCCCGAGAGCACGACGGACACGGAGCAGCCGCGCTCGGCGGCGCTCGCGTGGTTTTGTAGGAGCAACAAGCGCAGCTGCCGTGAAATCAGCTCTGCAAAACTCGCCTCACAGTCGGCAAGATCGGGTGCCGCGCTGCCGGTGATGGTCGGATCCGCGAACACCCCTGAGCTCTTCGGGAAACTGTAGATGAGGTCGACCCCTTCGGGCAGCTGCGTCATGCAACGCTTGAGGAACGTTCCCCAGAGCTTGAAGCCCTCGGCAAGCGTGGAGCGATCGGTGGGGCCGAGCTCCAGCCCTTCACTGCTGAGGTCGCCCGCGATGACTCCTGGTTCGTATGCCTCGTAGGTGTGAACCTTTTGCGGCTGTTGCAGTAGCTCTTTGACGTGTTTTGCGGTGATCGCGTAGTTCAGCCCAGCGCCTGCCGTTGCGACGTTGACGCCGATCAGTTTGCCGTCGTTCGACAGCAGAGGACCGCCACTGGACCCGGGAGCGATCGTCGTTTGCATTTGCAACATCGACGTGGAGTCGCGGGTGCGTAGCGCGCTGACGATACCTGTGGTGAGTGAATACTCGAGCCCCAACGGACTACCGATGGCGATCGCGGTGTCCCCGATATCGACGCTCTCCGTGCTCTCGTCGACGTCGATGACTCTCAGGTCCTTCGCCTCGACTTTCAGAATCGCCAAGTCGTGAGTACGGCTTTCCGCCAAGCGCTGGACTTGCGGAAACTCACGTCCGTCGCGCAGCTGCACGAGCAGTTGCTCAGAGTCGCCGATGACGTGTTGGTTCGTGACGATCACGCCGCTGGGATCGACGATGAAGCCACTGCCGAAACCTTCGGCGGAGTCTATCCCGATGTGCTGGTAGAGCTGCGCGTAGGGTGAGTCGTCGGCAAGCTTGGTGCGGGCCTTGATGATCACCACGCTGTCCGCGAACTTTCGAAAAACTTCTGCAGGTCCCGAAACCGCTTGGGTGGCAGGGATCTCGCCTTGGGCAGCGGCGCTCGAAGCGGACGCTATGCCTGCCTGAGCCATCTCGTCGATGGCGGCTTGCGCTGTGTCGGCACTTGCTGTGGGCTCGATCGGCGCGGGTTGAGCCGACGCAGCCGTGGCGGATTCAGCCGCTGCGCTGGCCGAGCCGTCCCCGAGTGGGCCCGCTTCGGCGTCGCTCGCGCTCGCAAGCGCGGGTTCGCTACGCGGGATGTGTGGAGTGAAGCCGCGGACTGCGCGCAACAGTCCGCTAGGGGACTCGTCGACTGGGCTCAGCAGCACCCAATCGCCACGGGTTTCCAAACCACGTCGAGTGGTCGAAGGCAGCGCGAACACCAGTAGCGCGAGCACTGCGGCGCCCCAAATCGCGAGCGACTGATGCACGGTCGTGGTGGCGTTGGGATCGTCCTTTCGCGTCCCCACCAGCACACGCCAATCGAACCAAACGGGAAGACCCAAGCCGACGATTACGGCTGCCGCTGCACCTGCGATGAGTCCGAGCCAGCCCGGAGCAAACCAGCTGGCAACGACCGAGCCCAACACCCAACTCGCGATCAGCGCGACGAGTCCACCCAACATCACCAGCACTGCCGTCTTCATGAGCGGCACTGTACACGAAGATCAACCCGGTACCGCACAGGGATGACCAGCACGGCACACGCTGCCGTGGCTCGTGATGGGGTGGCTCGTGTGGGGTGGGCGTCGTGGTTCGAGTTGCCCGCGTCGCGCGCTCCGTTGTACACCATTTTCTCCCATGCACGCCGTGGCCCGTTACTTTCCCGTCATCGATGGGCCATTGCGCGTGCAGCCGAGTTTGACGCGCCTCGGAACCGATTTTGGCAATGGGCCCGCGGATTCCCTGGCGTTTCAGCGAGACGAGTGCACGCCCGCGTACCTGAAACAGAAAGCTGCCGTGCTCGCGCGCAGTGACTTTCAGGCGGGGATGGAGCGAACGCCCGCCGCCGAAATCGCCGTGACCCACGTGCTCGATTGGATGCGCGAGCGGTTACTGGGTGAACACGGCATCGATGTGCCACGACACGCGGATCCCGCGGCGACTGCGGACGCGCTGGCCAGAGCACTGGCGGAAGACTTCGTGATCTTGACGCGCGGCGAAGCAGGTGAGCGGTGTTCGTTGGTGCACGTGTGTTTCCCCAGCAACTGGCACCCCGAGCGGGTTTTCGGTTTGGGGTTTGCCGCGTTGCACTCGCCCGTTCCAGGTTTTGCAGCCCTGGGCCCCGCGATACCCAGGTTGGTGCGGGCGATTTTCGAGCGTGGTCCCTACGTGCGGTTCGTGTGGACGGTGTGCCCCGACGCTCAACTCGATCATCACCCCGATCGCGCGAGGCCGTCTTGGCCTGTAGTCGATGGGCGAGGTTACCTGCGCGTCGAGCGACAGTCGCTGTTTCCGTTTCCCGAGCAGGATGCCAGCTTGTTCTTGATTCGAACCTACCTATACGAGTTCACCCAGCTCACGCCGTCTGAACGCTCGACACTTCGCGGTGCGCTGACGCAGCTGCCCCGCGAGATGCTTCGATACAAGGGGCTCGAGACTCAGCTGCCGCACATCCTGCAAGCGTTGTGCGCGGCCTGAGTGGAGCATCGCTTACTCAGGCACGATGAGCGGCGCTTTTTTCGCCTTTTCTCGGAGCCAATTGATGGCTTTGTGCACGGGGCGACGGCGCACCAGCTTCAGCTCCAGCTGACGCTTTCCTGGAAACTCCAGCAGCGTCAGGCCCATGAATATCGTGAGCAGACCTTGTCCGGGGAGCACGAGCATCAAGAGGCCTGCCACCAAGAGCAGCGCCCCCGCCGTGTTCTTGACGAAGCGCAGTGTGGTGCGCACGACGGGATGCCTCGGGCCAAACGCCCTCGACGCGGGCCCCGGGTTCACGAAGTAGTCGACAGGAAGGCGCGCGACGAACCACGGAAGCAGGACTAGCCCGAGCACGAACAGCACGACGGAGCCCGCGACCAACCACGCCGCGAAAGGCATCAGCAGGTCGAGCGCGTCCGTCATCGGGACGAGCATGCTTTGCGCGGCGATTGGAGACAAGTCGCACAGGTAAGGGAAGACGAGTCGGACGGGCAGCTATGGCCGCTCGCTCGGGTGACGAATTGCCCTTTTCTTCACGCAGCGGCTCAGCGGGTCGACTATCCTGCGCGGGTGACGCGCGGCGGCTACTTGCTCTACGGCTGCGGGCAGCTCGGCGTGATGGCGCTGGCCCGCTTCTTCTTTCAATGGGTGCTCACCTTCGCGGGTAGCAGCGATGGCGACTCGGCCTTGCCTCTTTTTGCCGCGACGAGCGTGGGGGCGTTGTTCTTCGCGTTTCGCATCTTCGACGGACTGACGGATCCCGTGGCTGGCGCCATCAGTGACGGCTGGGTGAGTCGCGGTCGTCAGCGGCGCTCGCTTCTGTGGTTTTCGTTCTTGCTGCCACCGCTCGGCTTGGCGATGGTGTTTTCGCCCTCCAGCGCGATGAGCGAGAGCGTGCGTTGGGTGATGCTGTCGGCGGGCATGTTCGTTTTTTTCGTGGGCTACACGGCGTACGTCATCCCCTACTGGAGTCTCGTCGACGACTACTCTCGGGGGAACCTCAAGTCTCGCGCTCAATTGTCCAACGTGCTCGGCGTCGGCGTATTGGTGGCTACGGGGTTCGGGTTCGTGCTGAGCCCGATTCTCGTGGATAGCTACGGTTACCTGCTGGCGTCCATCGTGTGGGCGCTGCCTTGCGCGGCGTTGATGGTGCTGCCGTATTACGCGCAGCCGAAAGCCGCCCCCGACGAGAGCGTCGTGCGCGGCGAAAATCTGTCGCTCGCGAAGGGCTTCAAGTTGGCGTTCGGCCATCGACGTTTCCTTGCGGCGATCATCCTGTTCGCTGGCGGACAGATGTCGTTTACGGTGATGACGGCGGCCGCGCCGTTCATCGCCGTGCAACTGCTCGGTGGGACGAACAAAGACGTCGCGCTGTTGCTCGGTCCTTTCTTGCTGACCGCCGTGATTGGCTTTGCTGGAGTCCCCAAGCTCAATCGACGTTACGGTTGGCAGCGGTCGGTGCTCGGCGCCACGCTGCTGCTCGGAGTCGTTTATGGCGGTACGGGCTTGCTCGGAGCGACGCTCGTCGGTACGCCGTTGGTCACGGCGATGATCGTGTTCGGGCTAGCTGGACCGATGGCTTCAGTGATCTTGGGCTTGGAAGGGGAAGCGATCGCCAGCCTGGCCAAGGAACATCAAGCCGAAGTGACGAGCGTGTACTTCGGCGTGTACAACTTCATCGTCAAGTCACTGAACGGCTTGGCACTGATGCTCACGGGTATTTTCGCCGACGCGGTCGTGAGTTACGGCGCGGCTGCGGTGCGCGGCATGGGGTTTACCGCAGGCGCGCTGCTCGTGCTCGCGGTGTTGCTTTACGCCGTGGCCCGTCCGCGAACGCCTTCCGCGGCAATGCCCGTCGCTTGAAGCGAGCTCTGGGTAGGTGCGTCCAGTTGCACGTCGATCGCTTCTCCCAAGCTGACTTCGTCGGGTGAAACGACGCAGCGATGGGCCAGTATCTCGACCCCTGCCGCCGCGGCTGTTCGAACCGCTTGCCCGTAGTTTGGATCTATCTCGTCGGCGGGTCGCACGCTGGTGGCGTTGGCGCGCGCGACGCAAAATAGCAGCACGGCGCGTGCGCCCGCAGCACGCAGCTCGGTCAATTCCTGCACGTGTCGGGTGCCGCGCTTGGTGACCGAGTCGGGAAACGCGGCTTGGGTTTCGCCTACGCCCATGGTGGCGCACTTGACCTCAACGTAACAGTGTGGTCCGGGCCCGAGGAGCAAAAAGTCGATGCGACTGCGAGGGCCGTAGGGCACTTCGCGTTTCACCAAGTCGTATCCGCGTAGCGCTTCGATCTTACCGCGCTTGATCGCTTCCAGAACCAAGTCGTTGGCGCGTGCGGGGTTGACGTACACCTTGGTGTCTACCAGTTCCGCGATCTCCCAGGTGAACGGCAGCTTGCGCCCGGGCCTGCCGCTGCGGCTCACCCACACCACCCCGCCCTCTTCCACGCACGTCCGCATCGAACCCGGGTTCGCGCAGTGGGCTGTGATCGTATGACCACTGTCCAGCTCTATGTCCGCGAGAAAACGCTTGTAGCGTCGAACGAGCCGCCCACGTTCGAGCGGTGAGGGAAAGCGCATGCCGGCACCCTATCAGCGAATCGACAATCGCGAGAGAAAGGTTCGAACGAATGCCTGCGAGTAGTGGGCATCTGAGGGTGGAAGCGCCAAGACGCCAAGAGTCGCAGAGGTGGTGGTGGCTTTCGCGTCTGTTCGGTTCACCCGTACGTCTACTGCCGTTTTCGTTACTTGGGTGACGCTGCAGCCTTCGGCGTGAACTCGTAGAGCGTGTAGCCGCGGCGGCCTTGGATTTTGCGGTATGCGCTGCGTGTCTTGCGCTTCTGCTTGTTCAAGTGCTTGCGATGGGCTTTGTCGAGCAGCAGGTAGCGCACGCCTGCTTCCCTCAGGCACCTGGCCGTGCGGGGCCACTTTTTCGAGCCGATATAACCCGCGTGGCCGCTGTTGGCGTACAGCTCAGGATGGCCCAAGCGCGCGACGAACTTCTCTCCAGGCTGCAGGTGACGTTCCAGAAGTTGGATGCCTGGGATGAACGATCGCTTCTCGTGAAACATGCCCCGAAACTTCCCATCTTTGCCGTGCAGGGCGTGGTGGCTGCTGAAGTAGAAGCCCACGACCAGTATGAGCAGCACGCCCTTGCCCGCCAAACCTCCGCGCCACAGCCCTCTCAGTGCGAAGGGGATGGTCAGCGCGGCGGGCACCACCAACGGCAGCTGGTAGTAGTTGTGCACGTAGTTGACGGGCAACGTCGCCATCAGAAACACGACATAGGCAACGAGCCAGACCGCAGCGAGCTTGACGACTTCACTCTTTCGATAAGCCGTGAAGCCAGCGGCCATCAGCACCACGCCAGGTATGGTCAGAATCTCTTGGAACAAGCGCATGCTCAAGCGCTTGTAGACGGCAGGGTTGGTGATGAACTTCCAGGTCGACCACTTGTCGTCCGTTGGGTGGTCCCAGATGCCGAAGCTCCACGCCGACGTTTCGCGAATGTAGAGGTACCACGCGAGCGCACTGCCGATGACCAGCGTGAGCCAAACCCAATAGCGTGGTGAGCGCAACGCCTTCCACCCGTCGCTGGCGAGCACCAGGTACACGCACGGGAGCAGCACGTACGCGAACGAGAGTTTGGTCGCCAACATGAAACAACCCGCGGCGACTGCGATGATCTCGTCGCGCCTGCGCCGAAAACGCATGAAGGCGGCCACGTGATACAGTGTGGCGAACGCGGCGAGCATGCCCGGGCCTTCGGGCTGTATCGAGACCGTGAAGAACACCGCAAGCGGCAAGGTCGCGTACGTCAGTAACGTCAGCTGACCGATGCCTCGACTTCCCCCCAACAAACGCACGAGTCGATAGAGGTAGAGGCAGCTGGCGACGAAGTACGCCAGCCAAACGCAGCGAAGGTATGGCGCGGGCGCGCTGATTTCACCGATCAGCTTCAATGGCAAGGCCGCGAACCACGCGTAGAGCGGTAGCTCCGCCTCCACCCTGCCAAACACTCCCGTCGCGCCACAGGGTTGTCGAGAAACCGAAGGCGAGAAGGGATTGAACGACTCCTGCAGGTAACCCATCACGAACCCCGCCGTGTCGCCTTGGCGGAAAGCGTGCGCGTCGAGCAAGTACGGTGACGTCAGGTTCGCGCTGCGCACCCAGAGCGCAAAGCCCAAGATCAACGCGAGTGGTAACCAGCGGCGCCAATTCTGCGTCAAGACAGCTGCAGCTGTGGCGAGTTGCCCCATCAATCCTTCGTGCTTTCATCCCGCCCAGGTGGCGGTGGCGCTCGAGTCTAGTGGCTAGCGCGCGCAGATCCAATCACGCGCACGTTCGACTCACGGAAACGAAGCTAACCCGGCCCGCCAGCGTCACATCTGGTGGAACAACGCTGGCCACACGTCACGCCACGACGCCGTGCAGCTGTTTCGACGCAGCTGTGCGCTAACTCATTCGTCTTCTGGTGAACCGCCGCAGGTTTCGACCAGTGGCGTCCTGCATTCGTCACCCTGCACGTTCGGATCCATCGCCATGCGATGCAACGTCGGGTCGTCGTTGCAGGTGCAGGCGATCTCGGGAACGCCGTTCGGATCCAGGTAACACGCACCGCGTTCGTTTTCGCAGTTCGGTGCGCACCAGTGGTGCAAGGCGTGTTCACACAACAACGCCTCCGAAAACCCACCGATCCCTACGCCGCACGTGCAGTCGAAGCCATCCGCCGTCGGCTCGCAACTGCCCAACTCGCTTTCACACGGCGTGTGACACGCTTCGCGCATGGCAAGCTGGCAGTCGCTTTGTTCGATGACGACGGGCTCTTCATCCAGTGAGCAGACGCAGCTGTGGCCTGCGTCGGTTTCGAAACACGCGACGGTTGCCGACTCGGGAGTGACTTGCCCTTCGTGGGTGGGCGAGAGCTTGTAATACTGGCGTTCGCAAAAGCCGTTGTCGCCTTCGGCAACGCCGCATGAGTCTTGCAAAGCTCGCAGACAGTTCTCCCGCCCGGCGGGGCGCTCGATCTCGATCAGGCAGTCATCGTGTTCGACTTCTGGTGACGCCTCGGGGTCGCTACTCTCCACCGTTCGTCCGTTCAGTGAGCACGCGCTCCGGTCGCAACTACAGCGGTACCCGTGCTCGCCGCTGTCGAGTTGCAGCACCTGCACGCAGCTGGCCTCGACTCGTGCACCGTCGGGGGAGGGCCATGTGACTCCATGGCAGCTATCGGGGTCGCCGCCGACCGCTTCACTCCCCCCAGAGCCCCGTTCGTCGTCCTGCTCGAGAGTATCGTCCGAAGCGTCTTCATGTCCTACCTCGGAAGGTTCATTGTCTTGATTGTCGACCACCCGTGTTGGAGCGGCTTCGGGAGTACCCCCTTCGTCACCCGTCTGTTTACCTGAGCAACCCAGAACCCAACAGGCGGCAAGCGTCACGGCGAAGCGCAGGCCGCGACCGTCCGTGAGGGCGATGCCTCTGCTGCCATGGGAACCCGCAATACCGCGCAACGTCATGCTCACAGTATTTCGAGCAACGCCCCCCAACGCCAGTCTCAAATAACCACGAACTGCACAAACTATCCCCACAGATCGCCGTGTTTGGTGCAGTTCATGATGAACTTGGCGTAGTATCGGAGGGTGACCGCCAGCTCTCCCCCCTCCACGAATCTCGACTTCGACCACCTCGCACGCGACTGGCTGCGTGCACTCCGCGGCGGTCGTTCACAGGTGGCGCTGAGTCGTCGGCTCGGCTATCGCACCAACATCGCTTACCGTTGGGAAGCCGGGCAGTGTTTCCCAACCGCCGCCCGCACCCTGCAACTGATCGACAAGTTGGGTGTGGATGTGGAAGCTGCGCTCGGCAGCTTCGTTCACCTAGAGGGCGATTGGCTGGGCAGCGCGCCGTTGCTCAGTCCACAAGCCGTGGCAGCCTGGCTCAGACAACTCACGGCAGGCATCCCCACTAAGTTGCTAGCCGAGCGAGCAGACGTCAGTCGTTACCGCGTGACGCGTTGGCTAGGTGGCAACTGCGAACCCAAGTTGCCCGATCTCTTGCGTTTCCTCGAGGCCGCAACGGGTCGAGCCCTCGACTTCATCGCGTGTTTCAGCGACCCAGAACAACTGCCCTGCGCGCGTGGGCGCTGGCGCGATCTAGTAGAGGCGCGCGAACTCGCCTATCGCCTGCCGTGGTCCCACGCGGTGCTGCGCGTGCTCGAACTCGACGCCTATCGAGCTCTGCCGCAGCACGACAGCAATTGGATCGCCACGAGACTCGGCGCGCCGCAGTACGCCGTCGACGAAGCGCTCGCTGCGCTGCTGCGTCTGGGGCAGGTTCATCGAGGACCCACACACTACGCAGAGGTTGCCCCCGACAACGTCGACACGCGAGCAGATCCCGAGCGCGCGTTGCAACTCAAAGCCTGGTGGGCCACACGAGCCGTCGAGCGTCTGTCTGCTGGGCAGCCCGGCTTGTTCTCATTCAACCTCAGTGCCGTCTCACGTGCCGATCTCGAACGTTTGCAACAAATCCAACGCCGCGCCTACCGCGAAATGAGCCGCATCATCGCCGAGTCGAGCCCCGCCGAGTGTGTCGTCGTTCACAGTGCACAGCTGCTCGCGTTGGATTGAGCTGAGGCTTCAGTGGTGACGAGTGCTTCGGCGGCAGTGCTCCGCCACGCACTTGACCCACTTTGGTCGATTTCTTCCCAGAAACAATTCCGACATTGGCACTGGGGAATCGTTCGCCTAGAACGCCGTACGTCAGTTGGTGGGTAAACCCAGAGTGGGCGATAGTCAGAAACCGAAAGTCATGCGCAGCTCGATCGCGTTCTTGTTGCTTACGTCAGTGTTCGCCTTCGGCTGTGAGCAGACGTCTGAAACCTGCTCAAAGCAGATCCGCGACCTCGGGGATGTCTGTCCCGTCACCCACAAGCCAGAGCTGGTGGCAGAGGGCAGCGACGAGTGCCAAGGCAACGCCAGTTACGGTTCAGGTCAAGCGGCAGGCAACGGTGGCTGCGTATCCGTGGGTAGTTGCACGGTGTTCTGTAAGGAAGTGCCCAGCCCCTGCGATTGCGGCGCCAAAGAGGTCCGCAAAGATCGCATCATCTGCAACGAAGACTGCCCAGAAAGCTGTGGCGACGGCACCTGCGCAAAGGGTGAAACCCACCGAAGTTGCGCTCGCGACTGCGAGTTCGACCCTGACGCTGAATCGAGCGGCAACGATGTGGACGATGTGCAAGAGACCAGTCGCTCCCTGCAAGAAGACACCGACAGCTCGAGCAGCGCATGTGATGAGGCCGCAAACGCCCTGCGTGAGTGTGGTTTGCTGACTGAGGGCGACTTCGGCTGTAGCAACGTCGCGGACGATCCGACACTCGAGTGTTACTTCGAAGAGTGTTTCTCTGGTGCCAGCTGTTCCCAGCTGGAGGAACTGACATGCGGCGCTGAGGGTGCCGTGCCTGACTGCATCGAGTACTGTTTTGGCTACACCTGCAACGATGGCACCCCGCTCGACACGATCGCCATCTGTGATGGCTATGCCGATTGCCCCGACTACGAGGACGAACTCTACTGCGTCTCGTGTGCCAGCGGCGAGGTCATCCCCGAGTTTTGGATTTGTGACGAATACATCGATTGCAGTGACGCCTCGGATGAAAGCTCCTGCAACTACGCCAACGCGTTCGTCTGCGACGATGGTCTACAAATTCCAAACTCGTGGATATGTGACCAAGAGGCGGACTGCTCGGGCGGTGAGGACGAAGACCAAGACTGCCCGCCCGCAGCCGAATTGCTCTGCGGAGAGTAGGCCCAGCGCTCGTGTGAGCACGGGGGAAAGTACCAGCGTTGCTGTGGTTCGCAGGCGTGTGATGGCGCATGGGTTGCGCTCGGGATTTTGGTAGTCCATCCACCTTGCACTAAACTGCGCCAATGTTTGTCAAGTCGAGTGCACCGGGCAATGCGCTTCTCGCGGCGCGTCAGAGGGAAATCCACAGCCAGGTTCAGTGCTTTCTGCGCGGCAGTGTTGCGTTCCGTTCACTCGATGCCAAGCGTCGAGCGATGGTGCAGGATGGTACGGAAACGTTGTTGACGGCGCTGACTCGCAGCGAACTGGCGGACGGGGTGCGCGACGTGAGCTTTCCGAGCTTCGTTGCCGGTCTCATTCGAGGCGTGTTTCACGCCATCGTCGATGCGAGCATCAAGCAGATGGAGGAGTATGCTGACCTGGTTGGTGATGTGGCCAAGACCCTCGAGGAGTTTTCGCATGACAACGTCGAGTCGGCGTCTATCCGAAAGTGGCTCTGTGAGCGCATCGAGCAGCGGAGTAGAGGCCACTCGAAGTCGCGACAGCAGCTACTGGCGACGACGGTCTTGATGGGCATCAATCGCATCATCGTCACCGAAGGGCGGATCCACGCGAAGGTTTGCTTCTCGCTAGCGCGACGCAAGGCGCGTGAGTGTGGGTGTTTCTCTGCGACGTCCCGAGGAAAGGCGAGGGGCCGGAGTGGCCCGTCGCGGCTACGAGGAAACGCACGGAGCCGGCGATGTCACTCTGTGCTGCGACCTGTGCTGCGACGCGTGACAACTGATCGCCTAGGGTAAACCTTGCAGGAGTTGGTGACCGTTTGCTACATCATGGCCCGATGAAAGCTGGGGGAGCACGGTGCCGGGTTGTGGTGATCGTCGTTGCGGCGTTCTTTCTGGCTGCGCTCGGCAGTTGTACGAGGGCTCGGGCGAGAAAGGTTCGCACCGCAGAGTCGTCACAGCTGTGTGCGAAACGCCTGCTGATCGCGCTCGAGAAACTGGACGATCCGGGTGTGCCATTGCTCGTCGGCGCGCTCGATGAGCAGGCGAAGGCGCGTCGACTGGATGCGAAGGTCATCGAGTCACCGGTCGTTCACAACCTTCGACATCCAGGGATCGCCGGTCCATTGACGGAATACGTGCCCGAGGCGCTGCTCATCATCAACGTTTGGGAAAGCACCGCGTACAGCCAGAACCTGATCTCGACGCACACCGAAATCAGATTCGGAGTCAGCTTCTACGAATTCACCGCCGAGCGAAACCTGATCGAAGTTTGGAAGGCCGAACTAGGCTCGACTCGTTCGCTCACTCGTAGCCATACGATTACCGTCGACCAAGCGAACGTCATTGCTGACGAGTTGCTGGGGGAGCTGTCCAAGAGCGGGCTGATTTTTCCATGCGAGAAGACTGCGAACGGACGTTAGCGTCGATACGCGCGCAGATCCCGAGCGCGCACTGCAGCTCGAGTCAAAAGCTCGTGCAACTACGCCAACGCGTTCATCTGCGACGACAGTTCCCAAACTCCGCAGTCGTGGGTATGCGACCAAGACGCCGACTGCTGGGGCGGTGAAGACTGTCCTCCCGCGGCGGACTTGCTCTGCATTCGCCTGGCGGGCTATGCTGCCGACCATGCAATTCGTGTCAGGCTCGAGATTCGCGACGTGGCTCGTCGTAGCTTCGCTTTCGTTAGCCTGCGACAAGCCTGAACCTGCGGCACCTACGAGTACCTTCGCGCGGCAGCACGAGTGCCCGGCCAGCATGGTCGAGACCAGCATGGAGGGGCCGGACCGCATGCGCGTCTCAGGCTGCGGCAAGACCGAAGTTTTCGTGAGACGCTGCGCGAGCCGCACTTCGTCCGGGCCTGTATCGGATTCACGTCCGTTGACCGAAGGTGATGCACGCATGTCACCACCTCAGAGCGGTCCGAACCCGACCGGTTGTGCGTGGTCGCGCGAAACGGACGACTCGACGGATTGGCAGCCCCAATGAGTGCTCGTTGTTGCGGCTGCGCACGGTCAGGAAAACAGGACCTTCGTGCAGACTTCCGAAACATTCCGATCTCACGTTTTACTGCTGCTCGAGAGTTGCGCAACTGCGGGCGGTCCGCTCCGGGGATCCGCGCAACGCTTGCGCACCCTGAAACTCACCAGGCGGGACCTCTGGCGGTATTGCCCGAGACGAGTGCCGTCGTGACCTGGCGCGCTGATTGCAGTGCGGTGGGTGTATGTCACCTCTCGATGAGCTGCTTCCCCTCCCACGAAAGCTGGAGATCGACAGCGTAGAGCTGGCGGCCGCACCAGCGGTGGTGTGGGAACACGTTCGGAACCGGGACCTCGCCGACTCCGGGCTCGTGCGCGCCTTGTTTGCGCTGAGAACGTTACCGTCGCGACTCATCGGCGCCGAGCAGGAGCCCCGGGCGTTCTTGCGCCTCGACGATCTGCGTTCGACGCCCGAGGAACCCGGGTTCCAGCTGTTGGCCGAGTCCCCACAGCGCTCGGTCACAGTGGGAGCGATCGGCAAGGTCTGGCAGCTCGACATTCCATTCGTCCACCTCGCGGATGCGCACGCCTACGCTGCTTTTGGAGAACCCGGTTGGGTGAAGGTGGCGTGGGAAATTCGCATCGAAGCACTAGGGGCAGGTGCGTCGCGCCTTTCGTTCGAAGTGCGCGTCGATGCGACAGACGATGCGTCTTGGAAGAAGTTCACGAGGTACTGGCGCCTGATCGGTCCTGGTTCCCACCTCGTTCGGCATGCCATCTTGGCCGATCTGAAGCGGCGATTCGGCTCCCCTGAGAGTCACGAAGAAGAACGCGCCTTGGCAGGCGACGAACTGCTTGCCGACGCTGCCGCACAGGCGACCCACTCGTTGACCATCGAGGCCAAGCCTGAAGCGATCTGGCCCTGGCTGGTGCAGATGGGCTGTCACCGTGCCGGTTTCTATTCGATCGACATGCTCGACAACGGTGGCGTTGCGAGCGCACGGGAGCTGCACCCCGAGTGGCAACATGTTCACGTCGGCCAAGTGCTCGCCGCTTCGCCGAAGAGCGACGAAGGTTTCGAGGTGTTGTCGCTGGAGCCGAACCGCACGCTCGTATTGGGTGGCCTGTTCGACATGGTCGCTCGCAGGCAGCTCGCCTTTTCTGCTCCGCGACCCACTGCGTTTTGGCACGTGACGTGGGCCTTCATTCTCGAACCCGTTGGCGAAACCGCGACGCGCCTGTGCGTCCGCGCCCGCGCTGCGTATTCGCTTTCTGAGCGGTTTCACGTCGCCTGGATCGTGCCCGTGCATGCATTGATGCAGCGCTCGCAGCTTGCGCACTTGGCGCTCCGCGCCGAGGGACGCCTCGCTCGCGACACGCTCGCCGATGTCGGACGAGGGATCTCCGGGGCGGCGATCATGGCCCTCGCACTGCTGTCGCCATTCCTGCGTGGTGGTCGCAATCACTGGGGCCTGTCGGCGGCTCGAGCCAACGAGCCCCAGCCGGGCGACAATCTCGTTGCTGCGCCCGACTGGTCGTGGACACATGCCGTCGAGATAGACGCTTCGTGCGAGCAGGTGTGGCCGTGGGTCGCTCAGATCGGCGCCGACCGTGCCGGCTTCTACAGCTATCAGTGGCTGGAGAACCTAGCTGGCTGCAACGTCATCAATGCCGAAGCCATCCACACCGAGTGGCAACACCAGCCCGGCGATACTCTCCTGCTGCATCCCGAGATACCCGCCATTCCCGTCGTTACCGTTCAGCCAGGACGCGTACTGATCGCGTTTGCTCCGCCGGATGCCGCCGCTCGCGCCGAAGGCCGGCCCTGGGTCACGCTGAGCTGGGCCTTCGTGCTCGAACCACTCGAGTGCGGACGGTGTCGCCTGATCAGTCGCTTTCGCACGGCCTGCTCCTCGGACCTTGCTACACGGCTCACTCAGGGCCCGTGGTTACTCGAACCCATCGGCTTTGCGATGGACCGTCGCATGCTCTTGGGCATTCGCGATCGAGCTCAGGCGGCGCGTCAAAACCATCGCCATGCCTGACGCGTTTCGCCGGGGAGCGGCGTCGGAGCTCTCACCGGAATCGTTCATCGCGATCTATGGCCTGGCGTTCGTGCGACCGTCGCGGGCAATGCATGCGATGCTGCAACGCCCCCTCGCGTTGCGTTTCGGTGGGTACTCCGTCGCGATCGCTGGTTGCGCCTACACGCTCGTGTACTTCTTCCTGTCGCACAACGGGGGACGTCCTACGGTTTTCGAGCCGTGGCTCGCGATCCCCGCGGAGGTCTATTATCGGTACAATCTCTTGCTTCACGTACCCAGCCTGTTGCTCTCGTGGGTTGCGGCGGCCGGGTTCACGCATCTGTTTGCCCGGCGACTCGGCGGAACCGGTAGCTTCGAGCGCACCCTCGCCGGTCTCGGGTTGGGCATTGGAGTCGCTTTTTGGACGACTGGGCTGCACGATTTGGTGACCACGTTCTCGGGTTACGTGGGGACTCTCGATCAGCGTGCCTACGAGGATGCGATGAGCTCCGCGGGCAACCCGGCGCACTACCTCATCTGGAGCTTGATGGGAGCATACCTCGTCGCCTTCCTCTTGCTCTTCACTCGAGCCATCCAAGCCGCGCACGCGCTGAGCTGGTGGCGCGCTCTGGTTTCAGGAAGCCTGGCCTTCGGCGTCTACCAGCTCATCTTTCTGCTGTTCAATCGTTAGGCCGCTCATGCAGGGCGAACTCAGCAGGGCTTCGAGTACGATCGCGTCCCTCCAAACGGTGTTCGATATTAGCGCGCGTAGAGGTCTGGCCATGCATGGGAGCCGAACCCGACCTGCCCAGGCAGCGAGCCGAACCGTCGGGTCCACCGCTCGCGTGATCACGGGGCAAAGCACCTGCATTGCTGCGGTCAGCGGCGTATGATGGGGCATGGGTTCGGAGCTTGTAGCGACGCTGGGTGTCGTCGCGTTCTTGGTAGGCTTCCCTTTGTTTTGGATCGCTATCTGTTGGGTGATCGCTCTGCTTGGAGGGTGGCACGCGCTGGCTAGGACCTACGTGAGTGAGGCACCGTTCGAGGGCGTCACCTTTCACATGCGTTCGGGGCGCTTGGGCTTTTCCAATTACAACGGCGTGCTGAACGTGGGCATCAACCATCACGGAATGCGCTTGGCCGTCTTTCCTCTGTTTCGCGTCGGTCACCCACCTTTGTTCATCCCCTGGCAACACATCGACGCCCAGCTGGGCAGAGTACTGTTCTTCGAAACGGTCGAGTTTACTTTCCGCGGCGCTCCCGGCGTGAGGCTGCGCGTCCGTCGTTCGTTCGGCGACGAGCTGCTGCGTCATCGGCCGCTGGCGGCGTGAAGGGACGATGAGAGCGCCTGCTGATCGCGCTCGAGAAATGCGGCGTGAACGATGCATCGCGCTCGCCGTTCGCAGACTGATGGGTCATTGACCTACATGCAGCCCTATCTCGACTGAAGTCGAGATAGCCAGTTGTGTTGCTCGAGCCGTGCCAAAACGAAATAGGTCGATGTGGGTGTCACGGGTGAGCGGTCGGAGGTTGTCTTAGCAACTTGCCGATTCCGGCGGGATTACCTGCGAGATCGAACGATGAGTCGCTGTAGACTGGCGTTCTTTGCCCCGGGATCCGATCAGTATGCTCAAAGTCCTGCGCGCCTGCGCCGCGTTCTACGCCATCGCCATCGTCGCCGCCTGTAACAGTACTCCGACCGTTCAAGAGGACGACAACACCGCAGATGATACGAGCGGCGCAGGGAACGAAGCCGGCGCAGGGGACGAAGCCGGCGCAGGGGACGACATCACGGGGCGCGACGATGGGGACCTGCTCGTTGATGTGGATGACGACCGCACGCCAGAGGATAGCGAATGCGACGGGGGAGCGTGTGATGGACCCGAAGTCTACGGTGATGCTGGTCCAGGTTGTGGTGATGGCGTCGTCGATGACGGCGAGGAGTGCGACGACGGTAACCCGCTGCCTGGCGACGGCTGCAGTGGCGTCTGCAAAGTAGAGCCATACTCCGTTTGTGACACGCCTGGTGAACCCTGCGAGTCCACCATCGTTTGCGGTGATTCAAAGCTCGATCCGGGTGAGTTCTGTGATGATGGCAACAACGAGGATGGTGACGGTTGCGGGGCTGACTGCCTCGAACAAGATCCATCTTTCGTCTGTCCTCCAGGTGAAGCGTGCAGACGCCTGTATGACTGCGGGGATGGACGCGTCAACGGTAGCGACCAGTGCGATGACGGCAACCAAGAAGCCGGCGATGGCTGCGATGCAGATTGCAAGATCGAGGAGGGGTACAAATGCCGCCTGCCAGGGCGACCGTGCGAACTCGACATTGGCTGCGGTGACGGCGCCATTCAGAGCGACATCGGCGAAGAGTGCGACGATGGCAACAAGATCTTCGGCGATGGCTGCTCGGGCATCTGTCAGACGGACGCCTACTGGGAATGCCCCAACGAGGGTGAATCTTGCATGTACACGATCGTCTGCGGCGACGGCGTGCGCGAGGTCGGCGAGTCGTGCGACGACGGCAACACGACCGACGGCGACGGCTGCAGCTCGAGTTGCCAGGCAGATCCGAACTTCATCTGCAGGACCCCCGGCGAGGCCTGCGAGAGACTCGTCACTTGCGGTGACGGACGCGTCAGCGGCAGCGAGCAATGCGACGATGGCAACGAGACCTCCCTGGACGGTTGCGATGACGCCTGCCAGATCGAAGAAGGTTTCACCTGCCCCATACCCAACCAGGCGTGCTCGGTCATCACCTTCTGTGGCGACGATGCACTACAGGCGGGCGAGCAGTGTGACGACGGCAACAACGAGCCGGGCGACGGTTGCGCCGCCAACTGCGCGGTGGAAGCGGACTGGCAATGCGACAACCAAGGTAAGAACTGCGTCTACACCGTGGTGTGCGGTGATGGCGTCGTCAGCGGCGACGAGCTCTGTGACGACGGCAATGCCGTTGCAGGGGACGGCTGTGACGACGACTGCCAGACCGAGACGGGGTGGCAATGCAACCGACCTGGTTTCCGCTGCGAAGGCATCTGCGGCGACGGTCTCATTCGCGGTCGCGAGCAGTGCGAAGACGACGACACCACCCCCACCTCGAACGACGGCTGCAGTGAGACCTGCCGCATCGAGGGGGATTACGTCTGCCCCACGCCCCTAGAGGAGTGTTACCTGCCCACCTGCGGTGACAACGTCAAAGAGGGCAACGAGCCCTGTGACGATGGCAACAATGCCGTGACGGGTGACGGGTGCTCGCCCGGCTGCTTGCTCGAGCCCATCTGCGATGGCGCAAACGGCTGCAACTCGGCGTGCGGTGACGGCATGGTCCTCAGCAGTGACAACGAGACCTGCGACGACGGCAACAACGCTTCCGACGATGGTTGCTCCGCGACTTGCCAACGAGAGACGGGCTGGGACTGCCAGCTCATCGACAACGATCCTGGCGACGAGCTGACCATCCCGATCATCTATCGCGACTTCAAGGCGTTCGAGAACGGCGGCCACGTCGCATTCCAGTGGAGTGACTCCGATCCCATCGACCGAACTCCGTACCAGGATATTTGGGTACGCACCGAACTCGGAACCAGCGCAGACTTTGCGCCCGACGGCACATCCCTGAAAGGTAAGCCCGTCTTCAAGTGGTGGGTGCAGTGCGACAACGACAGTTGTGACGACTTGCCTGCGGTCGATCAGCCCTTCGGTACGATGGACGCGTCCACCTGCAACGCGCACAAGGACGGCGCGACGGGCATCCGCTACCTAAATCAAGATGGTCGAAATGCCATGTTCTGCGGCTACGGCGCCAGAGACATGGTGACGTTCAGCCAGTGGTACACCGACGTCGTCGGCGTGAACCTGACGATCAGTGACACGCTCGACCTCGATGACATCGGCGGTGGCGCCTACCAGTTCGAGAGCAACTCGTTCTTCCCCCTCACGGGACGGGGTTTTGGTGGCAACGACATGGGCGGCGGCGGAGACAACTTCCACTTCACCAGCGAGCTGCGCTACTGGTTCGAGTACGACGCTAGTACTGACGCTAACCTGACATTTGACGGAGACGACGACGTCTGGGTATTCATCGCTGGCACGTTGGTGGTCGACATCAGCGGCACGCACGGAGAGGTGGAAGACGCCGTCACCGTCAACCCGGCGACCACCGACATCGACGGTAATCCGCTCAACCTCGTTGACGGCAACGTCTACGAGATCGTGCTCTTCCAAGCGGAACGCAATCGCGACAACTCCAACTACAAGCTGACGCTCAGTGGCTTCAACGCGCAGAGCACCGAATGCACCGAGATCTGCGGTGACGGCATGATCGTGGGCGACGAGGTCTGCGATGACGGCATGGAAAACAGCGAGTTCACCGGCGACCAGGTCGAGTACGGCAAGTGCGCTGCTGATTGCCGTTCGATTGGTCCATATTGCGGAGACGCCTCAATCGACGACGGTTTCGAGGAGTGTGATAACGGCGTCAATCGCGATATCTGGGGTGATACGGGCGAGATGGCGTGCGCCGCGGGTTGCGTGCTTCCGCCCGCCTGTGGTGACGGGACCGTCAATACGCCCTTCGAAGAGTGTGATGACGGGGACGCCAACAGCGAGACGGGCTACGACGGTTGCGACACCTCCTGTGAACTCGGCCCGTTCTGTGGTGACGGTACCGTCAACGGTCCAGAGACCTGCGACGATGGCGTCAACGATGGCCGCTACGGCGGTTGCACGGCTGAATGTGCGGACGGTCCCAGGTGTGGTGATGGGATCACGCAAGAGGATTGGGGTGAAGACTGCGATGGCACCGAAAACTGCGGGCCCAACTGTCGCGAGCTCAACACCTGCGGCGACGGCATCGTCGGGGGCGATGAAGAATGCGACGATGGCGTCAACAACGGCGAATACGGCTACTGCGCTCCCGGCTGCGTGTGGGGTCCACGCTGCGGCGATGGCGCGGTTGCGGCGGGTATCGAGCAGTGCGACGAAGGGCCCGACGGCAACGACGGCGGTTACGGCGAATGCGACGAGAACTGCCAGATCGACGGCTTCTGCGGAGATGGCGAGATCCAGACGGACGCCGGCGAGACCTGCGATGACGGCATCAACGACGGCGTGTATGGCAGCTGCACCGAAGACTGTAAACTAGGTCCACGCTGCGGTGACGGCGAGGTTCAGGAAGAGTGGGGCGAACAGTGCGACGGTGGCGAAAACTGTTCGGAAAACTGTCGCCTGGGCGCCCAATGTGGTGATGCGGTCGTGCAGAGCAACCTCGGCGAAGAGTGCGACGATGGCGTCAACGATGGTGGCTACGGCGAGTGCGGTCCGATGTGCACCTACGGTCCGCAGTGCGGTGACGCAGTCGTCCAGAAAATGTTCGAACAATGTGATGACGGCGAAAACGACGGTGGCTACGGCGAGTGCGCCCCTGGCTGCCGGATCGGTGAGCGCTGCGGCGACAGAGTCGTCCAAACGGACGAAGGTGAGCAGTGTGACGACGGCAACACGACCAGTGGTGACGGCTGCAGCTCAGGCTGCAAACGAGAACGCGTACGTGGCGCAAAATGATCATCAAGGAGCCGTCTCACTTCTCCTCCCGCAATCGCCGTAACTCCGCGCCCGCCATCGGGCCGCGCAGGTATGACATGACCCAGCGGGGTTGAACGAGGACGGCGCCTGCTTTGGAGCGGACGTCGCGTAGGACGAACCAGCGGTTCTTGAGGCGGCCGACGACGTCTTCGAGGGACTTGGGCGAAAGGGTGCCTGTGCCGACGCTGCGCGCCAGACCGTCGATCACGCGGGCGCGGTCGGCGTCGGTTTGGAGGCGTCCGATGTACCACAGGCCGGTGTTGCCGAGCACTCGGTAGTCGAGGTCCATCGGGTTTTGGGTAGCGAGCACCATGCCGACGCCAAACGCGCGCGCCTGTTTGATGAGCGCGACGAGTGGCGCTTTGGTGGGAGGGTTCTTGGGATGCGGCGGCAGAAAGCCATGCAGCTCGTCGAACAACACCAGCGCACGTAGCGCCTTGCTGCCGCCTTGCCCACGCACCCAAGTGAGCAACTCTTCCAACACCACGCCGAGCACCAACGCCCGTTCATCATCGTCGAGGTGCGCGACGCTCACGATCACGGCGGGCGTCTTCTTTCGACCGCTTTCGTCCGTCGCTTCGGGCGTCAGCCAACTTCCGACATCGAGTGAGGTCCCGTGGCGCCAGCTCTCGAACGCGGGTGAAGCAAGCAACGTGTTGAGGGCCGCTGCCAGATCCGAGCGACTGCGCGGCGGAGCGTACTCGTCGACACTGAGTGCGCCAATGCGGTCGATTGGGGGCTCGAGGATGTCGAGAATCAGCGACGCCAAGTCTGACGGCAAGCCCGCGCGCATGCGTCGTTCGGCAAACAGTGAGATCAGGACGTGATCGCGACTCGTCGCCGCGTCGGGATTACGCTTCAGCAACCGCAAGATGAGCGACACGGCGGCAGACAGCGACGCCCGCGCGTCCGCAGGATCGGTGTGCCAATCTCCCGTGGGGCGTTCGAGGGACGAGAGCAGATGAAGCGGCTCACCCAGCTCGCTACCCGGAGTGATGACGCGCACGTCAACGCCGTGGGCGAACGCCCTGACGTCAGCTTCTGTAAGACCGCTCTTACCCAGCTCGTTGGCACGTTCGGCGGCGAGCGCTTCGGCCACCTCCGACACCGATCGCGCGTCCCCCGGCGTCTTCTGCACCCATGGCTCGAAGTGTTCTGCGGAAAAGCTAGGAAAACACAGCCCCAAGTTGGGCAAGTCACCCTTGATGTCGATCATCAACACGGGGATCTCTTGCCGCAGCGCTTCCTCGACGATACCGAGGGCCGCAGCGGTTTTGCCCGAACCCGTCGCGCCCGTCAGAAAACAGTGAGTGGTGAAGTGGTGCGCGGGTATCGTCAGCGGTGTGAGTTCACCGCGTCCACGCAAGGGTGTGCTGTGTCCGAGTAGAAATCGTCGTTCCATGATGTTCTCCGCCGACCGCTTGTTGGACTGAAGGGCGTTCCAGTCCAACAAGTAGGCATGGGGGTTACGCGTTCGTGTCGCCGTTCTGCTCGGCGTTTGCGGTGTCGGTGCTGGTGGCTCGATGGGTCACGCTCGCCATCAGCTCTTCCAAACGCTCGGTGTCGACGACGTCGTCTGACTCCGCGTCGCCACTCGGCGGTAGATCCGTCGAAGGATCGTCGACCTCAGGCGCGCCTCTGCGCGGCGACTTGCGCAACGAGTAGAGCGAGGGCATCACCAAGTCTGCGTCGCTCGTATTCCTGCGGATGTAACGCACGGCCCAGCGCAGCTCTTCGTACAACTTGACGAGCAGGGTGATACCTTTCAGACGATTGCTCTGAACTTCCTCCTCGCTCTCGCCGCCCTGGTCCTTCACGCCCAGGTAGGTCAACAGTTCACGCACGGCATCACGCGAAGCATCGATCTCTTCACGCGTGGTGAGTGAACGGCCTTGAATCTGGTCCCAATTCCGGTCCAGGTAGTTGGCGAGCTGCAACGTGTCGAACGCGAGATTGCGTGGGCTGTTGCCCCGACTGAGCGTGGACGCCTCGGGCTCCAGTAACCCGCGGGCGACCAGCGGCTGTACATCCGCGAGCAGCATGCTGCGATAGTGCCTCACCTGCTGCACCGGATCGGAAGAGTCTTCGCTGACGAAGCCTTTGGCGCCGCGCGACAAGCTCTCGAGGTGAATGACGGCAAAGGCCATTTCTCGCAGCTCGTTGATCAACCCCAGATCCACACGTGGAAGTTCCCACGCGATCTCCTCCTTCAGCTGCTCGAGCTCTGGCATCACGCCGAGCACCGTCTGCACGATCAGCGTCGTATCCAGTGAAACACGCAACACGCTGCTGCTCGGAAACGCAGCAAACCGCGGCCGCAAGCGTTGATAAGCAACGTGAAAATAGCGAGACTGTTGTTCCGTGGGGGCTTCACTCACGACGGCTTGCGTTGCGGTCGTGGTGAGGGCTGCATTCGGTTGGGTCTGATCGGCGCGCGGCTGATCGGCTTGGGATTGTGTGGATTGTGATTGGTCGGTCATTGGAACTCTCCAAATGAGAAGCGGTGCGTTGCGCACCTGGGGGTCGCGAAGCGTCAAACCGCGGCTCATCCGCGCTCCACTCACTTCACGCCGAGTAGGTCGTCCCCACGGGGCGCCAGTTGCGTCGGCGTTCGGAATTTTTGTTGAAGCCTCCTCCGCTGCGAGGAACACGTTGCCCCCAACGTCACCCCGCGCTAGACGCAGCCCATGGGAGGATCATGGTTGACGGCCCGCGCCATACTTCGCTTGCTGTGCGCGCCAAGCGTCGTCGCTTGTGCTTCCTCGACGGATGGCGGCGGGGTCGAATCCGACGCTAACTCGGCACACTCAGATCAGAACAACGCGGTTACTCAGATCGCTGACGACAGAGTGCCGGACGGCTCGGGGCGGAGCCAGCTCCATTTCACTGGCTTTCCAGCAGGCGAGTACATCTCTCCGATCAGGCAGAGCTACCAGGAAGTTGCGGAGGAACGTCCAGGTTCCGTCTATGTGAGCTACTCGGTCAGCGCGGGCAACGTGGGAGACTTTTCACTCAAGTTGCACACGACGGTGTCGGAGCCGACAACGACGTACGACTTCAGCGAACCTGCCAACTACGTCACGATGTCCTTTCAGACCGAGAGATGGCGCAGCGTCGCGGGGACGGCGACCGTCGTTTGGAACGATGACGGTACGGCGCGCATCGACCTTCGTGACGTCGAGTTTTCCGAGGACAACGGCATGCGTGGTTCTGTGTCGCGTGCCGAGCACCCACCCGGTCTTGGACCAAGTGACGGTTACGTTCTGGGCGAGGTGGCAACGTCGTGCAGTCCGTTGGTCAGCAACGCTGAGGAATCGACGTTCTGCGAAGGTGTTGCGACTTCACGGCTTCCTTAGCGGGTCGCTGTTGCCTCGGGTCGCTGTTGCCTCGGGTCGCTGTTGCCTCGGGTCGCTGTTGCTTTGGGCCGCTGTTGCTTTGGCCATCGCCCCGAACCCGTCCCGTGGTGCGATCGAGATATCAGCCCATCGGGTCGAGACCGGTTTGGCGTCGCATCGTGGCGAGGCGCGCTCGAAGTAACCCCGATTACCGTCTGGGCTGACGGCGAGGCAAACCGAGAAATCGGATTACCGCACCGGGTGCCCGCCGGGCACCGCCGACAAATCCGATTACTCCCAGCTTGCCTCGCGGGCACCCGGGGACAAATCCGATTACTTCCAAGTTGCCTCGCGGTCAGCTTCAGACAAATCGGATTTGTTTTCGGCTGCCTCGCGGTCAACTTCAGACAAATCGGATTACTCGTTTTGCCTCGCGGTCAAACGGACAAATCGGATTACTCAGTTTGCCTCGCGGTCAAACCGACAAATCGGATTACTCGTTTTGCCTCGCGGTCAAACTGAGTAATCCGATTTCTTGACATGCGTTCAGGTGTGCGGGCTGCGCAAGGGCGATGATCGTGACGACGGGATCACTTCGCGCGCAACCGCCGCGGAGTTCGAGCTAGTGGGTGTGAAAACTCTGAGGCAGGGAAAATCGCGACACAGGTCGCGATTTCGTCGGAGGTCGAGTCGCCAGGTGTCCGGTCTCCTGACCGCTCACTACCCCCCGAGCACTGTGCGCCTTACTTCGACGCGTCGCGATCGCCACGCTGGCCCGTACGCGCTCGCTCACTGGTGGGCGTCATTCGTAGACGAAGACCCTCGTGACGCTCCGGTTCTCGACCGAGAAGTCGAGAATGTGATTGCCGCTGGCGAAGAAGACCTGGGTTTCGTCCGCACCGATGGCGCCGTTGCCGGCGGACCACCCCTGATCCAGGCGCGTGCTCTGCCAGTCCAGGTTGCCTTCGTCATCGACGTGAAGGAGAAAGCGCCCGTCTGGAGTGGATTGTGTTTCCACATAGATGCCATTGGAGCTCGGCGAAGCGTGCAGCCTCCACAAATCGGGCGCCGAGAACACCCAACGAGACTCGCCCGACTCCGCATCGAGCGCGTGGAGAGTTTCCTCGTCATCGACCATAAAAAGCGAGGAGCCGCTCGGTGCAACCGCGCTGTCGAAGAAGCGGCCGCCGTCGACGTCGACGGTCCAGATCGGCGCGCCCAGGGCATCGCGCTTCGACACGCGTGCTCCGAGCACCTCCGACGACACGGGCGCGTTGTCTCGCGTCGTGCGCGTGAAGAAATTGCGGTCCGCATCGATGACGATTTCAGACGTGGACTCGTCCAGCAAGATCTCCCATTCCGCCTCCCCTTCCTCATCGTGCTTCGTCAGCACGTAGAGCTGGCGCATCAGCATGCCGTTGACCTCGCGATCCTCCCAGGTGTGGATGATCACGTGGCCGCTCTCGTCGAGCCCGTACGCGACGACACCGGACTCCCGGCTCCAGAGCATGTCGCCCCCGCCATCGAGGCATGCGAAGAGGTCGAGGGTGACCGCGCAGATTTGGCCGCTCGTGTTGGCTTCGATACCTCGAAATTCGACGCCGTCCCTTCCGCTCGTCCACTCCTCGCGCGGCTCGCGCAAGAAGGTGTGCCAGACATACTCCCCCTCCCCGTCGATGCGCACGATGACGGGCCCGGCGCGGGGCGTCGCCTCCTTGGTGGTGGCGACGCCAGCGACGACGAAATCTCCGTCCGGCATGGCCACCACGGAGTAGTAATGGGACTGAATTTCGAGGTGGAACGGCAGCTCGATGGTGACACGGGGAAGGCTCGCACTCCCGCCCGTCCCCGCCGGACCATCGCCCCCACTTCCGGTGCTGTCGCCCGAACCGCCGTCGCCAGTCGTGCCACCATCGGTCATGGTTCCGCCGCTTCCGGTATCGCCGCCCTCGCCCCCGCCATCGCTCGGCTGCTCCGTGCCGGCGCCACCGGAGCACGCAGCCGGCAACCACAACATGGCGCAGCACAGCGCGACTCCACCGCCGGAGATCAAGACCGTTCGAGCTGGATGCTTCTTCTTCATATAAAAAATCTCATAGCGCTTCTCTCTCGCGTGAACTCCTATCTAGAAACCCTACCGACCCGAAGCAATCTCCTATTTTTCACACAGTCGACGAAACGCACGAGAAACGCTCAGGGCGCAAGGAGCTGCTGTAAGTCCCAGCGACCAAACCTCGACGTTCTGAACAGCCCCGCGCTCGCTGCAGCGTCCGCGCCAGATCACCTGCGTCGGTACGTCGACACGAACCTGGAATTCACAAGGATTCGCTAGAGCAAGCTGCAGGGTTCGCTTTGACAGGGTTTGCTGACGACTCGCGGGGGATCTCGGAGCTCGCCGTGTCGGAAGCCGCCTTCCTCGGCGCCCTCTCGGAGTAGACGATTTGAAGCTCTGGGCCCTCGGGTGAACCACCAGGTGCGGGGTCTGGGGAAACGCGGTAGAGGATCTTTTCGCCGCTCGACCACTTCCATCTGAATCTGACTCGCCCGGTCCGATCCATGATGCATCGGGCGAACTCGGAGTCCGGCAGACAGGACTCCGGCAATCTCGCGTCGTTGTCCGACGGGGGCCCGTACTTCTTCATGAGAGCCTCTCGAATGTTGATGACCGACTCAGCCCAACGCTTCGTGGGTGCGTGCGTGACGGCGATTGCGCAGCTCCGCTCTCCGCAGAACTCGAACACGACCCGTGCGTCGAAGCCCAGTTCCGACGCAGGCCCGCTGCACGCGGCGCCGTTATCCCCAAGCGATGTCCACTCATGACTCGACGCCGTGCAGGTGGCGCGCGTCTCCAAGCGGGTTGCACCCAGCTCGAAGCCCGCGGCTCCCCCGGGGGGCTCGCCCGTGGCGATGCGTGGTGCTGAGAAGCCTTGCGGTGGTGCGCCTGTGCTTGCGCTGGCGTTCTCAGACTTCGCGGTTGCTTTCTGGGCAGTGGCGACCGCGGCCTCAGTACAGTCTATCTGAATCGCAAACGAGTGGGTGCTACCCTCAGCGACACGAGAACATACATAGCGCTTCTCGTGGCACTCTGCGACCCAGGTTACTGCTCCGGATGTCACCTTCTCGTCCGTGATGGTAATGTCCTCCGGAACGCACCCAATGTGTCCCGCGGTTTGACTCTCGAGTGAGGTGGACGCGCACGCGCCGGACGACAAGACCATCAACCCCGCCAGCAGGCGAACACCTGAAACAAGCATGTCACGCGATTCTAGGTCGAGGAATCTCCTGTGTTCAAGCTTGCTAGGGACGGAGTAGGGGAGCGCCGTGCACTCGCCTTGCCCCGCATCCACCGCCCGACACACCGACGACCGCCCACGGCGTCCGAAGCGTCAGCGTCAATCGACGGTCATTTCGCCACGCATGAATTCGTCGAGGGAAACCTCGGTTAGTGGAGCGTAGTTTCCGTCCGCAGCGATGAATGGCTCACACACCCCGTCGACC
>CBFGUG010000019.1:0-106019 GCA_965651905.1 uncultured bacterium | reverse complement strand
CGTTTGGGACCCCGCAGGGGAAACAGCCTCAGGCGCCGAGATCGGCGGGCGTCCTGACGGATTGAAATGAGACCAATGCTCAGCTTCCAGAGGCGTGCCAGCCGACGACACTGGGCGTAGACGCCGAACGAGACGCGTTTTCGTCGACGACGAGAGACGTCAGAGGCCGCAAAGCACCATGTCGCGGCACCAGAATCGCCACAGGCCGACCATCGCGCCACGCGGAAGGTGAAATCGACGGCCGTCCTGGATGGTCGAAACGTAGCTGAGAATGAATCGCGCACCCTCCCCTTGACCCTCACGTGACGGCAGGGTGCATGCTCGGGGTCTGATGACGCGAAGCGAGATCTATCGGGTGTCTGAGGTGGCGCGACTCAGTGGAGTCTCCGTGCGGACGCTGCACTACTACGACGAGATTGGGTTGCTGGTGCCGCGGCGGTCGCGGGCAGGTTACCGCGCCTACGACGGGGCGGACTTGCTGCGTTTGCAGCAGATCTTGCTGGGGCGTGAGCTGGGGCTGTCGCTCGAAGCGATTCGGCACAAGCTCGATGATCCGACGTTCGATCACAGGCGCGCACTGCTCGAGCAACGCGCGGAGCTCGAGCGAAGAGCGCGCGAGACGGACAAGATGTTACGCGCGATCGAAGCAGCGCTCAGACGCCTCGACGCGCAGCCAGACGACACGCAGCCAAGCGCCTCGCAACCAAACGACGCGACGCGGGGCAACGAACACAGCAACACAGATCAGCAAGAAAGGAGCGACGAGATGAACGAGTTGTTCGATGGGTTTTCCCCGGAAACCCACGAAGCAGAAACGCGGCAGCGCTGGGGCAATACGGAGGCGTACCGTGAATCAGCCAGGCGCACGAAGTCGTACGGTCGGGAGCAATGGGAAGCGATCAAGGCAGAGCAAGACGCCATTTACGCGGCGCTCGCTGCGCTTGCCGCGAGTGGTGAGTCACCTGACTCTACTGCGGCGATGGAAGCGGCCGAACGCCATCGCTCGTTCATCGCGCGCTGGTTCTATCCGCTCAGTCGCGAAGCCCACGAAAATCTCGCGGCGATGTACGAGCAGGACGAACGCTTCGCTCAGAACATCGACAAGTACGGCGAGGGGCTGACGACGTTCCTCGTCGCGGCCATTCGCGCCAACGCTCGGTGACCCACAGCTGGACGAACAGGTCGCAACGCTCTCGTTCGATCTTCTGGCGCTCGTGGTAACTCGCCAAGCGGCTGTCGACCACGAGCGATCGTCGCAAGCTCCTCCCCCTGGCGCGTCAGCGTCGCGAGTTGCTGAGTCTTCTTGCAGCCAACGCCAATTGACGCGTGCGCCCCTGCGATCTGCTTGCCGGCAAGGCTGATTGACCAGAAAATCCGTTCGAATTCCTTGCCCGCAAGGAAGACGGATGGGTGTGAGGGTGAGAATTCCTTGCCCGCAAGGAATTTAGATGGTCGGGCGCTGACTTTTCCTTGCCGGCAAGGAATTAACAGGGTGCGGGCGTCACTCTTCCTTGCCGGCAAGGCTGATTCAGCCTGCCGTTCGCAAGAATGCCTTGCCGGGAAGCAGAATTTCCAGTGGGACGCGCCGCGGTTCCTTGCCGGCAAGGAAACCCAGCCGACGGCTCGCCAGAATGCCTTGCCGGCAAGGAAATCTGACCCAGCGTTCGTGATCCGGCCTTGCCGGCAAGGCCCGGGAGTCGAACAAGCCGATCATGGAGGCTCCTGATCAAGCGCACTGACGCGTATTCACGCAACTCGCCTCGATGGAGCGCGAGAGCGTCACCGTCGATGTGTTACCCGGTCCCGGGTTGTCACTCGTCATCGGAGTCGCGGCCGCCAGCTCCTCGCCCGCGCGTGGAGCTATTTCGGTCCGCAGCACCGTCGCTGTCCGCGGAGCTCTCTTCCAAATTCTGCTCCGTCTCGTCTTCTCGTGGCGCGTTCTCACGGCCGGCTTCCGATGCCCCCGGACGTGAGGTCTCTTCGGACTCGTCGGGTTGCGAGCTGCGCTCATTGGAGGGTGCGTCCTCCGCTCTCGCGGTCTCCTCGGTGTCTTCGCTGTTGCGCTCCTCTTCGCTGTTGCGCTTCTCTTCGCTGTTGCGCTTCTCTTCGTCGACACGCGCCTCAGTGGGTTCATCGTCGGCTCGTCGGGAATTGTCCTGACCACCATCGTCCAACCGGCCGTCTTCGCGTGGCGTCAGGGCTTCGTCCGTGTGCCGCGTCTCTTTGGCCAAGTGGATCACGGGCCTCATCACGTAGCCCTGGCCTGGCGTGTGGTGAACGGACTGGGCCGCGTCGAAGTCGATGATCAACGTCGTCGCCGTGCCGGCTCCGAGCGTAAACCCACCGCCAATCTTGAGTCCGCTTTCCGCGCCCGACGGCACGCGCAGCCCATGTTCCTCACCCGCTACGACAATTGACGCATCCGTGAGCATCAGACGGATCTTTCCGTAGTCTCCCGGCGGAAGATTTACGATGCCGAGCGCCTCCGTCACACCATCCCGCAGCGCCAGCAAATCGAGCGTGCGACATTCGTCCGACAGCGCGTAACCGAACTCGGAGCGCTCGACGTCCGACGGCTCCGCTGAAACGTGGCCAACACCTGCGTCTGCAGACATCTCGTGCGCCGTCTCGGTTGGTGAATCCTGCTGCTCCACGGGTGGCGTCGCTGCGTCGGACTCGTCGGGCATGGGCGCTCGCTCCACGCCCGCATCTCCTGCTGGCGGCAAGGTGAAATGTGAGCCCGCGTCACTCAACTCGATCCACCTCGGCTGTTCGTGTTCGGAGCCAGCATCGGTGTTGTATTCGGGGCCTTCGTGTCGTTCCTGGGAATCGCCCCCGCCCGCGTCACGCTCAGTCACAGCTCTCTCAGCGGCGTCGACGGCGGCCTCATCGACGGCCGGCTCGACGTAAACACCGCAGAAGGTGACGAAAACATTGTCTGCGTCTACGGGTGCGTCCGTGAGCAATACTCGCAGCATCGCGTGTCCGGCGGAGAGCGTTTCCTGTCGAATCCACGACACGTCGCCCTGCTGATCGACGGGGTCGTCCTGCCCGTCGCCGTTTGCGACGGCCACCGCACCAAACTCGACGCCGTCCACGTCGGCGACGTCAGTGTCTTGTCGGCCGTTTAGGTCGGTACCACTCGTCGTGCTTTCCTCAGCCGAGTCCGTTTTCGTTTCTACGACTTTCGAGCTCTGCGGTCCTTCGTCCAACTCTTCTGCAATGTTGGGCGAAGTCTCACTGGCCGTGTCCGAACAGCTGCTGGCAAGTAGAAGAACGGAAGCGAGTGTAAGTGGTCTTCGGATCAAACGCATGTGTGGTCAAACTCCTGGGTTGGCGTAGAAGAAGACCACCGCGCCCTTCATGTGCTCGGACTTCAGCTCCAGCTTCGGGGGCCCTTCAAGCCGTGGGATAGCGCTGAAAGCGCACCCGGTAGGCCAATGGCTTTGCGTGCGCAGCTTTCGCGTGCGCTTGCCGTTTTCGACTGGTCTTCGTTTGTTGTTGGTTTCCCCCGCGTACGGACCCATCACCATTCGACTTGAGCGCTCATTCACCTTCCGGGGGCAGATGAGCGCCGTCTGAGTGAAAGGCGCCAAACTCCGTGACCCCATGGGTACACGAGTGCTCGAATCTGAAACGACACCTCACAGTACGAGCGGACACGGCGCGTCTGCAGTCGTTCGGATCGCGCAGCTGACAATATCTGGTGCACAGTAGCGCGGATGGAACCTGCAGCGGACCCCGCGCATGTACGTGAACGCGGTATGTCTCACTCGTCGTCGTAGAGGATCCTGCCGTCTTCGGTGAGGCGGCCTACGCGGACGGGGCACGGCGTGTGGTAGACGACGTCGGCTTTGACGCGGGTGGCGCGACGCACGTCGGAGCGCCCCGGATCCACAGAGTCGATCGCGGCGGGCATTTCCGGCACGGTCTGGGCTGTGGAGCTAGCCGTTTGATCGCGCTGCGTCACCCGCGGAGTGTGACACACGTTCAGCCAGTGTGTACCAGGGCGAGTAAACGATGAAACACTGGTTTGATCATTCCAAGCGCTACGGAGTCCTGCCGCAGCGCAACATCGTCCGATTTGCGCCTAGGGCGCTGCTCGCACGGCGCGAAATCCACGAAACATAGCCACCATGAGCCAGAAACAGCGCGCCCGCCGAGGCGCCGTGGGAGAAAATGCAGCACCAACGCGTAGGAGCGCGCACGAATGGACACCAGCGCCGCGCGTGACGTCAGCTGGATCTCGCACTGCCGTGCTGCAGGTTTCCGCGTCTCGCCGCGACGCGCCACAGATTAATATGCGGGCTGCAGGGGGTGGAGTCAGCGAACGCGGGGCGGAGACCTGGTGACGATAGCCCCGCTTGCGCGCGGCTTTGCGCTGGCAGACGCGTTGCTACTTCTTGGCGCTGCGGCACGTCGAGTACTTCGACGCGGCGCTACGTCTTTGCACTTCGACCGTGCGACTACTTCGACCGTGCGACTACTTCGACGTGGCGACTGCTGCGACGAGGCGACTCCGCGCTACTTCGACGGTGCGACCAAACGTTCGACGAGGCGTGAACGGAGCGAGAGGGTGCGGGACTCTTCGGAGAGGGCGCGCTGGGCCGCTTCGTCGAAGCTCAGTAGTTGGTGCTCGGGCACGAGCTGCCAGAAGCTCGGGCCGTCGGGGATGAGATCGTAGCGTAAACCTTCGACCAGCTCCGTGGCGATGGGGCCGTGGGCGCGGGTAACCAGACGGATCCAGTAGCTCGACAAGCGCGGGGTCACCACGGGTACGCGGAACATGCGCGGCCTGCGACCACCGAGCAGCGCGACGCGTTCGAGGATCTCGCGGGCGGAGATCAGCTCGGGGCCGGGGATCGCGAACGCCTGGCTCCCGTCTAGCGGCAAGCTGAGAGCTTCGCACAGCGCAAAGGTGACGTCGTCGATGAAGATGGGCGCGCTGCGGCTCTCGAGCCATGCGGGCAATATCATGAGTGGCAAGCGCACCGCTAGATCGCGCACGATGCGCCAGCTGGCGCTGCCGCCACCGATCACCATCGCCGCCTGGAGCTCGATGGTGGACACGGCGCCAGCTCGCAACGTCTCGCCCGTGAGCAGGCGGCTTCTGAGGTGTTTGGAAACGACGCCGCTTTGCGGCTTGGTGCCTCCCAGGTACACGACGCGCTGCACGCCTGCTTCGGCGGCGCCCTTTCGAAAAGTTTCCGCCGCGCGACGCTCGGCCTCCAGATAGTCTTCGTCTTCGCCGCCCATGGTGTGGATCAGGTACACGGCCGCCTCACAGCCGTCGAGCGCCGAGGTGACGCTTGCCGCGCGTGTGACGTCGAGCTTGCGCCAAGTCAGCCCCGCACGCTCCGCCCGCCCCCGCTCTGGATCGCGGCTCGCGCAGATGACCTCGTAGCCGCGGGCTTGGAGCACGGGGATGAGGTGGCGACCCACGAAGCCGCGGGCTCCCGTGAGCAGAACTCGTTTTCTCTTTTCCACCATCACTTGCCCCTTCGCTCGACGCGCGGCGGTGAGTTTACTCCGACGCGAGGCGTGCGCCGCCACGACTCGACGAGCGGCGACACGTCGCGACGTGTCAACCTGCCACGCCCGTTGCTCGACCCCGCGCCCTCGACCACGGCAAATTCTCCAGTGATCTCGGCATGGTTTGACTCGCCTCCAGCGAGACAATACGCTGCTGCCTCCCACGCATGCCTGACCCTGACTCGTCGATAGACAGGACTTACTCGATTCGCGAATTGACGCGCATGACGGGTCTGAGTGCAGACGTGTTGCGGGTTTGGGAGCGGCGTTATGGCTTTCCGACACCGACGCGGGATGAATCCGGCGCGCGCATCTACTGCAGTGCGGACGTCGAACGTCTTGCATTGGTACAGCGCGCACTGCGACGCGGCCATCGTATCGGCGCGGTGATCGGACAGAGCGACGAAGAGTTGCGACGCGTGCTCGAACACGAACCCAAAGGTTTGGGGTTCGAAGGCAGCGAGAACCCCATCGTCGAACGCATCATGGAAGCGCTTTGCGCCAGCGACGACCAGCGCATGGTCGAGGAGATGCGTTACGCGGCGCTCAATCTCGGAACCCAGCGATTCATTCGCGACGTCGCCGCGCCGTTGGCTTCGGCGATCGGGGCGGCCTGGGAGCAAGGGCGCGTCAGTATCCTGCACGAGCACTTGCTCAGTGATGCGCTGACCACACAGCTGCGCGTGTTGTGGGCGGCGCAGGTCGGGCCGCAGAAGGGAGCTCGCGTGTTGCTGGCGACCCTGCCGGGTGAACAACATGCGCTCGGCTTGGAAATGGTTGGCGCGTATCTTTCCGCGATCGGCGTGACGCCGCGCTCGATGGGACCCAACGTGCCTCCAGAAGAGTTGGCTGACGCGGCGGAAGCGTTCGAAGTCGATGGCATCGGCGTGAGTGTATCGCTGGGCGCAGACGTGATCGCCTCGCAACTCAATCTCAATCTGCTGAGTGAACGTCTTCAAGGTTCTCGTCCAATTGCCGTGGGGGGTGCGTCTGCGAGCAAGCTCGTGATGCCACGCGGCGCGAGCTTGACGGTCACGTGGGAAGCGCTTGAAGCCTGGGTACAAGATCTCGAGAGTTCTTGATCTACCCTTGCGCGTGTTCGCCATGCGTTTTAGGAACTGTGCATGGTTTACACTCGCAGTTCGTTTCGTCGGTTTTGGTCTCGTCGCACTTGGGCAAGGTCTTTGCCTATCACTGCGGGCTGTGCACTTTCCGCACTCATCGCGGGCGGCGCCCCAGCCGAGCCCACCAAGAAAGCTCCGAAGTCCGAAGCGACGCTCATCGTGGAAGTGACGAACCTGCGGAACGAAAAGGGGCGTGTAGCTGTGGCGGTGTTCGATTCGGAGGACGCCTTTCCTGACCAGGAGCGGGCGCTGCAGGGCAAGCTCGTGAAGATCAAGGGCAGCCGCGCCAAGGTCACGTTCAAGTCGCTGAAGCCCGGCACGTATGCGGTCGCCGTTCTCCACGACGAGAACGAAAACGATGAGATGGATTTCAACTTCTTGGGCATGCCACTCGAGGGTTACGGGTTTTCCAATGACGCGTCGGCTATGTTCGGGCCGCCTAGCTTCGACGCGGCGGCGTTTCGTCTTCGCGCTACGGGGAAATCGACAATCAAGGCACGGTACTTCTCCTTATGATGGGTTGCTGTGGGGGGTTACTGTGGGGGGTTAAGAGGTGTGGGATGTTGGTTCGCGATTGCCTCAACCCGAGGCGGCGAGGCGCGTCGGGGTCTCGCTTGCAGCGGTGACCTCTTCCACCCACTCGAGGAAGGCGTGTGACGAATCCTGACGTACGAAACGCGCGGCAATTTGCTGCGCAGCGTTGGTCATGGCTTCATCACTCAGCGCTCGTTCGATCGCGCTTCGAATGTTGCTCGAGCTAGCGCTGCGAGCCTTGACGCACAGGCCTGCGCCTGCGCTGACGATGGCGTCGGTCGCCAAGTATTGGTCGAAGTTGTTCGGGATGCCGACGACGGGCGTACCTTCGGCAAGCGCTTGGTAACCCGTCGTGCTGCCTCCGTTGGAGATCACGACGCGCGCGCGCCGCGACAGTTCGGACCCCGGCACGTAGGGATAGGCGCGGACGTTAGACGGCAGCTCGGGCAGCTGTGCACGGTCGGCCGTGGCTACGACGGCGTTGACCGCCAGACCAGCGAGCGCTTCGATCACGCTCGGCAACAAGTCGATCTTACCCGACGACCCCAACGTCACGTACGCGAGCGGGCGCTCTGGCTCGGCGAAGTCCAGCTCGGGCATCGGCAGCTTTGGCTCCCACAGCACGGGCCCAAGAAAGCGATGGTGCGCTGGAGCGCCCGGGGCGGGGGTGAGCTGTGGGTCGTCGGGATACAGCGTGTAGTCGGCGTGGCACAACACTTCGTTCAGACTGCCGACGTCACGCAGGCCGTGTTTGGCGCGCGCTGCGTTGATCGGGCTGGCGAAGTGCCGAAATACCTTGGGCACCGCCAGCGGGAAGTACTTCTCGGCCATTTCTTCGCCGACTAGGTTGACGATCGGGTGATCGGGTACGGGTAACTTTTCCCGCTGAGCGTACGGACTCCAGTAGGCGTTGATCAGGACGCCTGAAGGCACGCCGCGAAGCTCCGCGCTGCTCGACAGCGACAGACGAAAGTCACCCACCACCAGGTCCGGCTGCACCTCGTCGATGAGACGCAGCTCCGCGTCCATGTAACGCAGCAGCGTGCGCTTTTCGTAGAGGCGTTTACCCGCGTCGAGCGCTTTGGCGGCGCGCTCGGCGGGCAGGGTCTCGATGGTGTGCCGTACGAAGGACGTACCCGCGAACACCATCTCGGGAAAGCTGGCGCTGGCGAAGTGCACTTCGAAGTGACCGTGTGGCAGCGCCTCAGCCAACGTGGCAAGACGCACCACTTGCGCGAGCGTGACGTTTTCGGCGACGAACAGGATGCGTTTCTTCACGACTGCATGATTAGAGCTCGCCCTCGCACACACGCAAGGGGCAGCGGCCCACGTCCCGACGTCCGGACGTGGAGTGAGCAATCCTGCCTCGCCGTGACCTACTGCAGCGCGTCGTGTCCAGCCCGCGTCCATGGGGGATTTTCAGCGCGAATTGATGTTTTCAAGCGGGGCCGGGCAACGTGTCCACCCGGTGTTCGGGCAATACAGCGGTGTGTCCTGGACAAGCCCTCGACAGGCTTCGACGCGAGCACACCTGTGCAGGTGAACGAACCCCGGGCCGCGTCTGTTCGTCCGCACGGTAACCCGCCACGATGACGTCGATTTGTACCCCATCAGCGATTGACCCACGCGAACAACTCGCTAGGTCAAAGGCTGTCGTCACCCGAGACGCCCCCACGAACATGGCCAAGCCAACGACATCCTCGAAGCTCACTGCCACGGGGCTACACGAATCCCATGGCGGCTCCGCCACGCTGACCGTCGACTACGCTCTCGTCGGTGGGGGACTGCAGGGCGGACTGCTTGCCCTGGCCCTGCTGCAACACGATCCGCAGGCCAGCCTGGTGTTGATAGAACGCGGTGACAGACTCGGCGGCAATCACACTTGGTGCTTCCACGAAGGGGATGTGCCGTCGTCGGCGTGGGAGTGGGTGGAGCCGTTGGTGGTCAAGCGTTGGGGCGCGCACGACGTGCTGTTTCCCGGGCACACGCGCCGCATGGCGCAGACTTACTCGGCGATCACGAGCGAGCGCCTGCATCAAGTCGTCTCGCAACGCATCTCTGCCGCACCCAACGCTTCGATCATCAAGGGCAGCGCATTACACGTGGAGCGGCGCTCGGTGCTGATCGCGGGTGGCCGCGACGTCGATGCCAAACTCGTGGTCGACGCACGCGGCCCCGAGCAGAGCTCGAACAGCGCGCGTCACTTTCAAAAGTTCGTGGGGCTCGAGCTTCAGATCGAACCAGGCACTGGCCCCGAGGTGCCCGTGCTGATGGACGCCACCGTCGAGCAAGTCGACGGCTTTCGCTTCGTTTACATGCTGCCGTTCGGCAACGAGCGCGTGCTGGTGGAAGACACCTACTACTCGGATAGCCCGAACTTGGACGTGCAGCGCTTGGCCGAAGGCATCGTGCGCCACGCACGTCGCCAAGGCATGAACGTTCGCGGCATCGCTCGCCAAGAAAAGGGAGTGCTGCCGCTACCCACGCGAACACCAGACTTCAGCAGTCGGCAGTCGCCGCTGGTCGCGGGTTACGCGGGGGGGTTCTTTCATCCCACGACGGGTTACTCGCTGCCCGTTGCTTTGCGCTTGGCGCAGCACATCGCTCAGCGTCCTGCGCACGCGGCCTTCGACCACGACTTCGATCGACTGCTGCGCGAGCACCACAAGCAGTTCCGCTACTGTTGTTGGCTCAATCAACTCTTGTTCGGCGCCTTCGCGGCTCATCAGCGATACCACGTGCTGGAACGTTTCTATCGCCTGCCCGAAGACACCATTCGCCGCTTCTACTCGCTTCGAATGAACACGACGGACCGCGCACGCATTCTATGCGGGCGACCACCAACTGGTTTCTCACTCCGCCAGCTCTTGACTGAAGGACACCCGTAATGAACGATCCCGCACTAGCCCTCCCCCCAAGAAGCGCCATCGGCGCGCTGCTCGACTCGCACTTCAGCGAACGTCAGCTGCGTGAGTTACTCGGCCCCGAGCTACCCCAGCTCGACGAAGCGAGTTGGGGCAAGGCGCTGTACCGACCGCTTTCGGAATTCGTGGAGCGGCCCGGTAAGGAGTTTCGCGCGGCGTTGGTCGCCACCAGTTACGCGCTGGCGGGCGGCCAGGGTGCGTGTCCTTCCGTGCTGCAGTCGATCGTGGAGATCTTGCACGCGGGCTCGCTCATCGTAGACGACATTCAAGACCAATCGCCGACGCGTCGCGGTAGGCCCGCACTTCACCTGGAACACGGAATCCCCGTCGCACTGAACGCGGGCAATTGGATGTACTTCTGGGCGTTCTCACTGGTCGAAAAGCTCGAACTGGGCGATGAAGTGGAACTTGCACTGTACCGTTGGATGAGCCGTACGCTGGTCGCCTGCCACCACGGCCAGGGACTCGACTTGACCGCGCGCATGCAAGACCTGTCGCAAGATCAGGTCGCCAGCGTGGTGGCCGCGTCGACCAAGCTGAAGACGGGGTCGCTCATGGAACTGTCCGCCGCGTTGGGCGCTGTCGGTGCAGGCGCGCGGCCGGAAGTGGTCGAACGTCTCGCTCGCTTCGGTTGTCGTTTGGGGATCGCGCTGCAGATGCTGGACGATCTGGGCGGGCTGGTGAGCGAGAAACGCGCGCTCAAGGGTCACGAAGATCTGCTCTGGGGCAGGCCGACCTGGCCGTGGGCTTGGCTCGCCACGGAGCTCGACGCTAGCGCATACGATCAACTGCGGGGGATGGCCGCGCAGGTGAGTGCGCGGGACTTACACCCCGAAGTGTTGTGTACGGCCATGCGTCGCGCGCTCTCGGGTTCGGGCCGCGTCCGGGTGCGGCGATACGTGAACGACGCGTTTGCGGACCTGCGCGCGTGTTTCGGAGCGTGTGAAGCGCTGGGCAAGATCGAAGCGGAAATCGCGCGCTTGGAGAAGAGTTATGGCTGAAGTCCCAACGAACGGAGCAGGTCGGCGCGTCGCCGTCATCGGCAGCGGTTTTGGAGGTTTGGCCGCGGCGATTCGCTTGCAAGCTGCGGGCTACTCGTGCGTGGTGTTCGAAGCGCGCGACAAGCCGGGCGGGCGCGCCTACGTCTACGAGAAAGACGGGTTTTCGTTCGACGGCGGCCCCACGGTGATCACCGCCCCGCACTGCATCGAGGAGCTGTTCGAGGTGTCGTCGCGCCGCATGAACGACTACGTCGAGATGCTGCCGGTTACGCCGTTTTACCGCTTGCTGTGGGACGATGGCGATCAGTTCGACTACGACAACGACAGCGAGAAGATGCTCGCACAGATCGCGGCCAAGAACCCACGCGACGTGCAAGGGTATCAGCGTTTCGTCGACTATTCGAAGCGCGTGTTCCAAAAGGGTTACGAAGAGCTGGCGGCCACGCCCTTTCTGCGCTTCTTCGACATGGTCAAGGTGGCGCCCGATCTCGCGCGGCTGCGCGCAGACCGCTCGGTGTATTCGACGGTCGCACGTTTCGTGGAAGACGAACACCTGCGTCAAGCATTCAGTTTTCATTCGCTGCTCGTGGGCGGTAACCCTTTCGACACCAGCGCGATCTACACGCTCATCCACTACCTGGAGCGCAACTGGGGCGTGTTCTTCCCTCGCGGCGGAACGGGGGCGTTGGTCGCAGCGCTGGTTCGGCTGTTCGAAGAGCTGGGCGGCGAGTTACGCCTATCCGCGCCAGCAGAGTACATCGAGTTGCGGCAGCATGACGGACGCGCCGTACACGAGATAACCAGCCGTCACGGCGTAGAGCAGTTTTCGATGGTCGTCTCCAACGCTGATCTGCACCACACGTACGCCAAATTGTACGAGACGAACCCCGCCGCGCAGCAGATGGCGCGCAAGCTCGAGCGGCTGGAGTGGAGCATGGGTTTGTTCGTGCTCTACTTCGGCACGAACGTCGTTTACGACGACGTGGCGCACCACACGGTGTTGTTCGGCCCGCGCTATCGCGAGTTGCTCGATGACATCTTCGAAGGACCCGAACTCGCCGAAGACTTCAGTCTGTACCTGCACGCGCCGACGGTCACTGATCCGAGCATGGCACCCGAGGGCAAGAGCGCGTTCTACGTGCTCAGCCCCGTGCCTCACCTGGGCAAGGCGAACATCAACTGGAACGAAGTAGGCCCGAAGTACGCCGAACGCATCTTCGAAGCGCTCGAGAAGCGCGTGCTCCCCGGGCTGCGTCAGAATCTAGCGACCTCCCACTTCATCACGCCCGAACACTTCAAGCGCGACCTTTACGCTTACCAAGGTTCGGCATTTTCCGTCGCGCCCAAGCTCACGCAGAGCGCTTGGTTCCGGCCACACAACAAAGACCCGAAGATCCCCGGGCTGTACATCGTGGGCGCGGGCACGCACCCGGGCGCGGGATTGCCAGGGGTGATCAACTCCGCCAAGGCCACGGTCTCGCTGATCCTCGAACAAACAGCCGCGGAGCACGCGGCGTGATGTCGTCTAGCGCGCCGAAGTACCGAGGGGAACTGGGGTCGAGACCTTTAGCTTCGGCGCCTGTCGGTTCGGCAGCATTGGCCTCAGGCCACTCGCTCGTCGCGCTCCCGCGTGAGACGAACGCGGTCGAGCAGTGCCGGGCGAGTATCGCCCACCACAGCAAGAGCTTTGCGATGGCGTCCAAGCTGTTGCCTGAGCCGCTGCGTGATCCGGCGTCGATCGTCTACGCCTGGTGTCGTCGGGCGGACGACGCCATCGACGACGCTGAAGGGGACGAGCAGCGATTGGCGCTCCAGCGGCTGCGGAAGGAGCTCGAGCTAGTTTACGCAGGTCACCAGCTGAGCGACCCCGTACTCGCAGCGTTTCAGCATGTGGTGTTCGAAGCGAACATTCCGAAACACTACCCGACAGAACTACTCGCAGGCATGCAAATGGACGCCAGCGGCTTCGAGTACGAAACGTGGTCGGATCTTCTGCGTTACTGTTACCGCGTCGCCTCCACCGTGGGCCTGATGATGTGCCACGTGATGGGCGTACGCGACGCGGCCGCGTTGCCCCACGCCGCGCACCTCGGCGTCGCGATGCAGCTCACCAACATCGCCCGCGACGTGCGCGAAGATTGGCACCGCGGGCGCCTGTACTTGCCCGCGGAGCTGCTCGAGCGTCACCATCTCGGCCATCTGCCGACGCTGTTGCACTTGCCGTTCCCCGAAGGCGCGCGCGAAGGCTGCGCGCGCGCCTTGCGTGAACTGCTCGCCGTGGCCGATCGCTATTACGAGTCCGGCAACCGGGGGCTCGGGTATCTCAGCCCGCGCTGCGAGCTGTCGGTGAGGGCGGCTAGCGCCGTGTACTCGGCGATCGGCGACGAGATTGCGCGCGGCGGTTACGACGTGACCGCGCCGCGGGCGGTCGTGCCCACGCGCAAGAAGCTGCTACTGTGCGCGGCTGCGACGCTGCGCACCCTGGTCCAGCGCCGCAGTCTCTCGCACTCGCAGCAGACAACCCATTTGCAGGAGGTTCCCTTTGGCCCAGCCATCATTCTCGCGTGAGTCCGCGATGGTATTCTCGTCGGCGCAAAGTCCGACGCAGGGCGCTGTGCCGTCGCAGAGCGCTTTGCCGTCGCAGAGCGCTGTGCCATCGCAGAGCGCTGTGCCGTCGCAGAGCGCTGTGCCCGCTCGAGGCGATGGGCCTTCGCAGGGTGAGGCGACGCCCCGTCGTTCGTTCGTCGAGGACGTGGCGATCTACGTCGGCCGCGTGAAAGAGTTCGAGCGGCAAGATTGGATCATCTACGTCGCCTGGGTTGGGCTGATGCTCGGGCTCGTGCTCTCGACGGGAGGCTTCTTGCTGGTCGGACACTTTGCGGGCGTGAGTTACCCGGGCGAAGCCTGGCTGGTGCCGCTGGGCGCAATGCTGTTCACGACGAGCATCGCCATCGACACGATCGGGCATCGCACGATCTACAAGCAAGAGATCCAGGGCGCTGAAGGCCTCGTGCACGGCATCACCATTCTGTGCGGGATCGGTAGCTGCGTGCTGCTCTGCGCGGCCTATTCACATCCGGGCCTTTCGTGGATCCCGGCGATGGTGCTCACGGTCCTGTCGTTCGTGTACAGCTTGGTGGACGAGGCGTTTCACTGGCGCCGCTACGTCAAGCAGCAGTCCGACCGCGTGGAGATGTGGAGCCACGTAGGCATTCTCATCGGCCACGGCGTGATGATGCTGGGCTGGTGGTGGTGGTACTTCCTGGGTTACCCCGGCGTTGCGGAAACCGTGAAGCTCTTGTGAAACGCGCGAGTGGGGCTGCAGTAGTTGGAGCTGCAGTAGTTGGAGCTGCAGGGAGTGGAGTCAGCGAACGCGGGGCGGGGACCTAGAGACGGTTGCCCCGCTTGTTCACACAGTGCAGTTCACTCGACGGCAAAGTCGGCGAAGGCGGCCTTGTTGCCCTCACCTGCGTTGGGGCCGCTGACGACCACGGCGCGCAGCGTGAAACGTTGGTCTAGAAGTTCGCGATTGACGTCGAGTGTGGATTCGTAGCTGTCGGGCGAGTCTTCTAGTGGGACTAGGCCGCTGCCGAACCGTACGTGATAAAGGGGGTTGTCGTCGGACGACGGTAACGGCACGATGGGATCCACGTAACGTTCGTACAGCGGCAAGACGTACACTTCCGTGATGGTGTCGCTGGCGGCGGCGTCGACGCGCACGACCAGGTTGTCTTCTTCGTCGAAGCGGTAGGCAATGCGTTCGACCGTGGGGTAGCCGTCGCGGCCCATCTCGCCTTTGAACATCGACCACAGCCCCGACGTGCCGATGATCGAGTCGCCGACGTTGACGCGCGCGACCAGACTGCTGCCATCGAAGCCGAGCTGGCCGCCCTCGATGCCGTTACCGCCGAAGGCTTCGCTGTGGGCTTTGATGCGGCCGCTGCCGTCTTCGACGCGTTCGAAGAAGCTCGTGTGGGTGGTCTCGAAGCTGGTCGGCTTGTTCACCGCGTGGATCCACTGCCCGTCACCCGAGAGCGCCACGTCGCTGACGGCGTCGACGTCTGCCGTCAATACGCGTTGCACGCCGCCCTGCTCCCCAACGATGCTCGTCGAGTCGCCGAGGGTCTCGCCGTAAAAGGTGTACGCCACGGTCTGGCCGGAATCGTCGAGTTCGAGGCGCGTGTGCGCTTGTTCGGGGCGGATCTCTTCGATGGTGGTCAAGGGAATAGACGTGCCCGTGAGCACGGCCCACATCGTATCGGGCTCGCTGAATACGACGCTGGTGATCCACTTGGCGCCCGCCGCGTCGATATCGAGCCCCGCCATTGCACGACTGGCCGTGGGCGCCTCGCCGTCGAAGTAGACTTCGCTTTGGTCACCGATCTTGAACGGCAGCCAGCCGTCACCCTGTGAGAACTTCCAGATCCCCCTGCCCCCATTGACGATGAGTGACGTGCCGTCGGCGGTGGCTCGCGGATATACGGGCTGCGCGAGGCCCAGCGAATCGAACTCGGTGACGTCCTCGGTAGTGCCCACTTGGGTGAACGCGCCGCCACGTTCGCTGGCGCGAAAGATTTGCAGCTCGCGGATGGGCTGCACCGCGGCCGGCACTCCGATGGGAACGATCAGAAACGCCGCGTGACCGTCTTCGCTGACGGCGAGCTCGAACCCGCCGGGGTAACCCCAGTTTTCTGGCAGCGTCAGGCTGCTGCGCTGGGCGTTACCGCCGTCGACGTCGATCGACCACACCTGCCACCACAGTCCTTCTTCGGCGAACTCGTCGTACAAGGTGAACCAGATGACGGAGCCGTCGCGGGAGCGGGCGAAGGAGCTCACGTGGTAACCTTCGTCCATCGCGAAGCTCTTGCCGGGGATGAGGCTGCCGGCTGCAGCGCCGCCGACGATCACACCCTCCGTGCCGACGGCCAGCGGCTCGACGATGTTGAACGTGGGGTCGGGTTCGGAGCTGTCGTCGCCCGCCGAGTCATCGTCGCCCGCTGAATCGTCGCTGGCCGAGTCGTCGTTCGTCGAAGCGTCTGGAGAGTCGTCGGTGCCTGCGTCCGCGAGGGCGTCGTCTTCGCTCGCGTCGTCCATGTCGTCGCCGTCGTCCGCGGCGCCGTCATCCGACGGGCCGTCGTCGGTCTCGCCGTCGTCGTCTTCACGATCATCGTCGGTGTCGTAAGCTGGTCCGTCGTCGTCCGCGGCGCCCGCTTCGGAATCGTCGCGATCGCTGGGGCCTGCTGGGTCGTCGCGATCGCCGCTCGTGCCCGCTTCGGGGTTCGACGACGTCGCGTCATCGTCGGAGTCTGTGGTGACGACGCACGCTATGCCGCCGACGAACGCGACGAGGCCGCACGCCAAGTATCGACTTGGGTAAGACATGTTCCTCCATCACGGCTGCAACCGAGCAGCCGCGATCCATCTTACGTGTCACGCGCCGCGTCTTCGGCGCGCTAGTCGAGGTTTTTGCTCGGGATCCGACAAGAGCGGAACCTCAGCGCGACCGTCGCGTTCGAGCGCAGGCGGGCGTTCTGATTTGAAGCAGCCCGCGCTGATGAACGCGACGGTCGAGGTCACGCGCTGAAGGAAGCTCCGCGCGCGCTCTACAGATCGAAGCGGTCGAGGTTCATCACCTTGGTCCAGGCGGCGGCAAAGTCGCTGGCGAACTTCTGTGCGGCGTCAGAGCTGGCGTACACCTCTGAGACAGCGCGCAACTGTGAGTGAGAGCCGAACACCAGATCGACGCGCGTGCCCGTCCACTTGGCTTGCCCCGACTTGCGATCGCGCCCTTCGAACACGTCGGGATCGGCGGACGTCGGCTTCCACTCGGTGTTCATGTCGAGCAGGTTGACGAAAAAGTCGTTGCTCAGAGTTCCCTCGCGCTCCGTGAACACGCCGTGTTTCGACTGACCGACGTTCGCCCCGAGCACGCGCAGCCCGCCGACGAGCACAGTCATTTCGGGCGCGGTCAGCGTGAGCTGTTGGGCGCGATCGACGAGCAACGTCTCCGACGAAACCGCGTATTTCGCCTTCTGATAGTTGCGAAAGCCGTCGGCCACGGGCTCGAGCGGCTCGAACGACGCGACGTCAGTTTGTTCGGCGCTGGCGTCCATGCGCCCGGGCGAAAACGGCACCGTTACCTTCGAGCCCGCAGCTTTGGCGGCCTGCTCCACGGCGGCAGAGCCTCCAAGCACGATCAGATCCGCGAGCGAGATCTTCTTGCCGCCTGCCGCTGATGCGTTGAACGCCTGCTGGATGCCTTCCAGCGTGTTGAGGACGCTGGCGAGCTGCTGGGGTTGGTTTACGGCCCAGTCTTTTTGGGGCGCGAGGCGGATGCGCGCGCCGTCCGCGCCGCCGCGCTTGTCGGAGCCGCGGAAGGTGGAAGCCGACGCCCACGCCGTGGTCACCAATTGAGCGATGGAGAGTCCCGAAGCCAGCACTTTGGCTTTGAGTGCTTCGACGTCACTGTCGTCCACCAAAGGATGATCGACGGCGGGGATCGGATCTTGCCACAGCAGTTGCTCGCCGGGGACCTCGGGTCCGAGGTAACGGGAGCGCGGCCCCATGTCGCGATGGGTCAGCTTGAACCACGCGCGCGCGAAAGCGTCGGCGAACTCCGCGGGGTTATCGTAGAAGCGACGCGAAATTTTTTCGTACTCGGGGTCGAAGCGCAGCGACAGATCCGTCGTCAGCATGGCAGGCGCAATGCGTTTCGCTGGATCGTGCGCGTGAGGCACTGTGCCTGCGCCCGCGCCGCCCTTGGGCGTCCATTGGTGCGCGCCCGCAGGACTCTTGGTCAGCTCCCATTCGTAACCGAACAGGTGTTCGAAGAAGTCGTTGCTCCACTGCGTGGGAGTCGTGGTCCAGGTGACCTCGAGACCACTGGTGATGGCATCACCCGCCACGCCCGAGGCGTGACTGCTCTTCCAGCCGAAGCCTTGTGCGTCGAGGGTGCCCGCTTCGGGATCTGCCCCGACGTGACTGGCAGCCGCCGCGCCATGGGTCTTGCCGAAGGTGTGACCCCCCGCGATCAATGCGACCGTTTCTTCGTCGTTCATCGCCATGCGGGCAAAGGTCTCGCGGATGTCTTTGGCTGCGGCTACTGGATCTGGGTTACCGTCGGGTCCTTCGGGGTTGACGTAGATGAGCCCCATTTGCACCGCAGCAAGGGGGTTTTCCAGTTCGCGCTCGCCCGAATAGCGCTTCTCGCCGCCGAGCCACGTGGTCTCCGTGCCCCAATACACGTCGTGATCGGGTTCCCACACGTCGGGGCGACCGCCGGCGAAGCCGAAGGTCTTGAAACCCATCGTTTCCAGCGCGACGTTGCCCGCTAGGATCATCAGATCTGCCCACGAGATCTTGCGACCGTACTTTTGTTTGATGGGCCAGAGCAGGCGCCGCGCCTTGTCGAGATTGACGTTGTCTGGCCAGCTGTTGAGCGGCGCGAAACGTTGCTGTCCCCTGCCCCCACCACCGCGACCATCACCGATGCGGTACGTGCCCGCGCTGTGCCACGCCATGCGAATGAACAATGGTCCATAATGCCCGAAGTCTGCGGGCCACCACGGCTGCGAATCGGTCATCAGCGCCGCCAAGTCTTGTTTCAGGCCTGCGTAATCGAGGGACTCGAACTCTTTGGCGTAGTCGAAGTCGCTACCCATCGGGTCCGACTTTTCGGAGTGTTGATGCAGCAGCTCCAAGTCGAGTTGCTTGGGCCACCAATCTGCATTGCGGGTGCCGCGGCTGGCCGCATGAAACGGACATTTTGCTTCAGTCGTCATCGTGTTTGCTCCTCGTCGTTCGCTCTGTCTTAGGGACCGCGTCGGGGCGTGACAAGTGACGTAGCTGGCCCCCGCGCGCACGGAGTTCCGAACCTCTCGTTCGGGACTCTGGCTGCGCTGAGTGTAGTCAGCGAACCCGCCGCGGGAACCTACTGTCGTCAGCGGCGGCCGAAAAAAGTCCCAGCGGCCGTCAGCGCGTACGCCCGATGGGCGCACCCGGGGGCGACTTGTGGTTTTCCCTGCGCCAGTGAGCAAGTTTCGCACGATAGGCGCCCCTGATCGGGCGCTTTCGAGTTACGCTGCCCGCGTGGACGAACTCCGCACGGAAACCGAACGGAGTGCCGACGTGCGTCCGGGTGAACACGACGCCGAAGTGGGCCCGGAGGCGGTCAGCGTCGACGCGCTCCGCGAGTCCATCTTGCGGCGCATCATGCGAGCGGCTTGCGCGGTGGGTCTGCTGGGGATCGCCAGCGCGCTGCTGACGGCCAAGCCCTTCAACACTGCTGGCTTGGTGCTGGGGTCGGTCGCGACCGCGTGTGTGTTCGGGCTGACGCTGGTACCGTTCAAGACGCCGATCTTGTCGCGCACCTATCCGTGGGTTCTCGTGCTGCTCGGCGTTGCGCTCGCCTATTTGATGGGACTGCGCGCAGATGCGCTGTTGCTCGTCGCGGGAGGGCTGTTCATCGCTTCGCTGGTGCTCGGGACGTCAGCCTTGCTCGCGCTGGGCGCGACCACCGTGGCGCTCGGCGCGATCGTCGTTTGGTCGCGACCTGGACCGATGAGCAGCGAAGAAATTGAAGCGTGGAGCAGTTCCGTCAGCGCGATGGCGGCGGTCGTCGTGCCCGCGGCCATCGCTGGCCGCATGTTGGTCGACTCGTTGTCGAAGACGTTGCTGCAACGTGAAGGGCTGATGCGCCGAGCCATGGAGGAGCGTCGGGCACTCGAATCCACCCTCGAAACGCTGGAGAGCACGCGCGCGCAGCTGACCCACGCGCAAAAGGTCGAGCTGATGAGCCAGATGGCTGGTGGCATTGCCCACGACATGAACAACGCACTGACCACGATCATGGGCGAAGCGTCCCTGCTGGACGAAAGTAGGACGCAACGAGACAACATCGTGGAAGCGGCGGCCTACGCCGCCAAGCTGACGCATCAGTTGATGGTGTTCGGACGGCGCGACGTCAGCCGTCCCCTGCCGATCGACGCGGCGGCGACCGTGCGCGGGTTCTTGCAGGCGATTCGCCGTTTGCTCCCTTCGGACATTCGCTTCACAGCGGAGCTGCCCGATGAGCCCACCGCCGTGATCGCCGACCGTACGCACCTACTGCAGGTGTTACTGAACCTGACGGGCAATGCGAAAGATGCCATGCCCAACGGTGGCTCGCTCACACTTCGCGTCAGTAAAGACGCCGAGCGAGAGCAGGCAGTGATCGAAGTGGTCGATACAGGCATCGGCATCACAGCAGAAGCACTACCCGAGATTTTCGACCCGTTCTACACCACCAAAGCCCCTGGGCATGGAACGGGGCTGGGTCTCGCGAACGTACGCCAGCTCGTCGATTCGATGGGTGGCAGTGTCGCTGTTCAGAGCGAGCTCGGTCGGGGCACGGCGTTCGAAATTCGTCTGCCGCTCACCTCGCAAGCCGTGCGGGAAGAAGAATCGCCGCTGAGCTTGCCGTCCAAAGGTGGCGGCAGCGTGCTGGTGGTAGACGACGACGTACGCGTGCGTGCCGTCGTGTTCACGGCGCTGGAGCGTGCGGGTTACCAGGTGTGGGAAGCGGCGGGCCCAACGGCGGCGCTCGAGCTCATGCGCAGCAGTGCCAAGCGCGTCGATCTGCTCTTGACCGACGTGGTGATGGCTGAGGGAGGCGGCGCCGAGGTCGTCCGCAGCTTCCGCGCCGCGTATCCCGACGTACGCGTGCTCGTGATGTCGGGGTACAACGACGACGAGGCGCTGCGTCGCGGTATCTCGCTGGGCGAGTATCCGTTCATCGCCAAGCCGTTTACAGCTGACGAGCTGATCCACGCCGTGGCGAGCGCTATTGCGACCCCGCCGCACGCGAGCGTGACACGACAGTCCACGCCGTGACGCGACGACGCGGCTTCGGGTTCACAGAAGCTGCAGTCGCGGAAGCTCCAGTCACGGAAGCTGCAGTCACGGGATTTGGGGCACGTAGTCGTCGAAGTGGTAGACGAACAGCCGCACCTGCAGCGGTTTGAGGTACTTGTCGGCGAACGCGCGATGGATCGGATCCACGCGATAAACGGGTGGATCCTGCATCGACGCAAAGCGCACCAGGATACAGATATCCCAGTCGCTCTGCGTCCGGCTGTCACAGGCCAGGTGCACTTTGACGTCCATCACGCGCGCCGCGTGCGGCAGCACCTCGAGCGCGCGCTTGGCGATCTTGCGCAGCTCCCCGTCCGAACGAAACTCGGGCTTGAGCTGAATCAGCACCACGCGCAGAACCATCTGCTCCTTGTAACAAGTAGTTCGCTCGATTTGAACAGCACTGCCGTCAAGCTTGCACGACGTAGTATCGATTTTGCTGATCGTGGGGCAACACGTGTTCGGCAACTTGGCGAAAGCCTGCGGCGCTGAGCATCTCGTTGGCTTTCTCTCGGCCCCACATCGTGCCGAGGCCGAGCCCGCCGTTGGCCAGCGATACGGTCATGCAGTGCATGGTCGAGATGGTGTACAGAAATGTACCGAGTGGGTGTTCGAGGTTGTGGCGCGTTTCGCTGGAGGCGTCGATGTCTTGCATCAGGTAGTGCCCGTCGGGGCGTAACGCACGGCGGATGTTACCGAGCACCACGTCGGGCCGGGCCTGGTCGTGAATGGCGTCGAAGGTGACGATGAAATCGTAACGTTTGGCCTGATCGAGCGCGGTCGCGTCGAGCCGTTCGAAGCGCACGTTGGTGAGGCCCAGGGCCGCAGCTTCCGCTCGGGCGTCTGCTAGCGGCGCTTCGCACAGGTCGTACCCAGTGAAGCGACTGAACGGATACCGTTCAGCCATCGCCAGCAACGCCTTGCCGCGGCCACACCCCAAGTCGAGCACGTCGATGCCCCGCTCCAGCCGCTTGGTGAGCCCGGGAACCAGTGGCAAGATTGCGTCGAACAACGAGCTGAGCACGCTCTGGCCGCTGTCTTCGGCCATGATTTCGTGAAAGCGCGGGAAAGCATCGTAGCCGAGGCCGCCCCCCTCGCGAAAGCAGCGCAATATGCCCGCTTCGACCTGGCCGAGCATGGCGATGTACTGGGTGAAACCCGCCATGTTGTCGGCGCCGCCCGCTTTGGTCAGCATGGGTCGGTGGGCTTCAGGCAAACGGTAGCGCGCCTCGCTGGGGTGCACTTCGACGACGCGAGAACACGCCATCGCACCCAGCCACTCGGCGACGTAACGCTGGTTGAGGTTTGCGGCGTTGGCGAGCTCGGCAGGTGAGACGAAATCGAACTGCGCCAGACGTTCGAACAGGCCCGTTTGGTAGCCTATCGAGATCATCAAGCTGAGCGTGCCGCCGTTCAGCGCGCCGAGCAAACGCTCGGCGAAGGCGTCGGTGTTGTCGAGAGGGATCGAGTGGGCGTTACACATGAGAGTCTCCAGTGGTGAGTGCTGCGTTCGTGCAGCGGGCGCTCGGGCGCCGCACCTCTCTGGCGTTCCCTCTCGCGGAACGTCGTTCGTCAGGGGTCGTAAACGCAGAACGTGCCCGTGCGCACGGATCGTTCGAGCTCGCGGGCTGCCAGGGGAGCCACCGCGCGTACGCGTCGCAGCGCGTCTTTCAAACGTCGTTGCACGTTGATTCGCGCTCGTTCGGCCGCGCTCGCCGCCGTGCGAGCACGGCCGCCGAAGCCGAACGCGCGGCTGAGCTCGCGAGTCAGCTCGTCCAGCTCCGCTTGCAGCGCGCTCTTTCGCGCTGGGTCGTTCCACGACTCGGCCTCGTCGAGCTGTTCGCGAAGCTCGGCGAGGCGCTGCTGGTACTGGCGCTTGGCCTCGGGGTCGAGCAGCTCACCCGCATGCCCGAGATCCGCTCCCGCAGAGTTCGACTCCAGATCGAGTACGTGAAACTCGCGGCACGGCTCCGCGAGGAGCCGCGCGAGCAGCCGCACTCCTTTGGTGTTGGCGAGCGAGTGCCGCGCGCCGTCGTACAGCAGACACCACAGCTCACCATCGGGCTCGAGACGCACGTTGGGCGCTTTGTCGCCGTGGCTCAGGGAGCGCACGGACGCCGAGCCCGAGGTTTCGCCACTCGACCGTTCACGCGCCGCGCTGATCAAGTCTTGCAGTCGCACCAAGGACACCGATTTGGCATTGGCCAGAGCCGCGTCGAGCAGCGTCACTGCCTTTTCGTGGTCGTTTGCGCTCGCACCAGGCGACATCAGAACTTCCGCCAGTTCGAGTTGGATCCAAGCCGCAAAACCACGAGAGCCCACGCCCTCGACCAGCGTCAGCGCGCGCTCGAGGTGCCGAACGGCCGTCGCCCGCTCGCCCAGCGCAAGCGCCAGATGACCGAGGGCGCGATGTAAAGGTGGCTCCCACGTGAGCGAGGTCATGCCGCCACTGACGAAACGCTCGGCGTGGGGCAGCGCGTGCTCGTACGTCCCGCGCATCAACTTCGGATCGTCCAGCGCGACGGCAACATACGCCAGCTCCTGAAGCACGCCCGTGTCGTTGGACACGTAGATGGTCTGAGCGTCGGCTGGCTCGAACGCGCCGCGCACCTCCGAAATGCGCCCCGCACGCGCCCATTCACCGAGCACACTGAGGCGTCCGAAGATCTCGCCGTCGAATTGCGTCGCGATGTCATCGATGAGCTGTTCGGGCGCGCGCTGGCCCGCGGTGCGATACCACACCAGCCGAGCCATGGCGCGCGCGCGACGCCAGTTGGGGTCGCGCGCGCGTTCACCGAGCGGCTCCGCTTCGCGCCACAAGCGTTCGGCTTCCGTCAACCGCCCGCGAAACATCGCCGCCATGGCGCGCATGGCAGTCGCTCGCCATGCGTAGTCTGGCTGATCGAGTCGATCCGCCATCGCCACCACGTCGCTCAAAGCATCATATGCCTCATCGAGCTGCCCCAGATCGAAGTGGTCGAACAGGAGACGACAATGCGCCCGCCACAGGTCACTGGTCGCGCCCAAACGTGTAGCCAGGGCGCGGTACTCTCGATTGAGCACCAGCCGCTCGTCAGCGGGCCCCATGTCCATCAGCGCCGAGATCGCCGAACGCATGACCCGAAGCAGCAGCGGCGCGTCGTCCTGACGACGGGCCAGAGCGATCGCGTCACGGGCCAACGTGATCGGCACTTCTGGCGTCGGGCTCGGCTGCAGCGCGGCGGCCAAACGCGCCGAGACTTCTGCGCGTTCGCTGGCCGCGTCCGGCGGCAACGCAGCTAGCGCGTCTTGCAATAGCCCGACCAAACGACGGTCGACCTTCGCGAACACGAACACGCTGCCGCAACACAGCGCCGCTCGCGCCAACAGACTAGCCGAGTGAATCTGCCGAGCGACGTGCGCGGCTTCATGACACGCCGCGCGCCCGGAAGTGATGTGGCCGGCCTGTAAGCGAGCGTTGGCGAGTAACAACAGCAGCTCCGCGCGCCGCTCGGGAGACACGTCCTGGCTCAGTCCCGCGAGCGCACGTTCCACGAGTTCGACGGCATCGTCGAAGGCGAGCTGACTCAGCGCGGTGCGGGCGGCGGCTTCGAGCGCGACGATACCCTGCTCCAGCTCCCCAGCTGCCAGATAATGGTGCGCCACCGCCGACCACGCGCTCGAGGCGCCCGCTTCGCACTTGTCACGCAACGCTCGTGCGCGCTCGAGATGAAGCGCCGTGCGCCGCTCGACCGGCAGCGCGTGATACAACGTCTCGAGCACCAGGATGTGGCTGAAGCGGTAGTCTCGCAGGCCCACCCGTTCGATCGCACCACCCGCCGTCAAACGCTCGAGCAGGCTTTCGACCTGGGTTTCCGTCTCGCCCAGCAGTAGCGCAGCATCGGCGAGCGAAAACTCACGTCCGAGCACGGTCGTCGCGCGCAATTGCTCCAGATCGGGTTTAGGGTGAATCGATAGCCGCTCGCTGATGATGTTCTTGATGCCCAAGGTGAGCAGCGCGCCTCTCGGGGCGTTGGGTTCATGAGCGATCACTTGCGCGACCTGCTCCAAGAACAACGGGTTTCCCTCGGTCGCTTCGACCACGTCTTGGAGCGTTCCTGGCGGCAGCGGTGCGTTCACACGCGCATTCAAGTACCGTTCGATGGCTTCAGCGCCGAGCGCAGGCAGCGAGACGACGTGAGCTCGCTGTACCACGCCCGTGAGTTGAGCGGTCTCGAGCTGCGAAGGCCGAAACGTGCCCAGCAACATGATCGGATCGTGACGCAGCTGGGTCTCCAAGAATTCGAGCAGCCAGGTCGAAGCGCTGTCCGCGACGTGCAGGTCTTCGAGCACGATGAGCAGCGGCGTGGTGCGCGCTGCATCACACAACGTTTGTGCGATCGCTTCCAATAGCGCGAAGCGAGCTTGCTCGGGATCCAATCCCGCGAGCTCACTTCCCGCGGGGCGCAGTGAACTGCCGCCCATGAACGCGCTCAGCACCGCGTCGTGCGCCCACGGCTCCGCGGAGCCCAGCGCGCGCGCCAAGCTGCGAAGGACCTGTCGCCAAGGCCAGAACGCTGGGGCGCCGCCCGACTCCCAGCAGCGACCCCAAAGCACCAGCCGCTCGTCTTCCGCGGCCAGCGTTGCCAGCTCCTCGCACAAGCGACTCTTGCCCATGCCAGCCTCGCCGGCGAGCAACACCAGCTGCCCCGCGCCATGAGCCGAGCGCGCGAGAGTCTGCTTCAGGTCGTCGAGCTCTCGAGCGCGCCCGACCAGCGGTGGCCGTTGCGACACGGGCGCAGAGTGCGCGATGGGCGGACAAAAGTCGAGCGCTCCGAGTGCAGCTTGCATCGCCAAAGCGGCGTGACCAGTTAGGGAACATCGTTCCGTGGGCGTTCAGCGACGCCGCACGCCGATGCGCTCGAGCTCCTCGGTGTAGAGATCTTCTGCCGGGTAGACGTCCTGCACCGACTCGGCCAAGGCGCGTTCGGGGCTGCCCAGTTCGAAGTGCCCCAGAAACCCGTGATTCTTGTAGCCGACGAGCTCGCGGAGCCGCTGGGGTAACGTCTTGGCCAGCGCGGGAGGAACCGCGAGGAACTGGTTTTCCTCTTGGCGCAGCCAACCGAGGCTGTAACTGATGAGCACTCCCGTGCGCGACTGCTCCGAAGTATTCGCGCCCGCGCCGTGGTAGAGCGCTGCGTCGAAGATCAACAGCGAGCCTCGGGGCATCTCCGCAAACTGGCACTGGGTCTCGTCGGGGGTCGTGGCGTCGTCCCACAGGTGACTTCCAGGGATGACGCGCGTGGCTCCGTTTTCTTTCCGAAACTCGTCGATCGCCCAAACGCACACGAACGAGTTCGGGGGAGACGGGTGAAGGAACGGAAACACCGAGTCATCGCGATGCAGCGACTGTGCGCTCTCTCCTGGTTCGATACGCGACGCGCTGGTTCCGTGGAGTTGAAAGTCGTAACAACCGCGATCGAACGCAAGCTCCAACGCGCCGAGCACCATGGGATGCAGCATCAACTCACGGCACGCCGCACTCTTGGCCACGAGTCTCCCCGTGCGACGCGTGCGTAAACCCATGAAGGTGCCTTGGCTGGGCAAGACGCGCTCCAGGTATGGCGCGAGGTCGTGCTGGACGCGCGTCGCCAACGACTCTGGCGCGGCGCGCTCGACGATCGCCAAGCCGTGTTCGCGCAGCGCCTCAGCGAGTGTTTCTCGGTCGACAGGTTCAGCGAACCGAGGGATGGCGTCAGTGCTGACCACAGCGCTCGGCACGGCCTGCCGTGGAACACGATTGAATGACTGGTTCATGTCCGAGTGGCGTGACGCGCCGTGGAACTATGTTCCGAACCGAGGTGAGGCAATCAGGCCAGGTCGTGCCGCAAACGCCCCACCGCCCTTTGATTTCCAGGTGTTTTCCGCGTGTTCTGCTGCGGCACGGATCGTGCTCAGGGGTGGTTCATGTCCCTACTTACTATCGTTTTGGTGATCATCGTAGTTGGTGTCCTGCTCTGGGCGGTCAATTCGTTCATACCGATGGACTCGCGAGTGAGGACCATTCTGCACGCGGTGGTCGTGATAGCGCTCATCTTGTGGCTGCTTCAAGCCTTCGGGATCTTGGGAGCGGTGAGCGACGTTCGAGTGGGCTGATCGCTCGTCGAGTGTATCTCGCACTGCTGAGTCGGCAGGCTGCGACGGGGTTTTTCTAGCGCGCGCCTGCCGACTCCTGCACCAACATCGCAAACAGATCGGTGACGCCCGGATCGAGCCCTCGTTGGTTCAACAGCGTCGTCACTTGCCCACGGTGATGGGTCTGGTGGTTGAACACGTGAGCCACGGCCCACCACAGTGGAGTTCGAACCTGTTTGCCGCGCCTAGTGTACACGAGCGGCCCGGCAAGTCGCTCTTCGCTGAGCTCGGAGACCCAGTCCGACAAAGCGGCGTCGGTGTGCGCGCGTTCGCGACGCAACTCGTCGAAGTCTGCGTAGAGCTCTTGATCCAACGAACGGATGCCGGGCGCGATGAAGCCGCCGGGAACGTTCACTCCCTGAAAGCGCGCGAGCCACACTCGATCCGCGAGCAGCAGATGGTTGAAGGTGCCGTGGATGGACTTGAAGAACGCCCCGTCGTCGTGCTTGCGCGCTTCGTCGCTGAGTGTTGCGGCCAGCCCGTACAGGTTGTCGTTCATCCAACGGTTGTAGCGAGCTAGGGCGCCAAGCCATTCGGGAGTCAGCATCGTCTGCACAGGCTAGGACGGGCACTCGGCTTTGCCAAGGGAGGTTCCGTGTTCTGCGGCTGCGCCGTCACCGAAACAGCCGCGGCCTCCAACGTACACCTCGCGCACCTGATCTGCTATGGGTGGCGGCATGACCACTGACAGACTCGTCGGTCCCGAGCTGCGAGAGCGCCTGCAACGCGAACGCGGGCGCGTGCAGTGGAGCGATCTACGCGCCCACAATGATCGCATGGCGCTGTTTTTAGTGGTCGAAGTCGACTTGCTCGACGTCGCCGTCGCGGTAGCCGAAGACGACACGATTGCCGTTCAGGGGTGGATTGACGGGCAACAGCTGGTGCGCCCGAGTCGGGCCCAGTTGAGCAAGTGGCAGGACGACCAAGGAAAACCATTCGACAGTGTCGTCGTGCAACCGTACGTGCTGGCCACGGAAGTCGCAGCGGACGAGGCCGCCAGCCAGGAGTGAACGGACGATCCGAGATGTGACGCCACGTTCGCGCCGAGTGGCAGCAGGTGCTATGAGGCGTCGCGATGTCACGGCGCCGCAGAGCACGAGCCTCCGACGGGAGCGCGGCAGAGATGCGTGGGGCCGACGTTCAGGCCCCACGAGTCCACGCCGCGCACGAGCCCCCAGAGCAGGCCGCGAAAACGACGGACGACCCCTCTCCGCACACCTCGCTGCGGCCGCTGCGCATCGAATTTCCTCCCGAACTACCCATCTCGTCGAGGGCAGACGACATTTTGGAAGCGCTAGCGACCAATCAGGTCGTGATCGTCGCGGGCGCAACGGGTTCGGGTAAGACCACACAGCTCCCGAAGATCGCGCTTCAGCTCCGTGAGCGCCAGCCGCTGTCCCAGAGCTCGCGTCGCCCCCGGCAGGTCGGCGTCACCCAGCCGCGGCGCATCGCCGCCACCAGCGTTGCCGCTCGCGTTGCCAGTGAACTCGACTGCCCGCTCGGAAGTGCCGTCGGTTACCAGATCCGGTTCGAGAATCGCAGCCAGCCGAGCACCCAGCTGAAGTTCATGACCGACGGTATCTTGCTGGCGGAGATCCAGGGCGATCCTCTCTTGCGCCGCTACCACACGTTGATCATCGACGAAGCGCACGAACGCAGCCTGACGATCGATTTCTTGCTGGGCTGGCTCAAGCGCATCTTGCCGCGGCGTCGGGATCTCAAAGTGGTGATCAGCTCGGCCACGATCGAAACGGCGCGTTTTTCCGAGTTCTTCGACGACGCCCCCGTGATCGAAGTCGAGGGACGCACCTTTCCCGTCGACGTACTGTACGAACCGCCGGATCCCGAACTCGATCCGCGCGAGGCGGTGGCGAACGCCGTTGAATCGATCATGGGGCTCGACCCTCACGGCGATTTTTTGGTGTTTCTACCTGGTGAACGCGAAATCGCCGAGACCGAACGTATCCTGTCGGGGCGCAAGTTACGCAACGCCGAAATCTTGCCGCTGTACGGACGGCTTTCGGCGGCGGAGCAGAGTCGGGTGTTCTCCGAAGGCTCACGGCGACGCGTGATCTTGGCCACGAACGTCGCGGAGACGTCACTGACGCTGCCGGGCATCGTCTACGTGATCGACGCGGGCGTCGCGCGACTGTCACGTTACGATCCGCGTTCGGGTACCACTCGCCTGCAAATTGAAGACATCTCGCAAGCTAGCGCCAACCAGCGCAAAGGCCGCTCGGGCCGCGTGCGCGAAGGCATCTGCGTGCGCCTCTATTCGGAAGAGGACTTCGACGCCCGGCCCGAGTTCACCGATCCCGAGGTGTTACGCGTCGGGTTGGCGGGCGTGATTCTGCGCATGAAGGCTTCACGACTCGGCGACGTCGAGAGCTTCCCGTTTCTCGATACCCCTGAGCCGCGCGCCGTCACCGAAGGCTACCGCGTACTCGAAGAGCTGGGCGCACTCGACGCCGACCGCGAGCTAACGGCCCTGGGTAAACAGCTCGCGCGCTTTCCCGTCGACCCCCGAATAGCCCGGATGATCTTGGCCGCCGTGGACTACGACTGCCTGGACGAGATGTTGATCGTGGCCGCCGCACTGGAGATCCGCGACCCGCGTGAACGACCGCGCGACGCCGAGCAAAAAGCCGACCACCTGCATCAGCGCTTTCGCGATGCGGAGTCGGACTTTGCGGGTTTGCTGCGACTCTGGGCGTTCGTGGAGGAGGCGCGGAACAAAGGCAGCTCGCACCTGCGCAAGACGTGCAAACAGAACTTCTTGTCGTTCAATCGCATACGTGAGTGGCGCGAGGTGCAGCGTCAGCTGACTACGACCGTGAAGGAGCTGAAACTGCGTCGCGCCACCAGGCCGTCTCCCCACGCGGACCCAAACGCCAAACGCCCCGCCCGTCGCAAGAGGAGGAGAGCGCACGACGGCGAGTCGACCGACGCTACGCGTGCCGCTCCCAGCGAGAATCTACACAAGGCGTTGCTCACGGGGCTGCTCTCGCGCATCGGGCAATACGACAGGCAAAAGCGTGGCTACTTGGGCGCTCGACAGACGCGGTTTTCGATCCATCCCTCGTCTGCGCTCGCCAAAAATCCCCCCGCCTGGGTGATGGCGTTCGAACTGGTCGAGACTTCGCAGCTGTTCGCCAGGACGGCAGCCAAGATCGACCCGTTGTGGCTCGACGAGTGTGCGGGCCACTTGCTCACGCGACGCTACTCGGATCCTCACTGGTCGCAGAAGTCTGCGCGCGCGTCCGTGCGTGAACACGCCACGCTGTACGGGCTGCCCGTGTTGCGTGATCACAGCGTCGACTACTCGAAGATCTCAGCGGTACGCGCGCGGCTGATGTTCATCGAACACGCGCTGGTACGCGGTGAGTACGAGAGCAAAGGGGCGTTCGCCACGCACAATCGCGAGCTTCTCGACAAGCTCGGTCGACTGCGCGACAAGGCACGTCAAAGCGACATGCTCGCCAACGAAGACGCGCTGACGGAGTTTTTCGATCGCCGCCTGCCCGACTCCGTCGTCAACGGCAAGACTTTCGAGGCCTGGCGAGAGCGCGCCGAACGCGACGACCCAGCGATCTTGCAGCTGTCACTCAGCGACGTGATGGACCACGAGCACCCCATCGATCCCGACGACTACCCCGACACACTGCCGCTGGCGGGAGCCCGAGTGGAGCTCAGCTACCGCTTCGACCCGAGGGCGGACGACGACGGCATCACGCTGAACCTGCCGCTCGCGCTGGTACCACGCTTGACCGCCGACGAGCTCGACTGGACGATCCCCGCCTGGCACGAACGGCGCATTCTCGAAGTGCTGCAGCGCTTGACGAAAGCCCAGCGCCGCCAGCTCGGCGATCTGCCCGAACTGGCGACTCAGGTCGCCCGCGAGCTCACGCCGTTTTCCGGACCCTTCGCTGCGCAGCTCGCCAACACCATCGAAACCATCACAGGTGTTACCCTACCCCCTACCTCGATGCGCACGGACGTGTTACCTGGATACTTGCGCCCGACGTGCCGCGTGTGGGACGAGCGCGGCAAAGTCCTCGACGAAAGCCGAGACCTCGGCCCACTGCTTCAAAAGTTCGGCGCGCGAGCGCGCGCAGCGATCGAGCAGCACCATCCCGCTGCACAATCACGCCAGCAGATAACCAGCTGGGACTTCGGCGAACTACCTCGAAGCGCCACGCGACAGCTGCTCGGCACCCGAGTAGACGTCTACCCCGCGCTCGTCGACCGTGACGACAGCGTCGAACTGACCTACGAGGACTCGCGCGCCCGCGCCGACGCCGCCTCTATCGACGGCGTCCTTCGCCTGGTAACCATCGACCAAGAACGTTCGCTGCAAGCACTGAAGCGCCGCCTACCTCCACCGTTCACGCGGCTGCCGGGCATGCCCGCGTCGCGAGACGAAACCCAACGTTTTCACGCCGCCGTGCTCGCGCGTATCGTCAGAGAAGCGTTCCCGATCCCCGACGCCGAGTCTTTGCCCCGCACGAAAGAAGCGTTCGAAGCGTTACTGCAGGCCGGTCGAGGGCGCTTACCCAACGCCGCCAACGCCGTGTTTTCGGCCATCGCACAAGCCTCGGCGGAGCTCGATGAGACTTTGCGCTCCCTCTCGGACGCGTCCCGCCAACCCGCAGGCGCCCCGGCCATTAGAGAGATGCGCGAGCAGCTCGACCTGCTCTATGCTCCCGAGGTACTCGCCCAGGCAGAGCTCGGCCACTTCAGTCAGTTCCCGCGCTACCTGCAAGCGATTCGCGTACGCCTCGAACGCGCCCTGAACAACCCCCGAAAGGACGCGGACAAGCTCGCTCCCTTCAGCCCGGTTTGGCAATCGTTCTTGCAAGGGTACCCCCGCTTCGAAGACCAGCGCACCGCGCGTGCCCTACGCTGGTCTTTCGAAGAGCTGCGCGTTTCAATCTTCGCGCCCGAGCTCAAGAGCGCATATCCCGTCAGTGTGTCGAGCCTCGCAAGGGCCGTCGCTGCTTTGGGCTGAACGAGTTCCGTCCTGACGAACGCGCCAAGCGCGTCATCACGACGTGCGGCATCTCGCTCGGCCAGCTCGGTAACCCCCCACACGTAGTTTCACGCTAGAGCACCCCGCGGTAACGCTGACTTCACAGGTTTGTTTGGGGAGTCACTATCAGAACGGGAGCGGCTCCCTCTACGAACTGAGCGTTGGTCTCGTTCCCGTTCCGTGAGGACGCCCGCCGAGTTGGGCGGGATCCCCCTCGCCAATGCCTCGCTCTGTCGTCGCGGCCCCGCCTGTTTCGGCCACATGTCCTACACTTGGTCACAGCCTGGAGTTCTGCGTCGCCATCCCCGGGCGCTCGTAGTTCTTCCCATGCGTTGAAGCGCGCCTGTCACGACTTCGAGCAGCTCGTGGCCGCCCTTGCGCCCGCCCGAGCAGGGTGGGAGTCTTCGAGCGATGCTTGGACCTGGAGACGTCATTGCCAACACCATTCGCCTGGAGCGACAGCTCGGCAAGGGTGGCATGGGAAGCGTCTGGGTCGGTCATCACCTGCGTTTGGGCGGACAGGTCGCCGTGAAGCTGATGTCCGCGGAACTGATCTCACATCCCGACGCCCGTTCTCGCTTCGAACGCGAAGCTAGATTGATCGCACGAGTACGCAGCCCCCACGTGGTTCAGGTTCACGACTACGGCGTCACGGAAGGCGATGACGGCAGTCCCTACATCGTGATGGAGCTGCTCGAAGGCGAAGATCTCTCGCAAAGGCTGGAGCGTGAACGGACGCTGCAGCCCACCACCCTGGGAGAGATCCTGGAGCAGCTGTGCGAAGTCTTGGGGGAAGCGCATCGCATCGGCATCATTCATCGTGACATCAAACCTGCGAACGTCTTCCTGGTGAAGAGCCGGCGTCCGTTCATCAAGGTGTTGGACTTCGGTGTCGCACGAACGGGAGATGCGGGTCCGTCTCCACTGACGCAAACCGGGCTGATGCTGGGCACCGCGCACTACATGAGCCCCGAGCAGTTGTTCAAAGGCAAAGACATCGACAGCCGCAGCGACCTGTGGGCGATTGGCGTGCTCGCGTACGAGGCGCTGACGGGCTACTACCCCTACGATGCCGAAACCTTCGGCGCGTTGTGCCTGAAAGTGCAGGAAGCGCGCTTCAAACCCGTTCGTGAGTTCAATCCCGTGCTCGCCCCGCTCGATGCATGGTTCGCGAAAGCGCTGGCTACGGATCGACAGCAGCGGTTCGCCAGTGCTGAAGCACTTTTTCAAGGCTTCTCCGAAGCGCTTTCGACCATGAACGCCCAGCGGGGCTACACTCACGACCCGAGTGCCTTCGCGTCAACGGCAGTCGTCGAGACCACACACCTGTCCCCTGGGCAGGCTGCGCCAGCGGGCAGCGCTCACGCGCGTGAGTCGAGCGATGCCACGGGTGAACAGCGCTACAGCTTGGGCCACTACCCCAGCGACGCCTACTCTGGACACGACCCCAGCAACGCGTACTCCGCCCAGGTTGGGTATGACCGGGGTAGCGCTGCTCACTCGGCACACGCAGCCAGCCCGCACTTCAGCCCCAGTGCGCAACAACATCCCAGTGCCCAGCAACATCCCAGCGCTCAGCAACATCCCAGCGCCCAGCAACATCCGAGCGCCCAGCAACATCCCAGTGCCCAGCATGCGTCCAACGTCGCTTGGACTGGTGATTCTGCTGGGATGAGTGCAGCCGCTGGACCTGGGACGACGGCGCGCATCCCCCACGCCTCGGCGCACACCCCGATGCCTGTGGAGCCCCGCGGGCTGCATATGATGGGCAGTGAATCCAAAGCTGTGCTCGCGCTCGAGCCGAAGCCAGCCACCGAAGAAAGCGCCAAAGGCTGGTGGCTGTCGGCTGGAGCCTTCGTCGTAGTCGCGGTGGGCGCGACGGTGGGGTTGCGTCTCTACCAAGAGGCCAATACCGCGGCGCAAACCGACCCTGTGATCACGCCTGTCGACTCGGCGAACGAGCCCGCCAACTCTACGGCAGTCGCCCGCGGCTCAGAAGCGACCAACGCGGACCCTTCCGCTGACCAGCCGCAGGCTGCAGGTTCTGGAGACGTGGAGACGATTCCGACGACCACAGCAACGACCACCGCCGACACTCGTGACGCGGGGGCAGCAAGCGTCGAGGTGCCCCCTGAGGTACCAACCGAGACGACCAAGCCCACGGTGACCACTCCGCCCGCATCAACCCACAAGCCGCCACGTCGTCCGCCGACGCCACAACCCGAGCCACAGCCAGAAAACAAATGGGGATTCTGACGCGGTAGTCCGCCATCCACCGGCTCAGTCAGTTGCAGACGCCGAGCGCCACACCGCTGGCATCGACGTAACCCGTCACCAGCACGCAGCTGGGCGTCGCAACAGCACAGTCGGAGTTCGTACGACACCATTGCACGCACCCACCAGCGCACGCGAGCCCCTCTGCGCAGTCTGCGTGGTAAACACACGCGTCACCCACCACACCCGAGTCCAGAGCCTCGATGCAGATCGGCGGAGCCGACGAAGCGAGGCAGTACTGCCCTTCGTCACATCCAGAGTCGACGCCCACTGGTTCGCAAGGCACCGCGCACACTCCAACGGGCTCGTCGGGCTTCGCCAACAGATCGAGCCCCAAGTTGCAGACGTCCCTGGATTGTGGGCAGTCGGCTTGCGAGCTACACACCCTACGGCAGATCCCGAGCACGCAAAGCGCGCCCGGCTCACAGTCGCCAGTATTCGTGCACTCGTCGAGTGGCGCGGCGTTGCCCGTATCTTCGACACAGCTGGCGTACGTCACGCCTGGAACACACTGCGTGCCCGCGCTGCAGGCTTGAACGCCATCGTCCTCGAAACCCACTCGCACGGGATCACACACGTCCAAACAAACGAAGTTGTCGGGTGACGGCTCCGTACCCGAGTACAATTGACTGCAGGCTTCCGTTGGACCGCAGGCGGAATCGTTGCTCGCGCTGCACTGGCTCGTGCAAAGCTGCAACGTCGGCCCCATGCCCACGCACGATAATCCTATCGCACAGTCGCTGAGTTCTTCGCAACGCTCGTCCAGTTGGCCGCTCCCCGCGGGCACGCAGCTCGCCGTTCCCGTCATTGCGTCGATAACCTGACACGCTTGACCCGCCGCGCATCCACAGCTCGGCGCGAGGTTACACTCGCTCTGACCGTTGAGCGTGCCACAAGGCGCGCACGCCGTGGTGCAGCCGTCTTCTTCGTCCAGATTACCGTCGTCGCAAACCTCGCCCCCCTCGACGACGCCATTGCCGCACACGGGCGTGGTGCACAAGCCGAGTTCGCGACCTCGAAACGTGGTCACCGCTTCACATACTCCGCCACCGTCACACGACTGCCCCACCTCGCACCATCGTCGGCACTCGAGCGCGTCGCCTGTCGCATCTGCGGCACAGGCGAAACCCGGCGCGCACTGAAACAAGTCGAGCTCCGAGTCACACGATTGCCCCTGGGTGGCGGCACTTCGCTCGGTGGCGCACGTAAACTCCGAAGACTGACCCTCGAAGAACGGGATACAGGTCATCGAGTCCGGACACGGCGGCGTGCCGTCTTCGGGAGCGTTGGGAGCTACCGCGTCACACGGCGTGGTGCACAAGCCGACAGGCGGCTGGAAGTTGTTGTTGACGATACACGTTCCCTCGTCGGGGCAATCGTCGTCGACGTCGCAATAGGGTGCGCACACGCCGAGCACGCACAGTTGTCCCGCCGCGCAATCGGTATAGTCACTGCAAGCCTCACGAGTATCGCCAGGCCCGGGCTCGTGACACTCCGTTAAGTAGTCGGGTAACACCAGCGAACACGCTAGCCCGGCAGCGCACCCGCACTGCTCGGTAGGGGAACACTCGAAGCCGTCAGCGTAGTCGCAAACACAAACGCCTGAGGTATCACCATCGTAGTTCTGTTCGGGGTCCAGAGGTATGCAGCTACCACTGCAGCCCCGTTCGACGGAGCAGCGGGCCATACAGGTCGCGTCCCCCGCGCCGAGTTCAGCACACTCCAGTCCCGGCCCGCAGTCGCTGCTGCGTTCACATGAATCGTTCAACCCCGCGTCACCTGACGCAAGGCATCCTGCGACCTCGTCAGACAGGATGTGACATCGATCGCCAGCGCTGCAGCCGCTATCAGACTCGAACGGCGAGCAGGCAATCACGCAGTAGCGTTGTTCGAGTCGTTGCCCTGAATCGCTCACGAAACCCGACGCACAGGTCTCGGCTTCGCCACAATCGCTCGTCTCGGCACAAGGCAGCTGACAATTGCCCGCCAAGCACGTTGCTCCTGCACCACAATCGTCCGACTCGTCACATGGCTCACCCGAGGACGCGACACCGAGGGGACGACAGGCTACGGCGTCCAGCTCCGCATCGAAGTGACAGGTCTCGCCTGCAGCACATCCACAGTCAGCGGCGAGTTCACAGCTGGCTCCTGGATTGGGTTCACATTGGTCTCGCGGCCCTGCGTCAAATTCACCCATGGCATCGTCGGCGACTTGGTCATCCACGGCGTCGCCCGCGTCGGTGCCAACATCCCCATCATCATCAACCGCGTCGTCGTCATCGCTGTCGCCAGCTCGATCGTCGAGGTCGTCGGCTCGCGAGTCGTCATCGGGCGCGCCCGCTTCGGCTTCACCCTCGTCATCTGCGCCGCTGCCCCCGGCCATGTCGTCCGCGTCAGGCTCGGCATTCATCGCGTCGTCATCCCCCGACTCGTCTTCGACGATTTTCAGATCACCAACGCCACTGAAGGCCTGACAACTCGCAAAGCAGCAGCCAGAGAGTAGCGCCCAGCACAAGCGGCCAAGCCGCGCCATCGAGTTCAACGTAACCATCAGAACGCTCCACTGACTCCAAGCAGGGCATCACGCCCGTCGGCACTCACACCGACGAAGGGCTGAGCGACGATACCAGCCTGAGCGCTTTCCGAAGGCGTCGGCTCGTCGGGCGCGTTCAGAAAGTACTCGTAGGCTCCGTATGCAGCCCCCAGTACGCCAACCACGAAGCCGACGTTCGCGACGTTAGCCAGCGTCTTGCTCGAGTCGATGTCATCGCGGGCCGCCGACGTACACTCGTTACCATCACAATGTTCACGCGCGTCCGACGCGGCGCTGATCGACATCACTCCCGTCACTCCGGCGACCGCAAAGCCGAGGCCGCCGACGCCAAAACCGATGTACGAGCGAAGCAGTCGGTCGTCATCGGCGTTCGTTTGCGTAGGTGCGGACGGTTGCTCGACCTCAGGGGCGAGTGTTGCAGGTTCCAGCTGAAGGCGGATCTTGCGCGTCTCGCGTTCGCCGAGAACGACTTCGGTATGCCCCGCCAGGTGCCCCTCCGCACGCGCAGTAATCATCACCTTTCCTGGGTTAACGCGGTATGGAACGGACTGGGTGTCACCAGTTATCTGAGTCGCGCCCTGGAACAGGGTTGCACCAGCTGGGCTCACCTCGATGAACAACTTCGGCATGCGCTCGTCCAGCTCATCGCGCAGCTGTTGCGCTTTCTGCCGCGCATCACCGAAGACGGGAGGCTCGTTGGGCGCAACCGGGTGCGCGACGACTTCCGCAGCAACCGCGTCAGCCTCGACGAGGTCGCCCAGCAAGGCCTGGACCCTGGCAACCTCGTACCCCGTCGTCGGCACATGCATGATTTCGTGCCCGGCTTGGTAGCTGCGCAGCGCACCCTCCAGGTCGCCTGCGGAAAACAAGCGCTCACCTTCGTTCATGTAGGCCCGGGCCTGCAGCTTGTCTTGTTCCGTGGGCTGACCGCCATCGTCTGGCGTCGCCCTGTCTTGGTCTGGCATCGCCCTGTCGTGTTCAGGCGTCGCAGCGGGTCGCTCCTGGGCATGCAAAAGGTTCACACCCATGCGCGAAGGCATCGCACAAACCAGCAGCAAGGCGCACGGGAGGAACGCAAGTATCGTCCGCAGCCTGCGTGCGCGGCGGCCCCGCCCCGTCACGCTAACCGAATCATACGTGGCCATCGTGAACCGCTTATAGAGGGATTCCGACAGCAGGGGAAGGCCTGAGCCGAAGTCCCCCAGGTCGAGAGCCACCCTTGCGCGTCAGCTGGTTGCTGTCTGAAACGCTTCGATTCGATCTGCCGTTTTCGGGTATGGGCGCCGTCGGCGCTGACCCCCGCCGCATTCGTCGCATGACGAGTGGGCCACCCCATTCGACGGCGCCCAACTTCAGAGCGACGCGAAGTCCCTCGCCCCCGGGGGCGAGGGAAACTCTGCGTGATACTACTCGGGGAGTGCGGTGAACACGTTGCCACCGTGACAGGCCCCACACTGGATGTAGTTAGTTTCGAACAGCGGCTCATCGGGCGCGGAAACCTGCGGCGCGCATCGTTCCTCGGGAGCGTAACAGTAGTAGGACCATGCTTCGGTGCCCCCGTCTGCGCCCTTGAACATCGCCGCTACGCCGACGAGCGCGTCGGTATCGTCGTACATCTCTTTGACGGCCATGCTGCCCATGGTGTGAGGCTCGCCCGAGGTGCTGCCCACGCCTCCGTTGCCGGCCGCTTGTGAGGCAGCCAAGGTGTCGTTGATGTAGACCATGACTCGTCCGTGGGGCGACACGCCTGAAGAGGCTTCGCGAGGTGCGTCACTTTCTGCAGTCCAGCCTTCGCCCTTGTATTGCTCCCCAGAGATGAACGCGTCGACCGCTTCGAGCGTCACCTCAGAGGGAACGTTGGTCGGCCCCTCGTCAGTCCCGCCGCCTGCGCCGCCCGCGCCACTGCCACCACCCATGCCTCCCACAGGATCACCCGAGCCACCGCCCGCGCCACTGCCACCACCCGCGCCACTGCCACCACCCGCGCCTCCCGCAGGACCGCCTGCGCCACCACCCGCGCCGCTGCCGCCACCCATGCCCCCCGAAGGCGAGCCGGAACCGCCGCCTGCTCCACCCGTCGGATCCGTTGCCGTACCGCTAGCGGTGCCGTCGCTGGTCGAGGTGCCACTCGTCGTCCCTGACGGGTCGGAGGTGGTACCGGTGCCTGTACCCGTGCCCGTTCCAGCACCAGTATCATCACCCGAAGACGTGGACGTCGAGTCTCCCGTCGACACACCCATGCCGTCGTTCCCTGTATCGCCAGAGTCTTCGGAACAGGCGAACGCCGCCGCCATGCTCCCAACCACGCCCACTACCCAACCTAAGCTACGCCCGTTAAAATTCGACATTCACGGAGTATTGTCGAGGAGGAGCCACGTGTCACGAATTCGAGGGTGACGGACTGCCGCAGCCCGCTGACGGCAGTGCGATCGGTCTGTCCCGCCGGGACTATGACCTCCACATCGCTCGCACCCGCTTTACCCTCGGTCTCATTTTCCACACGCACGTCCGAGGGGACAGCCCTCGTGCGCAGTCGGCGTGCCCGGTTACACTCTGATCGATGCGGCGCGTGATTCGAAGGACGCCAAAGCGACACCGAACTCTCGGCACCCCGAAGCCGAACGTCAGCCGGCGCTTGCGTGACGTCGCGGCGCCCGCCGTCGCGGCACTCGTCAGCGCAGCCTGTGGCGCCGCCACCGAAGGACGCTGGCACGACCGCGACCCCCGTCCGCTCGAACCACTCTCGACTGAAGAGACTGTAGGGGACTCGGGACAGATCGCTGCGGACGGTTCCCGAGCTGGGGACTCTGCAGCCACGCCCGGTCGTGGGCAACCCGGGACTCGGGGCTCGGCGAACCGCCCACCCCAGTCGTTAACAAGCACCACACCTACAGCGAATCCTCCAGCAACATCGATGAGTCAGGGGCCTGACTCGGTTCCGCCCGTAACCCAGTCACAGCCCCCCGTCGTTCAGCCTCCGGAAACGCCGCAAGTAGCCTGCGACACGTCACCACAGTTCGTGATTTTCGACGAGGCCGATCCCACAATCGCCGCGCCGACTCCAGCATCGTGGCTGGCGGTGTCCGCAGCGTCCGATCGCCTGAGCTGGCATCACGCAGCGAGCTCGCTCACGTTGCAGCTGGTCGCCGACCACTGGGAGTGGGTGGAGCAGGAGCTCGCGGCGCTCGCGGAACCGCCGCCCGAGGATGGCATCGATCCGAACGTGCAGTGGGCGGAACTACTCGGCAACCACGGGACGTCGACCACGCTCACCCTCGAGAGACTCTCTGCGCTGTATGATAGCGAGCCTGGCGCGCTCGCCGCAGACAGCGGCGGCCTCTCGATCACCCCAGACGGCAATTCCGTGGTTCAGACGCGCTGCGAAGAAGGGGCACCTTCGATTCGTGCTTGGGATACGGCCAGCGGTGAGCTGACGATGTTCGTCGAAGCGTCAGCGCCATGCTTCACCAGCGTGCTGGCGCTCGACGACGCTCTTCTCTTGGGCAGCAGACAGGGAATTCGAAGCTACGGGTTACCCGGCGGTGCCCCCAGCTTCGAAGTGAGCACCGACGGGATCGTCGGCAGGATTGACGCCTCCGCGGACGCCGAGCGGTTGGCGCTGTCGCTCGTCAGAACGGATCTGATCGAACTCGAGCCGGGTATGTTCGAGGCCGTCGGGCAAGTGCTGGACAGTCCCGGCGTCTCACACGACACGTCCCCCGACGAGTACGTCATCGGCGGCGCGCTTCTCCCGAACGCCGACTTCAGCCCAGGGTACGTGACGGTTCCTCACGCGATTCACCCTTACGCCTCCACGACCGCCTACTTCACGGCCGACGAACGCTTGGTCCTGCGCAGCTCGGGGGTGGAAACCGAGCTAGTGGTCGAAGGCACCGCGGGCCCGCGTGACGAGACCCCACGAGCGACGAACTTGCCGACGCTCGTCGACTTTTCGCCTGACGGCGCGTGGCTGTTCGCAATCCGCGGCCGTTGGCTGAACGTTTTCGATTGTCGTTGATGCTCCAGGCGGCCGAACACCGCCAGTCCTCGGCTGCTGGACGCACGTGGTCACCTCCACCTGCCGCTCTTGGTACAGTCCCGGCCGATGAAACCCAGCGTGATAGGCGAGCTAGCGGTCGAGACGTTCCTCGAAGACTATTGGCAAAAGGCTCCTGTCCTGCTGAAGAGCGGACTCACGGAACCTCCACGCCTGAGCGCTGACGACATCTTGGCTCTAGCCGCGCAGGACGGCGTCGAGGCGCGCCTGATCACTCATGACCGCAACCGATGGTCGCTAGAACTGGGGCCATTTTCCCAGCGGGAGTTGCAGGAACTCCCCAGCACAGACTGGTCGCTGTTGGTGTCCGACATGGAACAACACGTCGAGACGCTCCAAGAGTTGATCGACTGCGTCGACTTCCTACCGAGTTGGCGCGTGGATGACGTCATGGCCAACCTGTGTGCGAGAGGGGGCTCGGTCGGTCCCCACTACGACTCGTACGATGTGTTTCTGATCCAACTGACGGGCGAAAAACGTTGGCAGGTCAGCAGCGACTTCGATCGCGACGACCTACTGGACGACTGCGACTTGCGCATCTTGAACTCCTTCGCACCACAGCGTGAGTGGGTGCTGGAGCCGGGTGACGTGTTGTACTTGCCTCCCAACGTCGCGCACTACGGCGTCGCGGAGACGGCAGGCATCACGCTGTCTCTCGGCTGTCGCTCACCCAGCGAACGCGAACTGTTCACCCACCTCGCCGTGGAAACGATCGACCGCGCGGGTGACGAGCCCGCGCACGCCGATCCCGACCTAGTGCGGCAGACGGAACCTCACGTCTTGAGCGAAGACGTAGTCGACGCCCTGATGGATCACTTCAAGCGCAGCCTCGAACTCGATGCGGAAGAGCGCGCCGCGAGCATCGCGCGACTGCTCACCCGTCCGAAAGCCGTGTTCTCCGAGGATTTTGGCGAACCCCTCGATGAGGATGAGGTCGATCACGTGCTCGCTAGTGCAAAGGGGCTACGCCGAGCCCGCGGCAGCCGCTGGCTGACCACGCGCGCGTCAGACGGGCTTTCGTTGTTCGTCAACGCCGAGCTGGTGGCGCGCGGCCTCGACCCCACGACGGCTGAGCAACTGTGCCGACGAACACTGGGCGCTGAGCAGGTACGCCGATGGAAGCAAAACGAGGCCCGAAGCAAGCTGCTTCGCGACCTCGTTTCGGCTGGGCTCCTGGTGGCGTCACACTGAAGTCGCCGCCGCCCTGCAAATTCGACTCAGGGGAGTGACGAGTTGAGCGGATCGAACGCCGAACCGCCGCCGCCCGACTTCTTGCTGCCGCCGGACGCCTTCTTCTTGGAGGGCTTGTAATTTGTGCGGCGCACCTTCTTCGGGCTCTCCTCTTCGGCCTTCTCTTTTGCGGCGAGAGCTTCAGCCATCTTGGCCTTCATCTCTGCCTCTTTGGCCTCTTGCTCTTTGAACTGTTTGTCTTCCTTGGCGCTGACCTGATAGCTGCCCACGCCAGCCATATCGAGGGGCGCGTTCGGATCGTTCTTGGCGAAGACGGGTTCTGCTTCTGCTGCCACGGGTTGTGCGGCCGCAGCGTTAGCCTGTTCACTACCGCCACCCGCCAACGCAAATCCACCACCGATGACACCCAACGCAGCCACAGCTGCAAAGATCATCTTGCCCTTGCCGCCACTCTTCGGTGCATTGAGGCTGTCGAGATCCAAGCCCTCCAGGCTCATGGCGACAGGTGCGGTGCTGACGGGGCCCGACGGGAATGGTGAGGAGGCCAGCGGCGCGGACGCCATCGGGGCACTCGAAATGCCAGGAGCGGGAGCGCCGACTGGGGGAAACGAAGCAGCGACGGGCGCGACGGCCTGAGGAGCGAAACCGACGGGTGCGGCCGCGATCGGCGCCTGGGGAGCCGCAGCAAACGCCGCTGGGGCCACTGCGGGTGCCGTGGGAGCTGCGGCGGGCGCCGCTGCCACTTCGTCTTCCTCGTCACCGCCAGCCACCTCGGCGAGCGGCAACCACTCGGGCATCCCATCCGTCCAAACGAGAGTTTGCTCAGTGATCACGCCCTGTTCGTAGGCAGCATCCAACTGCTCCAGGGTCATCGTCTGAACGTTGTCAGGTGCGATGGCTACCTGCCAAATCTCGGTGGTCTCATTGGGAACTTGCGACATGTGGGCCTCTCTCCTTCAGTGTTGCGCCAACAGGGTAGACCGCCTGATCGCGACGCGCACACTCGAACACGCGATGCGCGGTGTTTTGTCTGAGTTGGAGAAACCGTCAAACTACTGCTTTGTGCTGGCTCGGAACAAATCGCGTTGCGCGTGGATTTTTCCTTCCGTGCGACAGCGAAAGCGCCCGCCGCACCACGGCAGAGCGGCGGTTTGGGAAACCGAGTGTGGGAGTCTGGTGCGGTTTTACCCCCTATGGGCGACCTCTCGAGGCCGCCTGCGCGCCCACAGCTGCCCCTGATCCGCTACGAGGGCGCGAACACCGCAAGCGTTTCCACGTGCTCGGTGAACGGAAAAAGCGCGTAGACCTCGACGGACTCACAACGCCAGCCCGCGGCGCAAAGCGCGCGGGCGTCCGAGAGAAAGGCATCGAGGCCGCAACTGAGGTACGTCAGTCGACGCGGCCCCTGGCGGATCAACTCGGCGACCAGACGCGCACCGAGTCCCTTACGTGGAGGGTCGACGATCACATGCGCTCCGCCCAGTGCAAGCATGGCAGCCACGTCGTCTGCTGGTCCTGGATGTACACTAGCTCGGGCCTGACGCGCGGGCGCGAGCGCTTCGAGACCGAGGCGCAACCCAGCTAGCGAGTGTGGTGCCACTTCGTTGAACGCAACGTCGTTTCCCCGTGCGAGTAAACCCAGCCCGATCGCGCCCACGCCAGCAAACAACTCGACGACCCTGTCGCTGGGACCCACGCGCGCCGCGATCCGCCCCACGATCTGCTGGAACAGGCCGAGATTGGCCTGACCGAACGCTCCAGGCGGAAAGAACACCCGCGCCCCACCGATCGTCTCGACCACGGCATCAGCGCCCGAATGATGGTGCCAAACTGGACCGAGAATCGCGTTCGAAGCCAGGGGCTGTGCGTTGTAGAAGAGCCCGCCCAAAGCATCTCCGCAACGCTTCGCTATTTCGTCGAGGAGCGGCTTGGCGACGCTCGCGTCTTCGGCGCTGCCGACGATCACTAGCTGTACCCGCCGTGTGCCGCTTTCGACCACTAGCTGCAGGTAGCGCAAGAGTCCCGCATGTGCGTGCTCTGAGTAAATACTCGTGCGCGTCGCTACGACCGCCTTACGCACCTCGGCCACGACAGAATTGATCTGCGGATCGTGCACCACGCAGTTTGGAATCGTGACGACACGGTGAGAGCCGCGTTCGAACAGCCCTATTTTCGGCGACCCCACGCGGCCGCGCACGGCCAAGCGCACGCGCTGTCGATAGCCCGACGCTTCACCGTCGAAAATGCTCGGAGGTTCGAGGCCGCACTCGCGGCAGAAATCGGCGAGCGCCTGGAGCGCGGCGGGCGCCACACCCGGTTCACCGAAACGAGGACAGCCGGGGCACGGCGGTTGATGCGGACACGACAGTTGAGAGGTCAGCGAACTCACGGCGGATTCGAAATGGGGGTACGGAACGTCGGTGGCGTAACCTACGTCTACCCCAGCGCGCGCCGCTAGGCGCGCCTGAACGGAGTCAACCGTTCATCGAGCGGTTCATCGAACGTCGGACTCAGCCCCGAGAACGCCGACGACGTCCGAAGCGGATCCAACCGAACAACGAGAGCAGCACCACCGCAACCTTGGCCCGCCAGCCCTCACGCTGGCCAGGAACGAAACCACACGCTGCCGCTTCGGCCTGCACCATCGAGGAATCACCGCAGTCATCGCCGTCACACGCGAGCAAGTCGTCTGACTCGTCGTCAGCAGCCTCCCCGATTCCGTCGCGTTCGTCGTCGTCAGCCAAGGCACGCTCGGGCGCAAGTTGCGAAATACCGCTTCCTCGATCGTCGGTGTCCTCCGCGCTCTCCTCGTCGTCGTCGTCAGGCTGCGCCGTTTCGTCAGACGCACCCGTGGAGGAAACGTCGACCACCTCCCCTGTTGGTGCCGTGACCAGGGAACCCTCGCTCGAGCCGCTCGTCCAAGACGGCGGCTCGTAACCGCCAGCTTCCGCGGCAAGTAGCCCCACGTCGATGATGAATTCGCCCCAAACCGCCACGTCGCCATAGATGGCGCTGTCACAGCTGGCGGGTCCGCGAGACACCACACCGATCACTCGGCCTTCCTCGTCGAGCGCTGGCCCCCCGGAATCGCCGCTGCAGACGTTGGCGTCCATGCTCAACCATTCGGTATCCGCGTCGAGCGGTTCGCTGAAGGCGTCACACGAAGCTTGCGTGCACATGACCGAACGCTGATCTGTGCGCATGCGAGTCCCTGCGCCTTCACCCGTGGCCACGTCAGTTTGCCCGTACCCCGTAGCCGAGAAAACCTCGTTGTTGCGCGCTCGCTCGTCGATGCGCGGGACGATGGGCGTGGCCTCACTGGCATCGAACGACTCTTCGAGGATCACGAGGGCTACGTCGTAACCGCAAATGTCGTTGCCACCAGGCACCACGTGAATGGACTGTCCGCGAACGAAACTGGGGTCGTTGGGAGATGTGGGCCGCTCGGTCTCGGGGCTGACGACGATGTTCTGGGGGGCGCGATTGTCTTCGAATTCGGTTTCCCCACAGATGACGTCTGACGCGTTGGGACCGTAGTCACTCTGGGCGATACAGTGACGAGCCGTGAGCACCAAGTTCGGGGCGATCAACGACCCGCTGCAGTTTCCAGCGAAAAAGTGATTCGCCTCGAACACTCCGAGGCCGACGACGCCTGAGGTTACCTCGTCCACGTACCCCTCGACGATGGATTGTCGCTGCTCGCCCAATGGCTGGCTACCAGGATCACTGGATGCCGCGCCGCAGCCGATCAACAGCGCGCCGCTCGCGGTGAGTCCCGCAGGCCATGCCGTTCGCACGCGCCAGCTACAGCTACCCAGTGCGCTCAAACAGCTACCCAGTGCGCTCAGCCAGCTGTGATTGACCGGGTTTCTGACGCCTCGCATGCAGCTTCAAATCTAGGGGCAAACCGACGAGTCGCCCAGCCGTCATGCCGAGATTTTCCGGACGGGGGAAACGGCAACCCCGCCGGTCAATCAATGCCGGCTCGATTATTCCAGTCACCGCGTGTGTCGGTGTGGGTGTATGGTCCCCCGCGCGATGTCAGAACTGCTCACGGATCTCCAATGGCGCGGCTTGTTGCACCAGGCTACGGACCTCGACGCGCTGCGAACGCATCTCGCTGGCGCGCCTCGGCGCGTCTACGCGGGTTTCGATCCCACTGCAGACTCGCTCACCATCGGCAATCTGGTTCCAATCATGCTGCTCGTGCACTTTCAGCGCGCGGGCCATTTGCCGGTTGCCTTGCTCGGCGGGGGCACGGGGCTGATTGGTGATCCCTCGGGCAAGAGCGCCGAACGTCAGTTGCTCGACGAAGCAGCGATCGCCCGTCACGTCGCGAACATTCGTCACATCTTCGAGGCAGTGATGAGCTTCGAGGGTGGCGCGGCAGCGACCCTCGTCGACAACCTCGAGTGGTTGGGCAAGCTGAGTTACGTGGAGGTGTTACGCGACGTCGGCAAGCATTTCTCCGTGAACATGATGATCCAGAAGGACAGCGTGCGCGATCGCTTGCAGAACCGCGAACAGGGCATCAGCTACACCGAGTTCAGCTACATGATCCTGCAGGCGTACGACTTCCATCACTTGAGCAAACACCACGACGTCACGGTGCAATTCGGTGGTTCGGATCAATGGGGCAACATCGTCGCGGGGATCGACTTGGTCAGACGACTGCAACAACGGGACGTGTTCGGTCTGACGGCACCACTCGTGACCAAAGCGGACGGCGGTAAGTTCGGAAAAACCGAGAGCGGAGCGATCTGGTTGAGCGCCGAACGAACCTCGCCCTACGCCTACTACCAATTTTGGCTCAACGCCGCGGACGCGGACGTCGCCAAGTTCATCAAGGTTTACACCCTGCTCGATCGACCGACCATCGAAGGTTTGCTGGCTGAACACGAACGAGATCCGTCCAAACGCGTCGCGCAACGTCGGCTAGCGCAAGAGGCCACTCGCTTCCTCCACGGTGAAGACGGTTTGCGGCGCGCCGAAGCGGCAACCAATGCATTGTTCTCTGGCGACGTCAGCACGCTCGATCCGCAAATTCTGCAAGAGGCCTTCGCCGAAGCTGCCAGCTCCGAACACGACGCGAGTGAACTGGCCAGCGGAGTCGCGTTGGTCGACGTGCTCGCCACCACGACGCTCGCGTCCAGCAAACGTCAGGCGCGCGAATTCTTGAGCAACGGAGCCATCAGCGTCAACGGCGAGAAAGCCAGCGCGGATACTCAGCTCAGCTCCGCCAACCTGCTCGATGGCGACGTCATCCTGTTGCGCCGCGGCCGCAAGGCCTGGCACGTCACTCGCTGGCGTTGAGGGCGGCGGTTTTCGCACCGAACCGCGAGCCGTCGGCTCCACGCCAATTTTGCGGCGTTCGCCGAGCTCCCGCAACCGATCCATACTCGGGCATGGATCGACGCAGGTTCTTCGAATGTTTGTGGGATGACTTCGTCGGCATCGCTCCCGTAGCGGGCAAACTGCGCGAGCGGTTCGAAGCCGCGGGCGAAGTCGTGAAAAACGACCATGTAGCGTTTCGCACGTTCGACCGCGGTGCGCTCGCCCTGCATGCTTTGGAGCCATTGATCTTGGGGCTCGGCTACGAGTTCTTCGAAGAGTACGAGTTCGAACAGAAGAAGCTACGCGCGAAAGCTTATCGCTTGGAGGGTTGGCCGCGCATCTTCATCAGCGAACTGCTCGTGGATGAGCTCCCTGAAGCCGCGCGGGTGATCGTCGAACGCTGCGCCCAGGCCGCGCCGCCCGAGGCAGCCAAAGACGAGCGGGTGTTCTTCAGCGGTCGCCTGTGGCCCGCACTGCGATACGACGAGTATCAACGCCTGGCCGACGTGAGCGAATACGCCGGCTGGCTGTGCGCGCTCGGCATGCACGCCAACCACTTCACGGTCAGCGTGGGAGATCTCAAGCAGCTTTCGAGTTTGGAGCAGGTGGTGGACTTCGTGCTCGCTGCGGGCATGGCGATCAACACCTCGGGTGGAGCCATCAAGGGCACACGCGCCGACCTCCTGGAACAGGCTTCGACGTTGGCCGATCGCCTGCCTGTGGAGTTCGCCGACGGCTCGTTCGAGATCCCCACCTGCTACTACGAGTTCGCGCGACGTTACCCCGACGCCAGCGGCAAACTGTTCGACGGCTTCGTCACGCAGAGCGCAGACAAGATTTTCGAAAGCACGGACCGCCGCTGACGAAACGGTGCTCTCATGATGACGTCGACGTTCACTCGGGGTAGTCGATGAACGCGACGTTGTCGTCGAGGGGGCTGCGATCTTGCCGCACTTGGTTGGCGGGAGCGTCTGGCAACTCGTAGCCGAAGGAGATGCCGCACATCACCATCAAGTCGGGGGGGATGCCCAGCTCCTCGACGATGTGGCTCGCGTAGCCCCGCAACGAGGCCTGCGCGCAACTGGCAACCCCGCGCGAGTGCATCGCGAGCATCAAAGTTTGAACGTACCCCCCTACTCCGAGCGCCACGCCGAAGTCGAAGCTGCGGTCCATGCACACGATCGCGACGTGCGGCGCGTCGAAGAACTCGTAGTTGCGCAAGGCGGCGCGCGCCCTACCCGCCTTGTCATCACGAGCGACACCAATCTTTTGATACAGCTCGACCGCACAGGCGACTTGCAGACGACGATAGTCCCCCGTAAACGCGGGGGTCGTTCGTTCTTCAGGCGGCTCGCCACCTTTGACCCGCTCTACCAGGCGGCGCCGCAGCCGCTCGCAGCGCTCACCACCTGCGACGAAAACGCGCCAAGCCTGAGCGTTGCAGTTGGAGGGCGTCTTCTGAGCCAGCTGGAAGATCTCTCGCAGCAGTTCGAGGGGGACCGTTCGCTGGGGGTCGAACGCTCGACTGGAGTGACGCCCTACGACGACATCGTCAAAATCGGCCATGCTCCCCATATACAGCCGTTTGGCGCCGAGCGTAACGGTTCCGCGCCCCGGCTGAGAGCGACGCGCGACGAACGCGCGGCGACACGACTGCCACGCTCGTCTGAACGGGCCCGGTCCGCACGGCGAGCGCGTTGGGTGATCGCACACGCGTGGTGTCGCGGCTATCGCGCCGGGCCCGTGCGTGATACGAATCTCGTGGCTTGGTGGTGACGACCGCAAACTGGTCGAGTGTTGCCGCCAGCGCCGCACCATGGCCGAGCGACGAGGACGACAAAGTGGGCAGTGACGGCAAGCTTCGAAACGAGGGCAGCGGGAGCAAACGTTCGGCAGATGACAAGCCAAAGCGCAGCTGGCTGAAAATACTGATTGCAGCGGTGCTCGCGTTTGCAGTGTTGCTCACGGTGGCAGCAGTCGTGGTGTGGCGCATGTTGCCCGAGTTGGTGCTGCGCGAGGTCGTGCAACAAGCCGACGCCCGCGGCATCGAACTGGACGCCTGCGAGATCGACCTGCACTGGGATCTCCCGAACCTCGACGGCGTGACGCTCGAGCAGTGCCAGTTCGTGTTGGCGCGGGCACCTTACGTGACGGGACAGGTCGAGAGCGTGAAGGTCGACCTCGTCGACTTCGAACCGCGCTCCGCCACCGTGCGCGGAGCAGATGTCGTCGTGCGCGGCGTGCCCAAACTGAACGAAATCTTGGAAGAGCAGCGCCCCGCCACCGACGGCATCCGCGTCAAGGTGGTCGAGAGCCGCTTGCGCTGGTTCGCCGTCGACACCGAGGTGCCGCGCCTGGCTCTCGCGGGGCTCACCTATGACTCGGACAGCGGCGATTTCAGTTCGCAGGTGGAAGTCGAAGGCACGCTGGAGGGCACCGCCTCACGACGTGGCTCGCTGCTCCAAGCCGAGCTCAATCTGATCAATCACCCGGGCGCCAAGCTCAGCGCCAAGGTTGAACAGGACAAAGGAGTGGCGGAGGTTCGCACCGAGTTCAACCAGCTGGCACTGTCTGAACTTCACGGTCCGCTGCTCCAGATCCCAGAAGACCTGAGGAAAGTGAAGGTCGATGCGCAGTTCTATGCCGAGCTTCCCCTCGGTTTGGCGATGAACAAGCCGAAGGGAGATCTGCGCGCCACTCTCCACGGACTGAACTTTCCCGTCCCGAGGGAGCTCGCGGGTCTGGTTTACGGCACGCCTGCGGAGTTCAGCACCGAGTTTGCGCTGGACCGTAGCCTGACGCGCGTCAACCTGAGCAAGCTCGAGTTCAAAGTAGGAGCGCTACGCATGACGGGCGATGGGAAGGTCGAGCTGGAAGGCGCAGGGCTCGCGTTCGAGATGGCGATGTCGGGTAACCTCAGCTGCGCAGCCATCGTGCGTTCCGCAACTGCCGCGCACGCGGGCAGTGAACTCGCAGAAGTCGCAGGGCGGATCGCAAAACGTTCACTCGACGGGTCCGTGAAGTTGATTGCTTTCGTCAGCGGCCACACCAGCAATCTCGCGGAAGCCAAGGTCATCAAGTCGGTAGGCTTGGGTTGCGGGCTGAAGCCCGAGCTGGTCGACGAGCTCGCCGATCTTCCTGCGCGGCTGTTGAAGCAGCTACCCGACTTGTCCGACCTTCCTGGTGTTCCCAAGACCGACCCTGGCAAACCGCCCAAGTTTCAACTGCCCAAACTGCCGAAACTCCCATTCCCGGGTGACAAGAAGCGCGCACGCGACCCAGGCGAGCCCGAGACGGAACCAGCGCCACGAGAAGATCTGACTACGCCGCCAGGCTCGACCAACGACTAGACGAACCACTGTCCGAACCGCGTGCGTTCAGGGCGATGGAGTGAACGTGCCGTAGCTGCCCGCACGGTAGAGCAGCGGTGCGCGCTCGAAGGTATTACAGCGAAGCACCCGACCGACGACGATCACATGATCCCCTGCAACATGCAGTGCTTCGACCGCACACTCGATGTGCGCGGCAACCGCGTCGAGCAGTGCGCACCCGCCCACGCCCACGGTGAACGCCTGACCGTCGAAACGGTCGCTTTCCTCGCGCGATGCGAATCGGTTCGACACTTCCGCCTGGTCGACGGAGAGCACGTTGATCGCGAATCGGCCAGACTGACGCAAGAACGGCAGGGTTTCGGCTTGGTCATCGACGCACACGGAAACCAGCGGCGGCGACAGTGACACACTCGTGAAAGACGACGCCGTCATGCCGTGATGAAAACCGTTACGCGACGCGCTACCCGCAGCAGGGGCACCAGCAGTTTCGGTGGTCGTGATCACCGTGACCCCGCTGGCCCAACTGCGCAGCGCGCTGCGAAACTCGTCGTCGGAAACGCTCATGTGGGTGAGGTAGTACGCGGCCACACGCAACGCCTAGCGATTTCCGATTCAGCCGACGTTCCAGCGAATCGGCAGCCAGGCTCCCGATCGCGGGGCGCGCGGCCCTGACTTGTTGCGGCGAGGGTCGCTGCGGCGAAGCGCACCGACCATATTGATGTGAATCGAGCACTGGTGAAACCTACTTGCGAGACGGCCGGGTATAGTTGGAATGAGCAAGGGTTTCGGCCGTATAGTCATCTGATGCCAATGCGAGAATGGTTGCTGAAGCGGGCCATGCTCTGGGGGCTCGCGCTGGGTGTGACGCTGGGGTGCGGCGCCGATCAGAGCAAAGCGAAGTCGCCTGAGCAGGAGTGCGCGGCTGGCGCCTTGCACGTCTGCGAACATCTGTGTCGGACGCAAGCCTCGCTGGATGCCTGTGTCCCTGCTGGGGTCGCATACATCGAAGGTGATGGGCTCGGGCCAGATCTCGGCATCGCCGTCGAGCTGTTGGAGGCCGCCTGCATGACTGAGAATCAGGTCGCGTGTGGGCACGTCGGTCAATTGGTGGTCGACGGAAAGTTACCAGATCTGGATCCGGTGGAGGCTTCGTTGAAGCTACGCAAAGCCTGCTTCGGACATCACTCCGCAAGCTGCGCCAAGCTCGGCATGATGACCAAGTACGGCGACGGCATCTCCAAAAACGAACAACGCGGAACTGAACTTCTACGCAACGCATGTTCCAGCGGAGAGGCCCCTGCGTGTTACGAGGTTGCGGAAAACTATCTATACGGCAAGTTCGTGACCGCCGAGCCCGAGCGTGGCGTACGCTATCTGAAAGCAGGCTGCGCGGCAGAGGTAGCGGCGGCTTGTTACCGACTTGGCTTGCTGCACATGAACGGCGAGTTCGTCGAGCAAGACGACAACCGGGCCTTCGAACTATTTCGCGTCGGTTGCGAGAGACGCGACCGAAACGCCTGTGGGACCCTCGGCATCTTCTACCGCGTGGGCCGCTTCGTCGAGCAAGACTCGGCGCGTGCAGCTGAACTCTTTCGCACCTCGTGTGAGGAAGGGCAGCCGTTCGCTTGCCGTGAATACGCCAGCATGTTGATAGACGGTGACGGCGTCGCTGCCGACTTCTCAGAAGCCCGCAGTCTTCTCGAGAAGCACTGCAGCGCCGAAGAGCCCGGCGTTTGCTTCGATCTGGCCACCAACTACCTGAACGATACCTTTCGTGACGTGAGTGAGGAACGCACGACGGAAGTGCTCGGTCTCGCGTGCAACAACGGCGAGGTGACGGCGTGCTTGGCGTACGGCAAACGCCTTCAGACCGGCCTCGGGGTGGCGCAAGACATCGCCTACGGTGCGAGCGCGATTCAGCGAGCGTGTCGCGGCGGCGAGGCGGAAGCTTGTACCCACTTCGGCTTCCTGCAGTTGACGGGCAAGGGTACGCCCAAGAATGAACCCGCGGCGGTCAGCTTGCTCCAAGGGCGTTGTGACGAAAACGACCCACGCGCGTGCACGTACTTGGCTGAACGTCTCGAGTTCACGGAGACGAGTCGTCAAGCGAATGAAAAGGCCCGCAACATGTACATCGCCGCGTGCAAGGCGGGTGACACCCGCGCTTGCATCCGCGAAGCGGACAACTTGTGGTTGGGACATGGTGTGCCGCTCAACTACAAACTCGCGGCTAGAGGTTACGAAAAGCACTGTGAAGCAGGTGTCGCTGACGGCTGCGCGCGACTGGGTTACGCCTACCAGGTCGGAAAGGGGATTGCCCTGAGCTACGGGAAGGCTCTCGACCTGTATGAACGCGCGTGCTCGGCAAGGTCGTTCGACGGGTGCGCATACCTCGGCGTGATGTTGCGTGACGGGCTCGGAACCGCCAGAGACTCCGAGCGCGCCCTCGAACTACTCCACGAGAGCTGCCTGAACCTGAGCCCAGTCGGCTGCTACGAACTCGGGACGATGTACAACCGCGGCAAGGGCGTGCCGCGGGACCCCGCCAAAGCGCGCACGTTTCTCGGGCTGGCGTGCAACGAGTACGTCAAAGATGCGTGCCGTGAGCTCGCCCGCTGAGGCGGAGCCCGCGAAGCCCATTCACTGGTCCTGAAAAGCGATCTGCCAGCTGCCGACTTCCATACCTTCACGCGAAGGCGGGAAACGCAGGCCTTCGAAGACCGCCAATACGCATGCCTTGAAGTCGGCGCTGCGCAGTGACGATTCCAGCACGCGCGCGCGAGTCACGCTACCATCGGGCTCGATCACCCACGCCAGCGTCATGCGGCCCGTCTGATCTACTTTGCCACTGTACTCGACGGTGTGGCAGCCGTTGATCGAACTGAAATGTCCGAGGATCACGGAGTGCACCTGGCTGTGTTGCAATATTGGCACGACATCAACCTGCGCCATTCGCTCTTGGTGCTCTACCTCGTGGGACCCGTCGGAGCTTGCGCTCTCAGCGTCGTCGCAGTCAGCATCGCACTCGGACGACGCCTCGAGCACCAGATGATCACCTGAAGCACTTACCGCTTCGCGCTCGACAGTTGCCGCGCCGCAAGCAGCAAGCGTGAAGAACGCCGCCGAAGAGATTGTGATGTGAGAACTAGCAACCCAGCGACGCGAATTCAGCTTCACGCTGATAGGTTACGACAGGACGCAGCAGTGAGCTTTGCGTTTTTCGCGTAATCCATCGCCGCTACTGGCTCATGGCTCTGGACGAGGTAGCGACGGTTGTGACGCTTCCTCACTTTGTACTACCTCGGACTCGAAACGCTGGCCGATGTTTCCCTCGAGCAGTGTCGCGGATTTCGAGTGTTCACACGGCGATACCGCGAACGGGTCGTCTTCATCGCTCGGCGGCTGACGTAGGTCGTCTTCGCACTCCACGCGCTTACTGCCGTACACCACCACCGTTCCAAAAAAGTCATCCGTCGTCAGCTCGCGGGTCAGGTTGATGTTGAGCGAGGCCGAGTCAAACCCCTCGAACGATATGTCGTCTGCTACTCCGAAGCGCTGCGCTGCCTCATCTGGGTCAATTTCTTCCAGAAGAATGCTCAGGCTCGCAAACGCCAACTCACGCTCTGCGCCTGTAGTGACGTGGACTGCGGCGTCATAGCTCCCATCGATGCGTTCATCTTCGGAAGCAAGATCCACCGATGCCGGGAAGGCGACGGAGGTCGCACCACTTCCATCGGGCCAAGCGCAAGTGGAGCCGTTCGCGTTCACCTCGAGAGTGAGCTGAGTTTCCTGATCACTGTCCCAGGTGATCGGGATTTCCGTCACTCCGTCGAACACGCCACGTGCGTCAGCTGCCGAAAACTCCCCGAGGTCTTGATCGCTCTCGACGACAATGCCCCCGCCAGCCCCGCTTGCGTGAGAATCGCCGACACATTCGCCAGGAGCAGGCCAAACCGCGACCGCCTGATGCATGCCGACGTCTTCGGGATCTAACTCGCCTTCTTCGCTGGGGACGGGGGAGCTGTTCTGGCTGGACGCTTCGTTCACCCGAACGACGTTTATCGTGCCGTTCGTGCCGTACTCGGCGATCACGCCGCGGAACTCGAACTGAGCCAGCGGCCAATCGGACGCGGATTCACCCGTGAGCATCAACTCACCCTCGATGTCCTCCGCGGCAACTTGATGGCTGAAGCTTGCGATGTCTGGCGTTCGCGCGCGCACCATGGTCGTGACGGTTTCGTCGAGCGCGCCACCATCGCTACGGATCTGAAGCTCGACTTCGAGCTCCAACTCGGGAGGACACGGAACCTGCGTAGTTTCGCTGGACGCAGCCTCACCGCCGCTCGCTGCACCCGCATCCGATTCGGGGCTGGCCGCAGTCAGCAAGTTGATGGCGCCGCCTCGATAGCTGAACGCCACTTGAAGCCCGGACACGCCCGTCTCGGGCCCCACGGTGACTTCAGAACCAGCGCCTGGCTCGCCGTTCGTGCCCCAGGCAAGGGAGGTTTCGTACGGCTCTTCCAAGAGCTGCAACAACTGCGAGGGCGCAAACCCCAGCTCATCCAGTGCTTCGTCGGGATCGTCGATGGGCTCGCTTTCGAACTTGCAGTCGTGAGCGGTGATGCTCGCTACTGGCACCGCGTCCTGGTCGGGCGTTCCTGGTGGCACATCCAGATCCGAACCATCTCCCGTCTGGCCTCCCAATGGATCGGCGGAGTTCGTGCACGCGGGGAATAGCTGAAACCCCGCTGCGACCAGGCAAAACGTCAACCACTGGCTTTCGAACGCCACGGCTCGAGCTCGTCGTCCAAACATATCTAGGTAAGTCCTAGTGTGGAGTCTGTCTAGTTGCCCCCCACCTGTCCAGGTCTGAACTGCACATTTCCTGCTGCTGATCCGCGATAGGATGTGCAAAGGTACGATAGATCGTGGACTATCAGCAGCTAGCGGCAGAGTTCCTCAGGGCGCTGCGGGGCAAACGCTCCCAGACGGCGTTCTGTCGACGCCTGGGGTACAAGAGCAACGTCGTCTACACGTGGGAATCGAAACGCGGGTTTCCGACGGCGGCCAGAGCGCTGTGGGCGGCCCGCAAGATCGGCATCGACCTGGATGAAGCGCTCGGACGCTTCTACACCGCGCGTCCCGCCTGGCTGGGTCAGATCGACGTCGCTACGCCCGACGGCGTGGCTCAGTTGCTCTCGGATCTGAAGGGGCACACCAGCATCGTCGACCTCGCCCGCTACAGCGGCAAAAGTCGGTTCGCGATCGCGCGCTGGCTCAAGGCAGAAACCGAACCGAAGCTGCCGGACTTTTTCGAGCTGGTGGAGAGCTCCTCGTTGCGACTCGTCGACTTTCTCGAAACCTTGGTCGATCCACGAGAGATGCCCTCGCTGCGGCCACGCTGGGAGGCCATGCAAGTGGCGCGCAACATGGCCTACGAAGCCCCCTGGACCCAGGGTGTGCTGCGGGCGTTGGAATTACACGACTACGGCAGCCAGAACGATCACGACTCAGCGTGGTTGGCGTCGAAGATCGGCATCAGCCCAGAGGAGGTCGACCGCTGCCTGAAGCTCCTGGAGTCGACTGGGCAGATCCGCCGCGGCCCAGAGCGTTGGGAACTCGCCGAGATCATCGCGCTGGATACGCGCAAGGACTTGAAACAAGCGCGCAGACTCAAGACCTGGTGGGGTGGCGTGGCGCTCAAACGCTTCGAACAGGGCGACCGCGGCATGATCTACAATCTGTTTGGGGTGTCCGCGAAAGATCTGGAACGTCTGCGCGAACTACAAAAGGCCTACTTCAACGAAGTCCGCACGATCGTGGCGCAGTCACAGCCAGTGGAAAAGGTAGCGCTGGTGACTGTGCAGTTACTCGATCTGTCGGAGCACAATGCCAAGGCCGAACCTGAGAGCGGCGCTTTTGGCGACGCGAATTCCGAACCCGGAGTTGGTTCGACGTAGGGCTTGGATGAACAGGAGATCAGAAACGCCCGCTGAGGCTGACTGAAGTACTCGAAGCGTCCGTGCTCCAATTCAACTGCCAACCTGGGCCTGCAGTTCGTGCCTGCTTGTCGTTTGGCTGGTCGTCGTCCGGCCAAAGCAGCCAGGTGGCGAGAAAGGCGGCGGCCCCTACTCCCGCACCGACGTAGCCGATCGTCGCGTACTGCCGGGCTGTGTCAGCATCCGCGCTGGCCCTATCGACCGAAGCACAGAGGGCGTGGGGCGTCTGACCTGGCGCGCAGCCAGAAACATCGCCGATCTCACGCACGAGTTGGTCGCGGACACGTTCACGGGACGACGCTTCGTAACTGTACCCAACGCCCACCGCCAGAGCGCCCACTGTCAGCAACGCTTCTCCAGCCAACACGATGGCTTGAGTGCTGAGCCCTGAAGTCTTTCGTGGTGCGGTTTTGGGTGAACGGTCTTTAGGCGGTTGTGTCACGACGGGATCAGGTTCGTGCTGCGAGAGTTCCACTCGCACTTGACGTCGTTCTTCTGGCAACAGGTTCACTACGATCGAAAACGGCTCGTACCCGGGAGCGTTCACTTCGATGCGACGTCCGCCCGGATCGACGGGAAATGCCGTACCGAGTAGGGTTTCTGATACGCGCTTGCCATCGATGAAGAGTTCCAACTCGTCGGGCGGCTCTTCTACGACCAGTTCGAGCTTGGGCGTCAGCCGCTCGAGTTGGGCGGTGGCTGGTGGCAACAACTCTTGAACGTCCGTGGCCGAATCGCCCCGAGCCGCCAGCTCCCCCGCACGGCGGTAGTCGACCAACGCCTCCACCCAGCGGTGCTGCTGCTCCTTGCAAAACGCCAGGTGAAAACGCAACCCCGGCGTCTCCAGGATGGCTACCGCGCGTTGTAAGGCGGCTTCGCAGGCTGCCCAGTCTTTGTTGGCTTGGTGCTGTTGTGCCTCGCGAAACAACTCCTGGGCGGCGGCCATTTCGGGAGCGGTTGGCTGAGCCGAAATCCCCACGATTTGGACAAACTGAACAGAGACGAGGGTAAACAGCGAGAGCGCAAACTTGAGAAACCTGTCCATGGTCTGACGAAAGCGGTCCTAAAAGCTTCCCGATACACCGAACCAACCACTGCGTACGTCAGAGCCTGGAGCCACACTGACGCTGAGCTCGCGCTCTGGTGTGTCGCCGGGTGCCTCCCCGAGTACGAAGATGGAGTACAAGCTGAGCGTGACGACCGATGCGGCAGCAGCTCCAATCAAGCTGGCGCTCGCCACCGCGCGGCGATCGGCGGCGCGCTGTTGAGTTTCGCTCAAACTGGCGCATCCGGCCGCCATCTGCCCCGAAACGCAATCGGTTCCCGCCGACCGCAGACGAGTGCGCAGCTCTGACGCATCTTGCTCTGCCGACTCGGCGCTGAAGTGGAAAGCCACGCCCGTGCCCAACGCAGCCAGTGTCAGCACGCCGCCCGTGATCAACGTCACGGGCGCGGCCGCGCTGGGTTCGGGGCCCGCTGACGCAACGGGTGGCGGTGCAACCTCTGGCTCTTTCGCCGTCAAGCTGACGCGCAGGGTGTGGCGACTCCCCGCGGGGACGTACTGGGTAGTGCTCTGCGGCAGGTAACCAGGCTTCTCGAACGTGAAGGTGTGCTGCCCCGGATCGACGAATAGGTCGTGAGGGACGGGCAACGTCGCTACCTCCTGCCCGTCGATGTGCAGCACGACGCCGGGAACTTGGTGTTCGATGACGACCGTCACCACGCGCTCTCGCGCTTCCGCCAGGCCACGCATGATGTGCCCTTTGCCCTCGGGAGGTTCGGTCGCTGGATAACGCCGAAGCGAAAACTCGAGGTGTTCCGCCGCGTCGCGAAAGCGCGAGAGTGCTAGCTCCACCTGCCCGAGTCCTGCCGCGGTGCGAAAGTTAGGTAGCGACTCGAAGGCAGACCGCATGTGGATGAGGGCGCCCTCCGTGTCCCCGGTTTCGAACGCGCGAGTGCCGCGTTCGAATGCCTCTTGTGCCGATGTCGCTTGTGCGGACGACACGGCCGCCCATGTCGACACCAGCACGACGACCAGCAGCGCTCGAACGACCGACACCCAGTCGGCCCACCCCCACCACGTCATTTCAGCCAGACCTTCGGTTCCTGTGGCTTGACCCAAACCTGGTTTTGGGGAGTTTCTGGCTTGTCGGTTGATACTTCGGCGCGGGTCGGTGTCGTCGTCGACGTGCTGGGTGCGGCCGCGGCTCGTGACGAAGCGCTGGGGCCCGCTTGGCCGCGTTGGGACGTGCGCGCCCTCCCCGCGTTCGCCGAGGGGCGGTCCGCAGACGCGGGGCGGCGGGCAGCAGCCAGCGGCCCACCGACTGGCGGGGGCGGAACTGCTTGGAGCGCCGTCGCTGGAACCCCGTCAGTCGCCGCGGCAACATCGGGTTGGAGCTCACCATCGAGGATCTCCTCGACGTGCCCATCGTCGTCGTCCTCACTATCAGCGCCTTGCGCTGCGGCGTCCGCTAGACCAGTAGCGGACGGCAACATCGACGCGTTGGCCGCCGACTCGTCGGCGTCGTGTGCCGTGCCTTGCCCGCGCAACTGTTCGTCCACCGAGCTGAGCGATGCCCAGTCGACAGACTTGGCGCCGAGTGTCGCGCGCGCGCTCGACTCCGTGCCACGCGCCTCGGCGGGCGCCGTTGATCGAACACCAAGCCAGATCAAACAACCGAGCACGGTGCCCGCGGCCGAGCCGAAGAACAGCCCCCACCAGACCCGTCGTTTGGAGCGAATGGTGTGCTGGTCGACCCGCGTCAGTGCGAAACGCGGGTCGACACGCGGGTCGAGCCGGATCGTCTGATTCTCCATCGTCGCGGCTTCTGGCTGTTCCGGGATGGAATGCGGCGGAACGTAGACGCGCGCGTGCCGAGGCAGTGGCTGCTCGGGAGCGGACTCGCCGCCCTTGTTCCTTGGTTCTTTCATCTCACTCGAGACCCGCCGGCTGTCGGCTACTCGACACCCGATTTCAAGCACATCCGACCCATTTTTCGCACATGACCCGCCAAAGCGCCACCACCCCGCACAGCAGAGTCGACGGCCGCCGAGCCAATCGCGATCAGCCGGCCCAACCCGTTCGGCCAGTCGCGGACCGAGTTTTGACTTTTCGCTCGCAAACGCTCTGCTACCTTCCGCGCCCCCGAGGCTGGACAGTCGCGCGGCCCGAGACGCTGCCCGCCACGAACCCGCCCCCACTCAAACTTCCAGGAGGTCGACTGTGCTGACTGCCAACGACATCTCGATGAACTTCGGAACCAAGGTTCTGTTCGACAACGTCAACGTGACTTTCAACGACGGCGAGCGCTACGGCCTCACGGGCCCCAACGGCTCGGGCAAGTCGACGTTCATGAAGATCATCTCGAGCGAGCTCGAACCGAACAGCGGTCACACGTCGGTTCGCGGACGGCTGGGCGTGCTCAAGCAGGACCACTCAATCTACAACGACGATCGCATCATCGACGTGGTGATGATGGGCAACCCGAAACTGTGGAAGGCCCTGAGCGAAAAAGAGATGCTGCTGGCCAAGGGTGACGACCTGACGGACGCCGACGGCATGCGCCTGGGCGAGCTCGAAGTCGTGATCGCCGAAGAAGACGGTTACACCGCCGAGACCGAAGCCGAAGGTCTACTCGAAGGTTTGGGTATCCCTGCCGCAGTCCACAAGCACAAGCTGGAGGTGCTCCAAGGCGGCGACCGCGTGCGCGTGCTCTTGGCGCAGGCGCTGTTCGGAAGCCCAGACACGTTGCTGCTCGACGAGCCGACGAACACCTTGGACATCGCCAGCATCCGTTGGCTCGAGTCGTTTCTCGCAACGTACGCGGGCGCGCTGGTGGTGATCAGCCACGACCGTCACTTTCTGAACGAGGTTTGCACCAAGATCGCGGACATCGATTACGAGACGATCATCGTCTACAACGGCAACTACGACGACATGGTGACGGCCAAAGCCGAGGCGCGCACGTCCCTCGAGCTCGCCAATGCCGCCAAGCAGAAGAAGGTCGCCGACCTGCAGAGCTTCGTGCAGCGCTTTCGTGCGGGCTCACGCGCCAGCCAGGTGAAATCGCGCGAGAAGCAGCTCGAACGCGAGAAGCAAGCGATGTCGGATCTCAAGCGCTCCAACATCCAGCGTCCGTTCATTCGCTTCGATCAGAAACGCAAGAGCGGCAAGAACGTGCTCAACGTCGTCAATCTCGAAAAGTCGTTCGACGACAAACAAATCTGCAACGACTTCAACCTGAGCGTCGCCCGCGGCGACAAGATCGCGCTGGTGGGCCCCAACGGCATCGGCAAGACCACCCTGCTGCGGTTGCTCATGGAGGAGATCAAGCCCGATTCGGGTGAAATCGAATGGGGTTACGAGGCGCAGATCGGTTACATGCCGCAGGAGCACTCGGAGGCCATCGAAAAGTCGGATCAGACCGCCCGCGACTGGCTGTGGAGCTTCAACAACAAGGTCGACGAAGAGGGCTTGCGTGCTCTATTCGGACGCTTGCTGTTCAAGAAAGACGAGCCCCTCAAGCCCACCAAGGTGCTCTCGGGTGGCGAGACCGTTCGCCTGCTGCTGGCCAAGTTGATGCTGCTCGAGCCCAACGTGCTGCTACTCGATGAGCCGACGAACCACCTCGACTTGGAAGCGATTCGCTCACTGACCGAGGCGCTGGAACGTTTCGAAGGCACGTGCATCTTCGTGACCCACGACCGCCAAATGGTGTCGCAGGTCGCCAGCCGAGTCATCGAGATGTCCCCCGAGGGCGTGCGTGAGCTCAGTCCAGACGAGTTCAGCGACGGCCAGTTCTTGCTCGATCACAAGACGTACGAGAAGCCTCCCGCGTGGTGACGTGCTCGTGGGAGCCCAAAGTGTGGGCCCAATGTGGGGGCCCAGTGCGTTGGCACACCGCCACTCCTTCGCACGCAGCGTTCACTCACTCCGCGGCGTCCGCAGGCGCCGCGTCGGTCGAGCCAGCGTCACTCATGCTCGGCGCGGCAGCATCCCCGCCATCGCTACTGGATGCGACGTCCTCTGGCATCGCCCAGTAGGCTCGGAAATTACACTCGTCGATGCAGCCATCGTAGAACACGAAACACTGGTCTTGATGTTTGGGCTCGTCGAGCCCTCGCTCCCCGACGTCGTAGCAGTCGTCCGTGAGCGCGGTGTCGAGACCGTCGCAGGCCGCAACCAGCTGCCGACACATCTCTGCGGGAGGCGGTTCGTTGCGTGAGTCCGAGCTGCAAGCTACAACGCCCGCGCATACGAAAGTCAGCCCAATCACACGAGGTAGTCGACGCACGTCCCCAAGTGTATGCGAGATCCGAAGGCCATGACCAGCACGCAACCTGAATCCGATGCCGACCCGCGAACGATCGCGAACGCCGCGCTCGATCCAAGCGTGGAGGGTGGACTTGCGACTAGACCGCGAGCTGCGACGACGTGGCCCTTTTCCGGTCCTAGTGTACTGGCGCCCATGGAGGGCGTGAGCCACCCCGAGTTTCGTCGGCTGATGTGCGAACGCGGGGAGCTGCACTTGGTGTGCACCGAGTTCGTCCGCATCACGCATCACACACCGAACGAAAAGCAACTGGCGCGTCACGTACAAAAGGTCGCGGGCGTCGCGCTCAGTGTCCAGGTGATGGGCAACGACGAGCAGCAGATGGCTGAGGCTGCCGCGATCATGAGCGATGCGGGCGCTGACGTGATCGACATCAATCTCGGATGCCCGATGCCGCGCGTGGTCCGAAAAGGTGTCGGCGCCGCCATGCTCAAGGACCGCGCTTTGCTGGCACGCGTGCTCGAAGGCATGCGCCGCACGACGCCAGGCCTGTTGTCTGCCAAGATCCGGGCAGGCTTCGACGACGCGGCGGACGTCGTCGCCACCGCCAAGTTGATCGAAGACTGCGGCGTGGACTTCATCGCTGTTCACCCCAGGCGGCGGTGTGACTTCTATCGGGGCGTTGCCGACTGGCGCATCATCGCACGGCTCAAGCAAGCGCTGTCGATCCCCGTCATCGGCAATGGCGACGTCTGGTACGCAGCCGATGCCCTGCGCATGCAGGCCGAAACGGGTTGTGACGCCGTGATGATCGGCCGCCCCAGCTTGCGCAACCCCTGGCTGTTTCGTCAGATCGCCGATCTGCGTGCCGGGCGAGAGCCGTTCGCGCCCGACGGCGCTGCCCTGGTCGAACACCTCCACGACACCCACCAACGCTACATCACTGGCTTTCGCAAGAACGGGCGAGTGCTCGGACCCATCAAAGAACTACTGAACTACATCGGGCGCGCGGTGGGCGATGGCGGCGAGTTTCGCAAAGCGGTGTTGCGTCTGCAGGACACCGCCGAGGTACTGGCCTATTGTGAACAACACCTCGCTTCACTACCGAAGGAACGCCTCGACATGGACGCCTTCGGCTCACTCGGGCTGGAGCGCTCGGGTAGCGCCGTCACTCCCGAGCATGGAGTAGCCAGCTCGAACGAGCTGACACGTCACTCGGAAGCGCTCGGCCCCAGCCCAGCAACCTCCCCCATCACGCTGAGTGCCACGGCATGAGCGCTCGACCGAATATCGTAGTGGCGGACGGCCACACCGCCAACCCGGGAGACCTGAGCTGGGAAGTGCTCGAAAAGCTCGGCGCGCTGCAGGTTCACGCGCGCAGCGGCTCGAAACTCGTCGAGAACTGTAAGAACGCCGACATCGTGCTCACCAACAAAGAAGTGCTCGACGACGGCGTGCTCGAACAGCTGCCGCACCTGCGCTTCATCAGCGTGCTGGCGACGGGCACCAACGTCGTCGACTTGGAGAGTGCAGCTCGGCGGGGCATCGCGGTCAGCAACGTTCCTGCGTACAGCACCGACGCGGTCGCGCAACACGTGTTCGCGCTGTTGCTAGAGCTGAACAATCGCTGCGCGGCGCACTCGACCTATGCGACCAGCGGAGAGTGGTCACGAGCACGAGACTTCAGTCATACACTCTCACCCATTCACGAACTGCACGGCAAAGTGTTCGGCATCGTCGGCGTGGGCAGCATCGGGCGGCGCGTCGCAACCATCGCCAGCGCGTTTGGCATGCGGGTGATTGCCGCGCAGAGCCACAGCCGTCGAAACGAAGCAACATCCGACGCCCGAACGCAAGAGCGCACAATCGAACGACTACCCATCGAACAGCTGTTTCGCGAAGCGGATGTCGTGTCGCTGCACTGCCCGCTCACGGACCAAACTCGTCACTTGGTGGACGCCCAGCGCCTCGCGTGGATGAAGCCGTCGGCGTTCTTGATCAACACGGGCCGAGGCCCACTGGTCGACGAAACCGCGCTCGCCGACGCCTTGAACCGCGGACACCTGGGCGGCGCGGGGCTCGACGTCATGAGCAGTGAGCCTCCCCCGCCCGATAACCCGCTACTGTCTGCACCGCGAGTCGTGATCACGCCGCACCTGGCGTGGGCGAGCGTCGAGGCGCGGCAGCGTTTGCTCGCCGCAAGCGCCGAAAACGTCGCCGCGTTCCTGCGGGGTGAGCCCACCAACCTCGTGAACTCGCCGCGCGCCACTTCTCCTTGAGACGGCATGGAAGAACTCTTCAAGGAAGTCCGCAAGGCTTGTTCGCCCAGCACCTGGTCTCGCGCCGTCGAGCTGGTGCGGCGCAGTTCCGTGGCTGGCGAGAGCCGCGACGACGAAGAGATCGTCTGCAAGGTGAAGTCCCCAACGCGCGTGGTGCCCCACACCGTGCAGCTCTACCCCGACGACGAAGAGTGGGCGTGCGACTGTGAATCGCGGGCGCCCTGTTGCGAGCACGTCGCCGCGGCGGTGATCGCGGTACGCAAAGCGGGCAACGAGGGACTCGAACTACCCCAGGGCCGCGCGCAAGACGCTCGCTTGGTGTATCGATTCACGCGCCACCGCGGGGAGTTGAGCCTCGCACGCGTGTTGATTCAGCAGGACGGTTCCGAAACCGAGCTAACCACGACGCTAGCCAGCGCACTGGCGCGAGCCACGGCCGGCGTCGGGGTAAACCCGTCACAACAAGACATGAACGTCGATCGGGCGCTCGCTCCTCGCGTCGGGGGCCCGCTCCACGCCGAGCTGGGTCAATCCGTCATCAAGTTGCTGGCGGGAGCGCGCAACGTCGAGTGGGAGGGACAGCCAGTGCACGTGGCCACGGAAGTTCTTTCACCCCGTGGAGTCGTGCGTGACGCGCCGAATGGGTTCGTGGTCGAGCTGCGAGCCGACCCGAGGGTCACCGAGGTGATCGCGTCGGGCGTCGCACTGGCGGGTGACTGCATTCACTTGTTGGCCGACACACGAGCCACAGGCCCGCGCCTGGAAAAACTGCCCGACACCAAGACCTACCCGAAGAGCGAAGCCGCGACGCTGGTGACCGAAGTGCTGCCTGAGATGATGAAGCGCTTCGAGGTGGAGGTCGTCGCCAAGTCGCTGCCCGAGGTCACGGAAGACGAAAAACCCCGAGTCTTGGTCGACGTCGAACAACAAGGCGGCAAGCTGAGCGCGATGCTGACGTTGGTGTACGGCGATCCCCCGATCGCACGTATCGACGCGGGCAAGCTCGTTCACTTGGGTGGCGCCATTCCGCTGCGTGACGAGGCGCGTGAACGCCGCGCCGTCGCTGCGGCCCAAGAACAGCTGGGGCTCGCGCTCGGCAACCGCGTGTTCGTCGAAGGGGATGCGGCGACCACGCTCGCCGCAAAACTCGACGAGTATCAGGGGCCGATTCGCGGCACCGCCCCAAACCGCTTCATTCGCAAAGCTGGCCTAGTTCCGAAAGTGGACTCCGCCGCAACGGGCGATGTGCGCTTCCAGCTAGATGCTAAAGGAGAACCATCGGCCAGCGCCAGCGCCCAAGACGTGCTGTCTGCGTGGCGCGAAGGTCGTTCGTTGGTTCCCCTGCTCGAAGGGGGTTGGGCGCACTTGCCAGAACAATGGCTCGCAAAACACGGCGACCTGCTCGAACAGGTGATGGAAGCTCGACGGCTGGCAGCAAACGGGGAACTTCCCGCCTACGCCGCGCCAGCTGTCTTGCAGCTGTGTGAAGCCCTCGAGTGTCCACCTCCCGCACGCCTAGAGCCGCTGCGATCGCTGCTGCAAGGGGCTGGTGAACTTCCGACCGCGACCTTGCCCACGGATCTGACCGCTCAGCTGCGTGACTACCAACACAAGGGCGTCAACTGGCTGAGCTTGTTGCAACAGACGGGCATGGGCGCGGTACTGGCCGACGACATGGGTCTGGGAAAAACGCTGCAAACGTTGTGCGTCTTGCAAGGCCGCTGCCTGGTGGTGTGCCCGACCAGTGTCGTGCACAACTGGGCGGCAGAGCTGCGCAAGTTTCGACCCGATCTCGCGTTCAACATCTACCACGGCAAGAACCGCAGCTTGGATGCAGTTGCGGCGCCAACTGCCACGACAGATGAATCCACTACCGCTACCAACGACGGTAGTAGCGTCACGCTGACCTCCTACGCCATCTTGCGTCTGGATCTCGAGCAGCTGGCGGCCGTGAAGTGGGACATCGTCGTACTGGATGAAGCCCAGACCATCAAAAACCCTCAGAGCCAGGCCGCCCAAGCAGCGTTCGGATTGCCGGGCAAGTTCAGACTCGCGCTCACGGGCACTCCAGTCGAAAATCGCTTGGACGAGCTATGGAGTCAGTTTCACTTCACCAACCCGGGTTTACTCGGCGGCCGCAGCGACTTTGCGGAACGTTATGCAACCCCAATCGGCAACGGGCAGAGCGACGTCGCCCAACGACTGCGTCAGCGCATCGCGCCGTTCTTGCTCAGGCGCGACAAACGCAGCGTGGCCCCTGAACTGCCACCGCGCAGCGACATCGTCGACTACTGTGAGCTGTCCGACGAAGAGCGCGACCTGTACGACGCATTGTTCGCGGCCACGCAGCGTGACGTCGTCGCCAAACTGCGCGACGGCGGCAAAGACTTGATGAAAGCGCTAGAGGCGCTGCTGCGATTGCGTCAGGCCGCTTGTCATCCCGCGCTGCTACCTGGACAGCACGCCGCGAGCTCCGCCAAGCTCGACCGTTTGATGGACTCGTTGGTCGAGGTGACCGCCGACGGCCATCGCGCGTTGGTGTTTTCACAGTGGACCAGCTTGCTCGACTTGGTCGAGCCGCGACTGCGAGCGGAACACATCGCGTTTTCCCGCCTGGACGGCTCGACGCGCGACCGCGCGGGTGTGGTGGAAGAGTTTCAGAACGAAAGCGGCCCCGATGTGTTGCTGCTGAGTTTGAAAGCGGGCGGCACGGGCCTGAATCTGACGGCGGCTGACCACGTGTTTTTGCTCGACCCGTGGTGGAACCCCGCGGCCGAGCAACAGGCCGCCGACCGCGCCCATCGTATCGGTCAGGACCGCCCTGTGTTCGTCCACCGCTTGGTCGCCAGAAACACGGTGGAGGAGAAGATCCTCGCGCTCCAGGACGAAAAGCGGGCACTGGCCGCGGCTGCCCTGGAAGACGGCGCCGCAGCAACCAGCCTCACTCGCGACGACCTGCTGTCACTGCTCGAGTGATTCAGAGCAGGCCGCAAGCGGGGGCAAACGTTCACCGACGGCCCACGGCACTCGACATCACGGAAACGCGACCTAAACTGAGGCGGTGTCTGGCCCAATTCTCGAACGTTGTACACTCGGTTTCCCCTGGCAAACCGTCGACCCTTTCCTATTTTGCGCCCATCACGACGACGCCTACCCTGCAGGTGACGATCAGATGGGTCCTGCGACATCCCTAGCGGGCAGGCAAATTGGTCAGGACTTCGCGAGCAAGGACGGCTGGAACATGTACCACGGCGACGTGGTCCCAGGGTTTCCCCGTCACCCGCACCGCGGCTTCGAGACAGTCACGTTGGCGCGCAGCGGGTTGATCGACCACTCGGATTCGCTGGGCGCCACCGCTCGCTTCGGGCGCGGGGACGCCCAGTGGATGACCGCGGGCAAGGGCGTGGTTCACTCGGAAATGTTCCCGCTGGTGAACCGCGACAGCGGCAATCCTACTGAGCTATTCCAGATCTGGCTGAACTTGCCCGCGCGCGACAAGATGGTCGAGCCTCATTTTGCGATGTTGTGGGGTGAACAAATCCCCAAGCCCACCTTCGAAGATGATCGAGGCAGACGCACGAACCTGACCATGGTCGCGGGTGCGCTGGGCGAACACCGCCCCCCGCCGCCTCCGCCACATTCTTGGGCGTCGAATCCAGAGAGTGACGTCGCCATCTGGTGCATCGAGATGCAAGCGGGTGCCAAGTGGACTCTTCCCGCTGCAAGCGGCCCTGAGACAATGCGCATGCTGTATCTCTACGACGGTCAGGCGCTCTCCGTCGGTGGCCAGGAGGCGGGTTCCCGCAGTGGACTGTTGGTCGAGTGTGGCGAACCGATACAGCTGGAAGCAGCTGCTGGCCCCGTACAGCTGCTGATGTTGCAGGGACGACCAATTGGCGAGCCGGTCGCGCACTATGGACCATTCGTGATGAACTCGTCGGCGGAGATCCAACAAGCCATGCAAGACTACCGCCGCACGGAATACGGCGGCTGGCCGTGGAAACACGATGCACCCGTACACCCGCGGGACAAAGGGCGTTTTGCGATCCACGCCGACGGACGCGAGGAGCAAGCCCCTGAGCAGGGCTGAGGCGGGCTGTAGATTCTCCCGCTAGTGGCTCCGCCCGCGTGTTTGCGGTCGACTCTTTCTTCGCCGTCAACAGATGGGGCGAGGCACGTCGGCCGCGAAGCGGCCGGAGAAAGCACCGAACGTGCTGAATCAAACGGGGCCAAGACGGCGATTTTCGAGCCCTCGCTCCAACGGGGCTTCGAAAACCGATCGCGGTCACCTGGGTGAAGCACTAGTGGCTAGTCGCACGACGGGGTTTCATGGGATGACTTGGTGGCTGTCATGAATCTCCAGGACGTCAAACGGGTCGCCGTCATCGGCGCGGGACAGATGGGTACAGGCATCGCTCAGGTGTGTGCCCAACGCGGCTACGAAGTCTCACTGTGTGACGCTGAGAACAACGCGGCCCAAAGCGCACGGACCCAGATAGAGCGCGTGTTGGCTCGCCTGGTGAGCAAAGGAAAGCTGGAAGAAGGCGAAGCGCTCCGCGCCAGCGCCCGGCTCGAATCCGTACCCATCGAACGGGGCGCGGCACACGCGCAGCTCGTCATAGAAGCGATCACCGAGAACTTGGACGCGAAGTTGCAACTGTTCGAACGGCTCGACAAACTCGCCCAGCCAAACACCTTGCTTTGCTCCAACACCTCTTCCATTTCCATCACGCGCCTGGCTGCGGCCACGGGTCGACCAGGGATGGTAGCTGGGGTTCACTTCATGAATCCCGTGCCCGTGATGAAACTCGTCGAGGTCATCAAGGGCCTGTCGACGAGTAGCCGCACGATGGACGTGGTGACGGGTTTCGCGAAGAACCTCGGTAAGACCGTGGTCACGAGCAAGGACCGCCCGGGGTTCATCGTCAATCGCGTGCTGATCCCGATGTTGAACGAAGCGTGTTTTGCGCTGTCCGAGGGGGTCGCCAACATCGAGGACGTGGACGCAGCGATAACCATGGGCCTCAATCACCCCATGGGTCCGTTCAGACTCGCGGACTGGATCGGGCTGGATACGGTGCTCGCCATCGCGGAAGTGCTGCACCGTGACCTGGGCGAGGACAAGTATCGCCCGAACGTGCTGCTGCGCAACTTGGTCGCCGCAGGACACCTCGGCGTGAAACGCGGACGGGGGTTTTACTACTACGACGGCAACACGGTAGTCGGGCCTGCGTTGTAACCCGCGGCCGCCTGCGTTTGCACGACGTCGGCTGCGCGCGCTGCCGCTAGATACAGCAGCACGGCCGTAAGCCACACGCCCTGGGCCAAGAGCAGGTGCGTCAGCTGCATCCAGGCGGGCGCGCCAAGCGCGATGTTGACCGCGCCTGCGACGAGTTGCACGACGATCAGCCCGCTCAACCCTCGCCCCAGTAGTAGCGCTTCGCGCAGCACAGCTGCTCGTGGCACGTCGCCATCTCGCACCAACTTGCGGCGTGCATCATCGGCACTAGCCGTGTCGAGTAAGTGCTCGAGCCAGCGACCGATCGCTCGCGCAACCCACAAAAGCGCGCCCGCGACGACGCACGCCAACACGGGATGCACGAGACGCAGCTGCACCAAAAAGTGCGCGCCGGGATCCAACTCGGCGCGCACCTGCGCGAGTAGGCCCATCCCTTCGCTCGGACGAACGGGAAAAAGCGTATCCCCCAGGGCGGTCACTGCGCCCGTCGCGCTCACTAGGACGATACCCACGATACCCACGATCAGGGAGCGGCGCGCTGGGAAGGCTGCACTCAGGCTCGGCATCACCCGTCCCGCCCCGAACCACGCGGTCATCGCCGCGGCTGCGGTCAGCAGTAGCGTGTTGCTCAGATGTAGGGCAACGGCCCATGCCCGCGCGACTGAGTCGTCATCCGCCACGAGTTCACCCAAGACCAGCCCCGCACCGATCAGTGCCTCCACGAAGATCAGCAGCAGCGTCGCGGTCGCGCAGCGCTTGACCAGCTTGCGCTTGCCAGCACCGCGAAACGCCCAAATCACCATGGCGATGGCCATCGGCCCCAAAATCCCACTCGTGAGCCTGTGGGTGTACTCGATGATGGTCTCGACCATCGGGGAGCGAGGCACGATCTCGCCGTGGCACGTCGGCCAATGGTCGCCACAGCCCGCGCCCGAGCCGCTGATGCGAACCCAGGCCCCGAACAGAATCACCAAGAACAGATATGCCAAAATTCCCCACGCGTAGCGGGAGAACGCTCGCTGTGAGCGCGGCACCGAATCCGCGCCGACCAAAGGCGGGTCAAAAACGTTGGAGGCGTCGCTCACGCGGTGCTCCATAGAGCCGTTCCCCCCAGATTTCCAGCCGCGTGACGTGGCTGTGGCATCACGGCGCAGGAACGGTTAGTTCTCTCGCATGAGTCTCTCCCCAGTATTCGTGGTCAGTGCCAAACGAACGCCGATCGGCGCGTACCTCGGCGGGCTCGCCGACTGCAGCGCCCCGCAGCTCGGCGCGGTGGCGGTGCGTGCAGCGCTCGCCGAGGCACGTCTCGAAGCGAGCGCGGTCGACGAAGTCTTCCTGGGCAACGTGCTCTCGGCGGGCATCGGCCAAGCTCCAGCGCGACAAGCAGCTCTGGCGGCTGGTTTGCCTCAAGCCACACCCTGCACGACAGTGAGCAAAGTGTGCGGCTCTGGCCTGCAAGCGGTGGTGCTCGGCGCCCGTGCGATCGCCGTCGGCGCGGCTTCGCTCGTGGTGGCTGGCGGCATGGAGGCGATGTCGCGTGTGCCGTACTACTTGGAGAAGGCCCGCACGGGATATCGCATGGGACACGGACAGTTGATCGACGGCATGATTCACGACGGCTTGTGGGATCCGTACAACGACTTCCACATGGGTCAGGCAGGCGAGCTGTGCGCGAAAGAGTACGACTGTTCGCGCGAAGCCCAAGACGCGTTCGCTGCTGAGAGTTACCGACGTGCGCTCGCAGCACAACAGAGCGGCGCCTTCGACGCCGAGCTGACCCCCGTCGAGGTGGCTCAGCGGAAAGGGCCAGCCGTCGTCGTCGACCGAGACGAAGAACCGGGCCGCGGCGTACCCGAAAAGTTCCCGAACCTGCGACCCGCGTTCACCAAAGAAGGCACGATCACGGCTGCCAACGCATCCAGCGTCAACGATGGCGCCAGCGCGCTGGTCTTGGCGAGTGAGGCTGCGGTCGAAAAACACGGACTGCAACCGTTGGCCCGAATCGTGTGCGACGGCGCTGCCGCGCAGGCTCCCGAATGGTTCACGACCGCGCCCGCCAAAGCGATCGAAAACGTCTTGGCGCGTGGTGGGTTGACGGCCGGAGACATCGACCTGTGGGAGATCAACGAAGCATTCTCTTGCGTGACGATGGCGTGCAGCAAGCTAGCGGGGGTCGACCCCGAAAAGGTCAACGTGAACGGTGGCGCGGTGGCGCTGGGTCATCCGATCGGCGCTTCAGGCGCGCGCATTCTCACGACGCTACTGCACGCCATGACCGCGAGGAACGCGCGGCGCGGTCTGGCCACCCTGTGCATCGGGGGCGGCGAAGCGGTTGCGCTCGTGGTCGAGCGGCCTTGACGCTTTCGAAGTCACTCCCCTCTGCAAGCTCTGGCCCTCGAAACGTGAATCAGATTCAGCGCCCACCACCTGGCTTCGTCGAAGGCTTCTCGATGGTGTTTCGCGCCTTTCGCTTTCTGGCGCGTGAACCCGCGAGCTGGCCGTTGGCGGTGGTGCCCGCACTGATCTTCGCAGTGATCGGCGCGATCGGAGTCACGCTAGGGGTAACCTGGCTGACGCCCGAGCTGTTCGCGCAGCTCGGCTTGAACGACGTGGAGGGCCTGCTCGGCAGTCTCGGACGGGGCGCTGTCGCTGTGCTCTCGACGTTATTGTCTGGTGTGATCGGGTTCTTCGTGGCGTTCGTGCTGACCCCACCGCTCAGTTCGCCCGCGCTCGAACACCTGGTGACGATGCAAGAGGCGGCCCTCGGCATCGAGAAGCGGCCGCCGATGAGCTTTTGGGCGGAGATTTGGTGCGGCCTCAAAGCGCAATTCATCGCGCTCGCCGCCGCCGCGCCGCTGCTCGCCGTGTTGTGGGTCATCGATCTGCTGTTTCCCGCAGCCATCGTCGCGACCACGCCGCTTTCCGTGCTGATCGTCTCCACGGCTTTGGCTTGGAACCTGTTCGACTACCCACTGACGTTGCGCGGCGTCGAAGTAGGGGATCGCATCGGCTTCATTCTGGCCAACGGCAAAGCCGTGCTCGGGTTTGGCTTGGCCTTCTCAGCGCTGTTTTGGATTCCATGTTTCGGTGTCCTGATGTTGCCCGTGGGCGCGGTCGCCGCCACGCGGCTGGTGTGGCGGATGCTCGAGTCTTCACCACACGAGCTGCCTTCCCTACCGCGGCCGAAGCCGGAGTTCGCCCTTCCAGGCCCTTCCGCCGCGGAATCGGTCGGAGCTGTACCGAACCAAACTCCCCCCGCTCACACCCACGGGCCCCAAACGGATTGATCCGAACGGGTGTTCAGTCTAGGCCACTGGCCTTTCGACGTCCGTCGCTGGGCGCTGAAACCCACCGCCCGCTCGCGCTTTGAAGTTGCAATCGCGCGTACTCTTTGTCAGGTTCCCCGTCCCTTGGCTAACCCTACTGAAGCAATCCAGTGCAAGCCCCTGCAGGTCGTCGTCGACGGCAAGGGCGTAGAACGAGCAATCAAGCACCTCAAGCGCAAGCTAGCGGCCGAAGGTCTTCTGCGCGAGCTCAAGAAGCGTCGCCACTACATGAAGCCTTCGATCAAGAAGCGTAAGAAGATCGCTGAAGCAGCGCGCCGTCGACGCAAGCGCGAGCGCACCTTCGATTGATTCAGTTCGTCCAGGCGCGCAGTTAGTCCAGGAGCGCACTGCGGCCCCGAGCGCACTGCGACCCCCGAGCGCACTGCGGTCCGACCGACGCGATCCGCCCTGCGGCATCAGCACGTGCCATTTGACCAAACGACTCGCACCGACGCGACGGTGACGGGTCGTTTCGCGTTTGCTCGACGTGTCTATCTGGTCGCGCTTCGCCGGGTCGTGTTGCTCGATGCAGCCCACACTCGAGCGGGGTTTCTCGAACTGGGTTACCCCGAGCCGCATCACTCACGACTCGATCGTGAGATCGGTCGCGCTGTCTGAGTCCTGCTTTCGCCACGCGAGGCGCACGCGCATCTTCACGCGTGAACGTTCTTCCTTCACGCGCAGCTCGAAGTTGCAAAGCGTGGGAGCCCTGAGCTCGACCGAACTCTCGCCGCTCGTCAATCTGAGGTGCCCGGCATCCAGCCCGTCGGCGATGGCACGCAGATAGCCGGCGACTCTCGAGCGCTCCTGCAGCGCCTCATGAACGAGTTCGTCGCGCGAGTCCTTGTCATTGTCGTCTGCCATGATGTTCGTCCAATCTCGTTTCGTGATGCGCACTCGAAGTGTCGTTCCGAGGCTCACTGTCCCAGGGTGAGCAGTGCTTCGGTCAAGAGTTGAGGAGAGAGCCCGGGCTTGTCATCTCGCAGGTCGACGAGGGGCAGGTCCACGACGCGCACTCCTAGCGCCGTCAAACGAGCGATGTCGACCTTCGGCTGATAGTCACCGCGCGTCGTGTCGACCAGCACCAGATCGAGCAAGTCCCGCGTCTCCACGTGTTCATCGCAGTCTCGCCGCAGCACTTCCAACAAGCGCTCGACCGACTGCTCCAGCGTGAGCCCGATGCGTTCGGCGTCGGCGCCGATACTGGGCACGTAAACCTTTGGGCATCCCGCCCGCGCAATGGCTCGCCCCACACCTTCTGGAAGCAAGTTGGCGAGCACGCTGCTGTAAAAACTGCCCATCGGATAACAGATCAGATCCGCCTTCGCGATGCGCTTGAGCGCCGAAGTGCTTGCTGGGGGCCGAATGGGCTCGGGGTTTTCAGGGCCCGCAACCAAGTAAATGGAGTCGATGGGTGACGTGAGCGGCGCGCACTCTTTGCCAGTCAAACGATGCTGTCCCACGACGATGCTGCCGTCCTGCAGCCGCGCGGCCAGGTGCGCAGTGGAATCCGCGGTGGGCAGCACGGTTCCACGCACCTCCAGCAACTTGGAGAACAGGAATAACGTCGAGCGAATGTCCTGTTCCTGTGAAAGGTAACCGCCCGTCAAAAGTAGATTGCCGATGTTCGCGCCGCGCAAGTCGAAGTCACGTGGCGCGCGTTCCCAGAAAAGCCGCAGCTGCGTGCGCACGATGCGCCGCATCGGATCCGGCACCGCGGTGACCAGCGGATGTGAGTCGGAAATCATCTGCGCGAGTTCCGCGCGCAGCACCTCTGGGCGTTCCGTGAGACTCAGTCGATGAGTGAACAGTCTGTAGATTTCCGGGTTACCTCGGCTGCTCTCGTCAGCCAACGCCACCAGACGGTTGCGCAGATCACCGATCGACAACATGTCGAACGCTTCGCGGATCTTGGCCGAACTTCCCCCTGAGTCGAAGGGAGTGATGAGATGCACCGAGTTGTGCGTGTACAACTTGAGCACGCGACTCAAGGGACGCAGTGCGGTACCTCCGCTGAAGAACAGCAGCCGCGGCCCGTACTCGGGCGCTCGCTCACAACGTGCAACCCGCGTGGGATCAGGGATGCGAACTCGGCGCCGGATGCCCGCGCGCGCATCCATCAAGCAGACTCCAAGCGCTGCCGACACCACTTCACGGCTGCATCGAAATCGACACCGCCATGAACCTCGAATACGGGAACTCGGCGTAGTCCCGCTAGGTACGCGTCCGCATCTCGCGTCTCACGCCCCGTCAAGAAGCTGCCGTCGGGATGCATGAAGAACGGCCCCGGACCTTTGGTGACCATGTCCAGCAGATCTCGCCGCTCACGCAGATCGACCTGTCGGAACTGTGGCCCACCAGTCGCCTGACGTGACCAGTTCAAGATCAAGAAGGCATCCAACGAGTTGGATAGCTTCCAACGACCTGGTCCGTAAACTTCCTCCACGTCAACGTCGTACTTCTCTTCCAGCTCCCAAAGTGCGGCCAGATCCATCGCACGCAGCTCTGCTACGCGCCGCTCGTCGAGTATCTGTGTCAGGTCCGGGTTGTTGAGTAGCGTGCCAGGATTGACTCGCGGTTGTTTCGGAACCCCGTACATCATCGGGTTGGTTCCGTCGGCTTGCGTCTTCACGAGCACGCGGTCGTTGCTCACGTAGGTCAGCCCTGTGCCCATCAGGTGCAACGAAAGCGTGGACTTCCCGGCACCCGACGCGGCCGCGATCATCAGACCTTTGCCTTGGTGGACGACGCCCGCTGAGTGACACAACAGCGATCCCTGACCGAGCAAGTGACTGATGTACTGCGCTATCAAGAAGTTGATGATTTGGTTGTCGTTGGTTTCACAGTCCCCGAACGCCACGCGAACGCTCGGACCGACGAGAAACTGCATCCCCGTTCGAACCTTGGAGATGACCCGCCCGCCAGAAACGTCGCAGTAGGCTTCCTTGCGACCGACTTTGCCGCCCTCGCGCGGCCAGTCGAAGAACATCAGATCCAGATCGAACGGCTCTGCTTGTACGGCCTGGACTGACAAAGCGCCCGCCCCAACATCCTGCACCGCTGCCTTGAAGTACTCGTGCAGGCGCGCTATCAGCGCGGCCGAGTTGGAGCGCACTTCGATTTCGTAGTCATCGAAGCGAAGCCCGATATTCTCACTCAGCTCGACGCCGTCGAGCACTCGTTCTGACAAACTCGCAAGTGAATTGTTCATCTAGTCCTCGACCGTTCACCCTCGAACGGCACTCTAATTCAACTGAGATACCACGTGTTCGGCGTACAGGCGCGCGGCATCCAAACCGCACCCATCGCGAAGACCGCGAAACCCGCCGAAGGCGGAAACTTCGAACACCATCGGGCCATTTTCCGTCTCGACCACGTCTACACTGGTGAACTCCAGGTCGAACAGCGCCTGAGCCCGCTCGGCCAAGGCGATTACTTCGTCCGATGGTGAGTACTTCTCGTAACGCCCACCCGAGTGAATCGTGGAATTCCAGGACTTGTCGGCCTTGATCCGTGCATAGGTATCCAAATACCGTCCGCCGAGAAACATCACGCCCAGATCCCCGCCCGGGAGTTCGAGCATCTTCTGCACGTACAACATCGGGTTGCCCGCCTGCTGAAACGCTTCGACCTTCGACCGCAGGTCGGGTTCGTCTGCAGCGAGCGTCATCATGCCGCGCGCCTTCGTGGAGTAGAGTGGTTTGAGCACCACTCGCTCGAACCCTCGGATCGCGTCGACGGCTTCGTCGACGTTTTCCGTCACACATGTCGGCGGCATCGGTATTCCACCGCTGGCCAGCGTGATCGTGCAACTGAGCCGATCGAGCAGTGCCATGATCGAACGGGGCTTGGAGAAGCAACGCACCCCCCTAGCCTCCACGAACCGAAGCAACTCCAGTCGATCGAGCATGTCTGGGCTGTACTCGACTCCAATCTTTTTGATCACCAGCGCGTCGAGCTGACACAAGTCGACCCCATCACAGGTGGCGACCCCTTGGCTGGAGTCGATTCGCACGTCGGGCATCTCGATCAACAGGCGATGCCCGGTCAGCTCCGCGAGCGCGTCAGCCAGGGCTTCGGATGACCACGCCCCTTTGATGCCGACGACGCCAACTTTCGGTGCGCTAGTCAAACAGAACCTCCTTGGGAAACCGAAACTGTTCCGGCGCCGCATCTCTACACGCGGCGACGGTCTCCAGCATGTAACGGCTTCGCAAAAACATCTCACGTGCCAACGACTCGTCCAGCACGAAGCGCGTCGAAGTGGCGAACGAGCGTGCCATGCCGAGCGCCAAGCGCAGCGCAAACGTCTGGTCTCCGACTTCGAGCGCGTAGCGTACTGACCAGTCGAAGAACGAGCGCACGACCCAGTTGATGCGACGACGGATCTCAGCCTCGAACGCCTGCAGTCTGAAGTTGGAGGCTAGGAACACAGCCACGTCTTGAACATAGTCCATGTCCCGCGAGCGATGCAGATCGATGAAGCGCACCACTTCGTCGGTGTCGTCGAAAATCACGTTGTCCACGTTGAAATCGCCGTGAATCAGCACGGAGTGCGAACAACTGAGCAGCTCATCCAGGGGTGCGCACAAGGCGACGCTCTCTTCATACGATTGCAGCTGCACCCCGCCGATGGTGCCCCCCGCCGCGAGCAACTCGGGGTGAACCGCCCGCACATCCTCGATACGCGACGTCAGCTGCCGCATGAAGCGCGGCTTCGAGGGCGCTTCCGTTCGCGTCACTTGCCACACGTGGGCGATAGTTTCGGTGATTCGCCTCAGGGCGCGCTCGAGATCGGAGAACGGCGCCTTGAGTAACAACTCTTCGAAGGTGCGCCCGGGAAGGTACTCGAAGAGAATCGCCGAGCGGTCGCCTTCCTCGTGGAAGGAGTAGATGTTAGGCGCGATACCCGGCATCACCCGTTGCCAGCGTTCGACGCTGTCTCGCTCCTCGACGAGCTTCTTGGTCTTGCCTTCTTTGAAGATCGCCGACTTGTTGCCCGGGTGCGCCGACAGCCGCGCAATACGCGCGCCAGACTTGGTTTCACCCACAGCCTGCATCGACACGTCTTCCAGATCCGACTCGATGTCGCCGAGGCTGTCCTCCAGCGTGCGCAACTGGTCGAGCTTGATGCGTTCTCCGAGGCGAGCGGAGATCAGCGCTTCACCACCGTTCAACAGCGAGTCGCCCATTCGCTCCAAGTAGTGTGAAATGAACAAGATGGTGACTTGTGTCTGGGCGTGAGCCCCAGAGCTCAGTTCGCGCAGCACACGCTGCAGCGTCCGCGCGTACAATCCGTCGAGTTCCTGCTCGGCTCGGCACACCGCCAACGCTTCCTGCACGTCGCCCGTGTCGAGGGCGGTGGCCAGATGGCGAACCCCGGCCACAATCTCCGCGAAGAACGGCTTGAAGTCCCATTGCTCCAAGACCTTCGTATCCGTCAGGTGCCCCGCCTGGTCGAACACGCTTTCGCAGAAGTCGCTGATGCGTTCGAGGTTGATCGCGATCACCTCGAGCGCCTTCAAACGCCCCACCGTCAGCTTGTCAGACGGATCCGTGCGCGCGGCCAGCGTGAAGCACTTGGTCTGGATGAACGTCTTGAGGTTGTCGACGTAGTCGTCGCTCGCGTGAACCTGTTTGAACGCGTCCGCCGACGGGTCCGCGAGGAAGCGTCCCGTGCGAACTACCTGCTTCTCCACTTCGATGAGGAGAAACTTCATGTTTTGGGTGACTGACTCTTGCAGATCCATGACCCGCCAGCCTCAGGCCGAAGCCTGACCGTCGAACGCCCCGTGGGGTATCCGCACTGGGGTGTGCTCTCAGTCGGCGGTCGCCTCGACCTTGGCTCCGTTGCTTTCCGTGCCGACCTGGTCGTCTCCCCCAGCGATGATGGTTCCCTCGTCTGGTCGCAGGCGCCAGCTCATCTCGAAGCTGACCTTCTGCTTTTCGTCTTTGCGAGAGGCTTTGATCTCGACCTTGATGTCGCCCTGCGGCTCCAGCACCAACTTGTCGCCGACGTGCTGCAGCTGGAGCGATCCCTTGCGCAACCCATCGACGAGCGCCTCGAAGTACACGGCGGCCTCCTCGCGCTGCATTTGGTTCTTGAACTTGATTCGTCCGTTCTCTTGGTCGTCACTCATGATGCACCTCGAACCCGAATGCCGGGCGTTTCCGCACTGGTTGCCGGCGACGGGGGAAGCAACCCGAAGCCCGCAACGCCGTTGCTGTACGCCGCGCAACTTGCCATGTTCCCCAAGTCCCCCAGGTGAAGTTAGTGCAACAACAAAGCAACAACGCCCCGGTTCAACGCGGCCAGCTCGGGGAAACGCACAGCGAAAACCGAGCCATGCGCGCTCGAAGTGCTGTCACATCTTCGAAACACGACCGCCCCACGGCGGTCGCGGCACGAAGCATGAGGTAGCGCTCAACAAGCTCGGTCGCCGTAGCTCAGCGAAAACTCTAGAAGCTTCGAACGATCGAAAACCCGAGCGAAGGGGTAGTCCGAACTGAGGGCGAACGCCAAACCCGCGGGTTCGAACACCACCGCGGCTGCCCCAGGGCCCGTCAAGCCCTCCAGCTCCCGCGTCGTTTGGTCGATTGACGCATCACACTCGAAGTTCAGCACACCGCCGCGCAACGTGATCCGCGCTCCGCGGAGCAGGTTACGGTGACCGTGAACGATCGCGTAGACACCAGCCTTGGCCAAGAGACGCGGCCCGTCGTCGCCGAAAGCGAAGTCGATGTCTCGGTATTTGGTCCGAAAGGTATTGCCCACCGAGCCGTGATAGAGCTCGAACAGATCTCGTTCCATGAGCTCGCGGAACCAACGGTTCAGCCCATCCACGCCGGACTCGGCAAGACAAGCTGCCGCGGCGTCGTCCACCCCGGCGTGAATGAACAAGAACGACCCGTTGCGATACGCCAGGTCCATCTCATCGAAGAACCAGTGAAACTCACCGTCGGGTTCCAGAAACAACTCGCGGCACTTGACCAGCACGGCGTGGAGTGCGCCCAGTGACATGCCGTAATCCCGAGCGGCGATCTGCAGCTCCTCGACTTTCTCGCGGATCCGACGCAACTCCTTGGCGATCTTCGGTTCGGGGATCATGCCTCTGATGGCGTCGGGAAACTCTTCGTACCAACTCTCGCGGGGGAAAAAGCGCTCGACGAACTCAGCATCACCCATCACGTCGGGTGGCGGCTGCCCACCGAAATACTCGTCGTAGACCTCTTTGAACAAGCGCATCGTCTTCTTGCCCATGCGCACGAACAAGTGTTCGAAGCGGGTTTCGCGACGCCCCGCGTACGCCAAACCCAGAAGCATGCGAACGTCGTGATTGCCGGCGAGGATCTTGAGCTGCGCGCCCATCGAGCGAAAGTGTCGAAGCGTGCGCAGCAAGCGCAGATTGCTCGGACCCTTGTCGAAACAGTCGCCACCGATGACGAACAAGGAACGCTTCCCCGAGGGCGTCAACTCGAAGTCGAAGTCTTCGGGACCCGTGAGTTTGACGCCGCCAGTCGCGACCAAACTTCGCACGAACGCGTCAGCGTCGGCGTGCAGGTCCGACAGGAAACAGATCCGTCGGTCTGGCCAAACCCAAGGCTTGCCGATCGAGTATCGACGAACTTCGTCGAAGCTGGCCTCTTCCGGGTCGCGGTGCTCACCGATCACCAACTGATCAGCGGAGTTGAACCAATGCTCCCCAAGCTCGGGCAGGCGAGCGGGACGCCAGTCGAGACCGTGGTACTGAGGTTGGAGCTTGCTGCGTAGTAAGTTGGTAGGCAAATCCAGGTTCCAATCTAGGTATTGCGCTCGAGCGTCAGGTCACTCGATGGGTCGGCTATCGAAGGAGGTGACTTGGACACCGTTCCATGCACATCGATGCCCATGCGCATCAAAGCCCAGCTTGCACGTGGCGTGCCGTTCAGTCGGCACGATCCACCTTGCTGCGCGTCTTCCAGTCGCCAGCGATCTTGATCCATCCATTTGCCGATCGTTCGAAGACGATCGGCGCGGCGTAATGCATCGACAGGTGCGGAATGTCCTGGAGCGTCAACATGCCGAGCAAGTGTGCACCGTGGCGAATCGACGCGCCGTGCCCGACGAACAGCTTGAGAGTCTCTGAGTCCAAGCCTTCGAGTCGACGTTCGACGTGCGCGCGGACGCGCTCTCCCGCCTCCATCAACGACTCGGCGCCTTGCACGGGCAACTTGAAGTTCGACGTGCTCTTCCAACCGGCGGGTAGGGGTTCGAATCTCGGGTCGTCATCGATGTGCTGCTCGATCTGTTGGAGCGTGAGGTTGGCAAGCGCACCGACCCCACGCTCTGCCAGTGCATCGAACTGCTCGACGTCGAACGTCAAGCCGAGAGCAGTACCGAGCTGGTCGGCGATCAAGCGGGCCGTCTCCCAAGCCCGACGCATTCGCGAACAGTCGATCGTGGGATGCACCTGCAAGCCATGTGTTCGGACGAGATCGGCAATCTGTTCAGCCGCCGCACACGCTTGCCTACGCCCTGCCTCGACTAACCCTTGAGGAAGCCATGCGCTGGGTGTGTCCGCTGGCTGCGCGTACTCACCGTGCCTGATCAGAGCCATGAACATAGAGACCGCTGGAACTCAGGGGAGGTACTTCGTGTTTCCCTGGAGAGACGCTGTGAAAGAACGGCAGCCACGACCAATCGGCTACGCTCGCCGACAAGGGTGCTAGTTTGGAGCGCCCGGGGCATTCACTGAATGACAATTCAGTGAACTTTGAGAAACGGAGGTTCATCTGTGCAGTATTTGTGCAACCCGCCCCGTTTCCAACTCCGCCACAACGGCCCGGGTTGCGTCGCTGCAGCGCACTAGCGGTCCCGAATGTTTCCGAGCGTTTGGGCGAACCAACACGGGGCAAGTAGTGACCCATCACAAGCCAGCGCACGATTGTGACAGGGGTTGGCCCCCGCCGTCACCAAAGCGGTCTCTACAAGTCACCGTGGTGCGTCCGTACTGTCAATGTCACAGGTTATCTCACGGGCAAATGGACGAAACAGCCGTTCCTCGAAAGGCTACCGCCTCGCGGCCCCCGCCAGGTAACTTGGTCCGACGACACGCGAATGCTGCGTCGCTCACCCCGCCGCCCATCGCGCCCGCCAAGCACGAAACCCGTCGACGCTGGCACCGACACGCGGGCAGGCTGACAGCGCTCGTACTGGCAGCGGCGAGCTTCTCTTCCCTACCTGATGGCTCGCCGTCCCTCACGTCCCAGGCAGTGGCCGCGGAGGTAGTCCCCACTGGGGTGTCTCGCAGCGTCGTGATCGTCGTCGTCGACGGCGTTCGATGGCAGGAGATCTTCTCGGGTCTCGATCCTGAACGTGCATCCCAAGCCGCACTGGCTGAGCCGCACTCCCTGCTCCCCAACCTGAATCGCCTGATGACGACAGATGGCGCGGCAGTGGGCCGCGCGGAAGCAAACTCGGACTTTCGTGTGAACGGCCCGAGTTACGTTTCCCTCCCCGGCTACACTCAACTGTTCACAGGCAACGCGAGTGTCGTGTGCGCCAACAACCGTTGCCCTCGGACCAAGACGGCCACGTTGCTTGACGCCGTGGGGTCGTTGCTCGGCCCAAACCAGGCGATCGCCGTGTCGTCGTGGCCAGACTTGGAGCGCGCCACGGCAGCGCACCCCGAGAACGCGTGGGTGTCCACGGGACGTCACGTCGGGCAAGGTCGCCAACAACTGGTCGTCCATGCACCCAACGCTGGCATCAGCGACTCCGAATCCAGCGATCCGTTTCCCGGTCATGGAGATTACAGACCCGATCGACACACGCGATCCATCGGTTACGCGCTGCTCCGCGACCAGCGACCCGCGTTGCTGTTCATCGGCCTCGGGGACACCGACGAGTACGCCCATCGCAACGACTACCAGGCGTACGTCTCTGCCCTGGTCGCCACCGACGGCTGGCTCGGCGAGTTGACCAAGCTCGGCGCCGAACTCACCGCACAAGGACACCCGGTGACGTTCTTCATCACCACCGACCACGGCCGCGACGCAGGCTTCACAGAACACGGCGGAGCCCCTGAAGCGGCACGCACATGGCTCATCGCAACGGGTGCTGGCATCACGGCGCGCGGCGACGTCGCCATCCAACGCCAGCTGAGCGATCTGGCTTCCACCGCAGCGCAGCTCCTGAACGTTCCCTTGCCCGACAGCACTGGAACTCCGATGGTCGAGCTCCTGGAAGCGCAGCCTTCAGTCCTGTAGAGGCTCGGAACCGCGGCGTTGCAATCGCAACTTCGAACCCGAGCTGCTGACCAGGAGCCGCCTGCGCAACCTCGCTGCATGTCGCAGGGCGGGGCCCAACAGCGGCAGGTCCATGAGCACTCGCCGAGCGCTGAACTGCTCGGGTGCGACTGCGCTTGCGCAATACAAAAGCCCGCACAGCGCGATGGCGGGCGTGAAGTCAATCGCAAGCGCCAGAGGCGCCATGACGTGAAAGCACACCAGCCCGACGCCCAGCAAGCGGTGCAAACTCGGGCGCAGCGTGAACACTACGGCGAACAGTTGCAGGTATAGAGTACCGAGCATCATGGGCCACAGCCACCCACCGCGTTCGATGAGCCAAGGCCCCCACAAGCTGTGGTCGTTCGTCTCCAGCAGACGCGAAGCGATGTGCAGCGCCAGCGCATCTGGATGAAGCGACGTGATCTCCCCCAACGCAACTTGATAGATGGCCCCCAAACACTTGCCCACCCCAGCTAGTCCGTAGGTCACGGCAACGAGCAACTGTGCCGCCGTGTACACCAATAGCAGCGAATGCCGCGCCGCGCGCGAACACGCCCATGGTCGCGCCCAACCTCGCGGAAGCCAAATCAGCGCGAACGACAACAGCAACCAGCCGTGCATCAGGTGATGAATCTTCCCAAGCGAAAATTGAAGCGACAAAAACTCCAACAGCGCGGTGAAGGCCAACGCGCGCGCCCAACGCCACTCGCACAGAAACGTCCCCAGTGCGTAAGCGGATAGCGCCGCCCCGGCCAGCACGGGGCCAGCTCGTGCGACATCGAACGCGAGCATCCAACGAATCGGCCACAAGAACTCCGGGTTTCGTGGCTGTGCGAACGACTGCCAGTCGAGCAGCTCGAACGCCATCCAAGCCAGAGGAAAGAAGTACGAGGCGCGAATCACCACCGCCGCGCGAATGGCGTTGCGGCAATGGGCGCGCAACGTTTCGCCAAGCGGCACTCCGCTGAAGCGCCCGGCAGCACGACTGACCCTCGCACACCTCAGCCCGAGGGCGTACAGCCGCGGGATGATGCTCGCAAGGCCCATCACCGAAACTCGTCGCAAGTGAACTCGTCGATGGCGCGCACGACCGCGGGACTCCCCCTCCAGCGCTCGATGGGTTCGTACGACGCAACCGCGATGGAGTACGCGCACGGCGGATTCAGGAAATTCGCCTCGATTCGCTTCCGCGCGCCCGTCGCGTCGTGCATGTCGCCTCGTTCCAGAGCCGCGCCCAGCAGTTGCACGGCAATCTGCAAGTCCATCGAGTTACGCAGCGAGCCGAAACTTTTGGACGACTCGTACGGCACTGGGGGTTCGAACGTAACACCCCGATCGCGCTCGACCTTCAACACGTAGCGCTCGACCTGGTTCGGGGTAACAGGAAACAAGAACCAACAGAAGAACGGAAAGACTTCGTACCCTGGGGCTGCGACAGCGGCCAAACCGAGGATCGCGTACCCGGCAGGAAGCCACACACATAGGCTCCTAGCTCGCTTCAGCATCTGACGTCGCCTACTGTCCACAGTCGACGATCCAATCACACGCAGAGCCCCCGACCAAAGGAATTACCCAGCTACACGCAATCGACACCAAAGCATCACTGGAGCTCAACACACACGACAACTCTCACACGAACAAAAGCAACCACGAACCGCCTTGCGACACACGGACCGACCGTTCACTTTTCACCACTCCCAAAGAGACATCACCACACACTGGTCACATAACGGGCACTAGGCTGTGGCCACCATGTCGCAACACCGAAGCGTCTGCGGGCTAGCATCCGATGCGTGTTCAGACATTCAGCAACGGATATTCAGCATCGGGAGGATTCGTAGTGGGCAAGACACTATTGGTCACTGGTGGCGCGGGGTTCATCGGCAGTCACGTCGTCGACGCGTTGTTGCGGCGCGGAGATCGGGTCGTATGTCTCGACGACTTCAATGGCTACTACGATCCGACTTTGAAACGCGGCAACGTCGCAGCACACCTGACTCATCCGGGCTACACGTTGATTGAAGGCGACATTCGAGACCGTCGACTCCTGCAGCAGCTACACGAACACTTTCCGTTCGACGTCGTCGTGCACTTGGCCGCCGTGGCAGGCGTTCGCCCTTCGTTCGTCGATCCATTCGAGTATCAGTCGATCAACCTGGAGGGCACACTCAGCATGCTGGAGGCCGCGCGCAAGGCGGGCGTGACATCTTTCGTGAACGCGTCATCCAGCTCGGTCTACGGCGAGAATCGCAAGACACCATTCGAAGAGACCGATGCGTTACTGCGCCCAGCCTCACCGTACGGCGCGACCAAGCTCGGTGCCGAAGCGCTCACACGCGTGTACGCGCACGCTTACGACATGCGCGCCGTGAGTTTGCGATTCTTCACGGTGTACGGCCCGCGGCAACGCCCGGACATGGCCATCACCAAGTTCATGAGTCGCATCCTGAGTCGACAGCCCATCACCATCTACGGTGACGGCAGCTCTCGACGCGACTTCACTTACGTCGGCGACATCGTGCGTGGCGTGCTAGCGGCGTGTGACTACGAAGCCAGCCAGTACGAAGTGTTCAATCTCGGTTCGGGACGGACGGTGACGCTGTTGCAACTGATCGAGCAGATTGAAGACGCCCTCGGAATCATTGCGCTCAAACGCCATGCGCCGTGTCAGACTGGCGACGTGCCCGTCACTTGCTCGAACATCGAAAAAGCCCAGGAGCTGCTCGGATACGCACCCTCCACGCAGCTCGATCGCGGATTGCCGCTGGTCGCTCAGTTCTTGGCGCGGGGCGGGCGTTCGCACCTCGATGCGTCGCTTCGGCTGTCCAGCCCCGCCGACGCGCCGAGGCACGAACCTGCGGCGAGTGCGACCACCACGACGGGGATCTGGAGCTGACGCAAATGGGATCGAGCAACTGATGGCACGCGTCTACTACGGCCTCGCGGGTGATGGACACGGGCACGCCACGCGTGCCACGACCGTGATCGAACACCTGCTGCAAGACCACGAAGTCATCGCCCTGACCTTCGGCAAAGCGAGCCGTTTGCTGCGCAATCGCTTTGCGAGCAGCCAGCTCGAGCTACGCGAAGTCGACGGCCTTCGTTTCGAGTATGGACTTCTGGGTCGGGTTTCGCCCAGCAAGACGATCCTCAAAGCGCTCCCCACCCTGCGCAAGATGATCCGTCAGTCGGACGCGCTGGTGGACGAGCTGCGCGAGCGCGCGGATCTGGTGATCAGTGACTTCGAACCCGTCAGCGCACGCGCCGCCAAGTTGGCCGGGGTTCCCTCCCTCGGTATCGACCACCAGCGTTTCTTGCAAGCGTGTCGCTTCGACGACGCATCGCTCACAGCGCGCGCCAAAATCCGGCTGATGGTGTCGATCATGGAAATCGTGTACCCGCTGGCTGACACCACGCTGATATCCGGATTCTATCTGCCACCCTTCCGCGAAGGGTATGAACACTGTCGTCCGACGGGTCCGCTGCTGCGTCGGGCAATCATCGAAGCAACCCCCACCGAAGGCGAGCACCTGCTCGCTTACGTCAGGCACGACTGCCCCAAGCGCGTGCTGTCCGTGCTCGAACAGAGCCCCTTCCCCATTCGCCTCTACGGAATGGGCGAACACCCAGAGCGCGGCGCTATACAGTTCAGGCCGATCGCCGACCAGGCGTTCGTGGACGATTTAGCCTCCTGTCGCGGCGTAGTCACAACCGCAGGCAATCAGCTAATCGGTGAGGCGTTTGCATTGGGCAAGCCGTGTTTGGCATTCCCCGAACCCGGTAACACCGAACAACACATCAACGCCGCTCTGATCGAACAGTCTGGTGGCGGCGAGGCGATCTCACACCGAAATTTCGACATCGCGAGGTTGGAACGCTTCGTCGCGTCTCTCAACCACTATCGAGAGCGCCTCCGTACGATAGGAGGCGGGGGCAACACACAAGTGTTCGAAATTGTCGACGCGCTGCTCGCTCGCGGCCCAGCGCCGCGCGTCAGCCGAACCGCCCAGAAATGTACGCCCGGGTCAAACGGTGCTCTGGCTGCTCGAACATCTCGCGCGTAGCTCGTACTTCGATTAGGCGCCCCAGGTGAAAGTAGGCCGTGCGCTGCGAGACGCGGGCCGCCTGCTGCATGCTGTGCGTCACGATGGCGATCGTGTAGTCGGCGCTCAGTTCGTCGATGAGCATTTCGATTTTCGCCGTAGCGATGGGATCGAGTGCCGAACAAGGTTCATCCATCAGGATTACTTCAGGCTCGACGGCGATCGCTCGAGCGATGCACAAGCGCTGCTGCTGCCCACCCGAAAGCCCAGTGCCAGGCGACGCCAAACGGTCTTTGACCTCGTCGAACAGGCCCGCACGCTTCAAACAACGCTCGACCAACGCGTCGGTGTCCGTCTTGTTGTCGACGAGCCCGTGAATGCGCGGCCCATACGCCACGTTGTCGTAGATAGACTTGGGGAACGGGTTCGGCTTCTGGAACACCATGCCGACCCTAGCTCTCAACTGCACGACGTCCAGCTTCGGATGGTGGATGTCTTCTCCTTCGAGCGAAATGCTGCCCGTGACCCGACAACCGTCGATGTTGTCGTTCATGCGGTTGAGACAACGCAAGAACGTCGACTTACCGCAACCCGAAGGTCCGATGAGCGCGATGGTTTCGTGACGCCCGAGGTCCAGCTCGACGTCTCTGATCGCCTGTTTTTGGCCGTAATAGACGTTCACCTGCTCGGCGCGCATGCTCGGATCGGTTACTTTGGCGAAGCCTAGGGTCGCAACGTCTTCGTCGTGTTCGGCGACGGAACTGTCCGTTTGTGATCCGATCTGAAAGGCGTCGGGGATCGCTGCGGTCATCGAAGGCATAGTTCGTTCCTGGGTGTGGCTGGTGATCACCAGCGTCGTTCGAAACGCCGTCGCAGGATGACGGCAATCAGGTTCATCAGCATGAGGAAGGTCAGTAAGACGATGATCGCGGCCGAGGTTCGCTCCGCGAAGGCTCGCTCGGGGCTATCCGACCACAGAAAGATTTGTACGGGCAATGCCGTCGCTGGATCTGCGAACCCCTCGGGGACGTCGACCAAAAACGCGACCATGCCGATCATCAACAGCGGCGCGGTCTCGCCGAGGGCTTGCGCCATGCCGATGATCGCGCCCGTTAACATGCCGGGCATGGCCAGCGGAAGCACGTGATGAAATACCGCCTGCATCCTCGACGCGCCGACACCCAAGGCTGCTTCGCGGATCGATGGCGGCACGGCCCGAATCGCGGCGCGGCTAGCGATGATGACGGTCGGCAGGGTCATGAGTGTCAACACCAACCCAGCGACTACTGGCGTCGAACGCCCCAACCCACACAGATTGATGAAGACCGCGAGCCCCAACAGACCGAACACGATCGAAGGAACCGCCGCCAAGTTGTTGATGTTGATCTCGATGAGATCCATCCAGCGGTTCTTGCGCGGAGCAAACTCCTCCAGATACACGGCCGTTGCCACCCCCAATGGAAACGAAAGCAGCAGCGTGATTAGGAGACTGTAGAACGACCCCATGATCGCGCCCCGCAACCCCGCCAGCTCAGGTTCGCGCGAGTCGCCTGCGGTGAACAACGTCGAGTTGAACTTCAGCTGCACCCGGTCAGCTTTTCGCCAACTATCCACCCATGCGATCTGCTGGTCGCTCAGACGGCGCTCGGACTCGGGCAAGGCTCGGTCGATGTTACCTTTCAGCAGCATGTCCACGTCATCGTCTGCGGTCAGCCACACGGAAATGGTCTGGCCAAACAACTCGGGCTGGCGCCGCAACAGGTTGTGCAGCTGAATGCTGGCCCCCGAGCTGACGAGGCTGTTCAAGCTCTTGCGATCGCGACGAGACGTGGCCTCGGGAAACTCGCGCGCCAGCGCCGCCTTGATGGCGTTGTCGAAGTCCGCCTCGACGAACGACTCATCATCCAGCCGCAGAACGCCCAGCACCTCGGGCGACAGCTCCACCTGCAACTGCACGGCGGTTTGGCGAAACGCCGAGTGCCCGCCTACCACGACACTGATGAACAACATCGCCACGCACGCCACGCCGAGCCCGATGGCCCCCAAACCCAGCCAGCGAAAGCGTCGTTCGGAGCGCAACCGACGCTGTCTACGTTTGACGGCCTGCGGTAAGCGGTGAGGCGAATCCGATCGCGTGCGACGCGTAACGCTCGTGGCTTCACCTTCAGTCATATTGCTCCCGATACTTGCGCACGACGCGCAGCGCGTACGCATTGAGCGCCAGCGTGGTAGCGAACAGCGCCAACCCGAGCGCAAACGCCGCCAGCGTCTTCGGGCTGTCGAACTCTTGGTCGCCGACCAGCAACGTGACGATCTGTACTGTCACCGTGGTCACGGCCTCGAAGGGGTTGGCCGTCAATTTGGCGGAAAGGCCTGCGGCCATCACCACGATCATCGTCTCCCCTACCGCGCGAGACACCGCCAAGAGCACCGCCCCGACGATGCCCGGCAGAGCTGCGGGCAATACCACCATGCGGATGGTTTCAGACTTACTGGCGCCGAGCCCGTACGAGCCTTCACGCAGCGACTGCGGCACAGCGGTGATCACGTCGTCCGACAGCGATGACACGAACGGCACCAGCATGATGCCCATCACCAACCCTGCTGCAAGCGCGCTCTCCGACGACACTTCCAAGCCCAAACTCTCACCAAAACCCCGCACGAGAGGCGCCACCGTGAGCGCCGCGAAAAATCCGTAGACGACTGTCGGGATCCCCGCGAGCACCTCGAGCATGGGTTTGGCGAAAGTGCGCTGGCGCGGCGTCGCGTATTCAGCGAGATAGATCGCCGATAGCAGCCCGATCGGAGCGCCGACGCCGAGCGCAATCGCGGAAATCAGCAGCGTGCCCGCAAACAGTGGCACGGCACCAAATGAACCCGAGCCACCCACCTGATCTTCACGAATCGCGGTCTGCGGACTCCAGTGAAGCCCAAACAGAAACTCGCCGACACCGACGAACTGAAAGAAGCGCAAGGCCTCGAACAACACCGAGAGTACGATGCCGATGGTGGTGATGATGGCCAGCGTCGAGCTGGCGGCGAGCAGCCACTCCATCGCCTTTTCAACGTGATTTCTCGCGCGCAGTTCGGGATGGATGCGCCGCGAAGCCACGACCAGCCCACCCGTGCCGAGCGCCAACGCAAGCCCGATGGTGGCCATGCCGCCCAGACGGTCCAGCTCGTTCATGTGCGCTGCCGCGTTGGCAATGGCCGGATGTACGCCACCCTGCACGAATCCCGCCGCAACTGCCGTCACTCGGTCGAGCGCCACGTGCTCTTGAGCCTTTAGCGCTTCTGGTAGCTCACGTAACACCAGCGCAGAGATGATGGGATCGCGAAACCCGACCGCCAGCGCAACAATCAGCAGCGACGGGATCCCACACCAAATCGCCACCAGCAGGCCATGGTGCTCGGGCCTCGAGTGCAAGCTCACCCGAGCGGGTCCTGCCGTCACCAGACGTGAAGAACGGCGAACGCCAATCACGTAACCCAGGACCAGCACTCCAAGAATCGAGAAGGTCAGCAAACTCGGCATACGTCAGTTGGGGTGTTCAAAGGCTGAGAGCACTCAGCCGCCGTGCGGCCTGGGCAAACTCGGCTCGCTCGGAATCGGGCATCGGGATCATGCCCTTGTCCTGAAGGTAGCCGTCCTTACCCCACGCCTTGTCGCTGGTGAACTCCGCCAGATACTCCTCGATGCCGGGCACCATCCCCACGTGCGCCTTCTTGACGTAGGAGTAGAGCGGGCGTGCCACTGGATAACTACCATCTCCGATGCTCTCGAAGGTAGGCGCCACGCCATCGATGGTGGCCGCGTGAACCTTGTCGGCGTTCTGCTCGAGAAAGCTGAAACCGAAAATCCCTAGACCAGCGGGGTTGGCTTCCAGCTTCTGCACGATCAAGTTGTCGTTTTCCCCAGCCTCGATGAAAGCGCCGTCTTCACGCACCGTGTGACACAGCTCTTTGAAGCTGCCCTCGTCGCGACTCTTCAGCTCGGCGATCCAGTCGAAGCTCGAGCAGCCCCCCTCCAGTGCCAACTCCACGAACGCATCACGCGTGCCCGACGTCGGCGGTGGTCCGAGCACTTCGATCCGCCTCGATGGCAGCTTCGGGTTGATGTCACTCCAGAGGCGGTTGGGGTTCTCTATGGTCTGCCCAACACCACCTGGGGCGGGCACGTGTTTCGCCAGAGCCAACCACAGCTCGCGCAGTGTCAGTGCCAGACGCTCCGTCTGCTTCGAGTTCGCGAGCACGATGCCGTCGTAGCCGATCTTCAATTCGACGATCTCTCCGACCCCGTTGGCAGCACAACGTTCGACTTCGCTCTTTTTGATGCGGCGCGATGCGTTGGCGACATCGGGAAACTTGGGACCCACACCATCGCAGAACAGCTTCAAGCCTCCACCCGAACCCGTCGCCTCGACCTTGGGCGTGCGAAACGCCGTCGTCTTGCCGAAACGCTCTGCCACCACGGTAGAAAACGGATAAACCGTCGATGAACCGACGATGTCGATGTGTCGACGTTTGGCGGTCGCCAAGCGCGTGAGCTGTACCTCTCCTCCACTCTGGGTTACCAGCGCCGACGTCTGACGAGGCGCGTCACTCGCCCGGTCGTTGCAACCAAGCAACCCCGAGGTGAACACCGCGCAAGCGGTCAGCAGCTGTTTCGTCGTGATCATTCCGAGCTCTCGATGCAACCTCGGCCCGACGCTAACACTCGAAGGTGACGACCTAGTCACAACCGCGCGTCAAACACGAAGCGGCAAAAGCAGCACTTGCGCCGCAAACCCTTTGCGATGTTCCGCAGTCCCGCGCACGCAAGACGCCTTCCAAACGTCACACCGCCTGCTCCGCTCCGAACCCGTCACCGACTATCCGTTACTGCACGTCCGCCCCGGATGGCACGCCATCGACACACGAAGCACGACGCAACCCTCCCCGAACGCTCACTCCCCGAACGCTGGCGCGTCGAGACCGACTCGTGGGTTTACTACGAGCGTCGCACCCTTCACCCCAACGCGGCCTAACGCAGCGTTCCCGCCCGCCGCGGTTCGCTCAGATCCGTCAAGACCCAGCCCTGTCCGTTCCCAGCCAGCACGGCCGCAACCCGACGACGCTCAGCCCTTGACCGCGCCCGTGGTCAGCCCCGAGATGAACTCTTTCTGAAGCGCGATGAACAACACCGCAGGGGGGATGATCGCCAAAGCCGTGCCCGCCAGGTAAACCCCGTACTGGCTGACGTAGTCGGACAAGTAGAGGTTCAGCACGATGGGGAGCGTCAGCTGCGTCTGGCTGTGCAGAAAGACGTTCGGCATGAAGTACGAGTTCCACTGGCTGAGGAAGGTGATCAGGCAAAACGCCGCCGTCATCGGCCGCACCAATGGCATCACCAAGCGAAAGTAGATCTGGAACTCACTGCAGCCGTCGAGCCGTCCAGCGTCGATCAACTCGTCGGGCACGCCCAACACGGCTTGCCGAAACAAGAACACCCCGTAGGCGCTCACCAGGTTCGGCACCATCAGGCCAATCAATGAATCGACGAGTCCCCAATCGACCGCCATGCGGTAGATGGGCGCGAGCAGCAGCACGCTGGGGATCATCATCGAACCGATCATGAACCCCATCAGAATGTTGCGCCCCTTGAAGTGGTACTTCGCGAGTGCGTAACCCGCCATCGAGGCGAAAAACCCCTGAATCACCGTGGTCGCGCTGGCGTACAACGTCGAGTTGACGATGTACTGCCAAAAGTACACAGTCCCCTGTAACGTCTCTTTCGGCTCGAACAGCGTCTTCAGGTTCTTCAGGTTGATGGTCTCGCTGGACCACTCACTGAGCGGCGGAAAGAAGATGTACTTGTTGAAGACGTCGGGGTCCTTGAACACCGCCGCCACCAGCCAAACGAACGGCGCCAACACGAGCACGCAAGCAAACGCCACGACCGCGACGCGCCCATACGCCATGGCGGCCTTGGGATTGCGCGGATTTTTCGCGTACAAGCCCACGAAGACCAGCGCGGCAAACACCACGATGCCTTGCAGCGTGTTCATGCGTTCCTCCCGCTGCGCACGAACCCGCGTGTCGTCAGCTCACTCATCGAGAGCCCCCGTCACTTTGAACTGAGCCAAGCTCAAAAAGAAGATGATGCCCGCCACCACCCAGCCGATGGCAGAGCCCAAACCTAGATCTCCCGAACGGAAGGCGATCTCGTTCAAGTAAGTGATCACGGTCAACCCCGAGTTGTCGGGCCCGAAACCGTGGCTTTGGTTGAGCATCGCCAGCGGCAGCTCGAACATCTGAAACGATCCGATGATGCACATCGTGGTCACGAACACCACGACGTGGCGCATCGACGGCAGCGTCACGTGCCAAAACACCTGCCAACTGTTGGCGCCGTCGATACGTGCCGCTTCTTGCTGGCTCTTGTCCACCGCTTGCAGCGCCGCCAAGAAGTAGATCATGTTGAAGCCGACCCAAATCCAAAGTGAGGTCAGCACGATCGCGGGCATCACCAAATCGGGGTTGCTGAGCCACTGCTCTTCCAGCCCCCAACCGATCAGCTCTTGCATGCCCTGATTGATCAGGCCGTAGCGCGGCGTGTAGAGCACCTGGAACAGAATACCCACGAAGATCTGCCCAACCAGGTTCGGCGAGAACAACAAGAGCCTGAACAATGAGACGAACCGACTGCCGCTCGAATGCAACATCAGCGCCAGCAACATCGACAGCGGCAGTTGCAAAAAGACGGAGAAGAACGCGAACACCGAGGTGTTCCAGAGCGCCGTGTGAAAAACCGGATCGGTGAGCAGGTAGGCGAAGTTGTCGAGCCCGACGAAGACGCGCGAGAGTGGACCGTTGGTCTGGTAGAACGCCAGCACCACCGCGTTCACGAACGGCACGACGAAGAACACCAAGGTCAGCAGCAGGTACGGGCTCAGAAAACCCCAGTGGGCTCGACCGCTACTGCCCGCTACCTTGCTCGCCAGCGCGACGCTACTCACGGGGTCTGCCCCCAAGTCTCGCGGTTTTCGGCTGTCATCGTGGTGGGCTTCTAGCGTCAATTGGGGCGTTTTGGAAGCGCTACCAACCCTCCCGGGAGGACAGCAGCCGAGCGCAGTCCTAGCCGACCTAGCTGACTTCGGTCAGCGAAAAAGCCCCTCGCACACGGCGCGGGTGGGCACAGGGCGATCCAACCTCACTCGCGTGGTCACCAAGTCCGCACACCAGAGTTCCCGCCGCGCGCCATTTTTGCATGTCGCCGCTCGTCGGGAGCGCGGCTTGCTCCTCACTCGCTTTGGGCGGGCACACGACGTGCTACCGAGTCTGCAACGGCTGGGGCGTTCGCGCGCTGCGGCGCGTAGACGCACATCCCGCAAAACGTTCTAATCGGGCGAGGTTCTGTCGACGCGCGACGACTCGAGGGGACCCAAACTCATGACTTCGTCGAAGCGAAACTCGTTGGCACCGCGCCCTGACACTACTGAAAGAGGCGTCAAGACGCCCGTGCGTAAAGCTGTACGTGAGCACCATGATGCAGCCAACACACAGGCGATAGCCGGGATCTGCACACGTCGCTCCAGCAGCGTTTCTGGCAGCAGGACCAACGAGCTGTGCGCGCAGCTCCGAGTCACGGCCCGGTGGGGCATGCTCTCGCTGCTGCTCGGCGGCTGCGGCGGCTGGCAACTCGAGGGTAGCAAAACTCCCGACGACGCACGTGGAACAAACCCGAGGCCACGGCCCGAACAGGGTGTGGAGCCCGTCGCCACCAACGAGTCAGGGGCTCACTTCCTGCTCAACGGTGAGCCGTTCTGCTTTCACGGCTCGAACAACTACTACCTGACCTTCAAGAGTCCCGAGATGATCCGAAGCGTGTACGAAAACTCGCAGAAGATCGGGCTGAAGGTGTTTCGCCATTGGGCGTTCACAGATCGCGGCTCGCTCGATGGCAGCGTTCCCAGCGTCGACGGCGACGGCACCAAAGAAGGTGTCTACTTCCAGTACTTCGACACCAAGACGGGTCGTCCCGCCTACAACGAAGGCCCCGACGGCCTGCAGCGGCTCGACTACATGGTGGCCGAAGCGCGCAAGTACGATCTGCGGTTGGTGCTGGTGCTGGTGAACAACTGGTACCACTTCGGCGGCATGGACCAGTACCTCGAATGGTTTGGACTGGATGAACACCCCGCGTTCTACACGGACGACCGAGTGAAGAAGGCTTACAAGGACTGGGTCGCGTATCTGCTCAACCGCACGAACTCGGTAACGGGCGTCCCCTACAAAGACGATCCTCACATCTTCGCCTGGGAGCTCGCCAATGAACCGCGTCGCCGCAACTACACGAAGTACGATAGCGACGCCGGCTGGGACAACAGCACCATCACCGACTGGGCAACGGAAATGGCCGCGTTCGTGCGCTCGATTGACCCGTTACACATGATCGCCGTAGGCGATGAAGGGTTCTTTTCGCGCGATAGCACGGACGAGATGTACAACGGGGCTGACGGCGTCGACCACGACGCACTGCTACGCATCGAAGACATCGACTACGGCACCTACCACCTCTACCCCGATCACTGGAATAAGAGCGTCAGCTGGGGTGAGCGTTGGATCGTCGATCACATCGAGGCTGCGCGACGAGCGGGAAAGCCCACCGTGCTCGAGGAGTACGGCTTGGTGGTCACCCGCGACGAAAAGACCGACGAGATCTCATCAGGCGGCGAGCGGCGGCACCGCGGTTACCAAAGCTGGAACGATCTGGTGCAGCTGGGCGGCGGAGCGGGCAGCATGTACTGGATGCAGGCAGGTTACGACGACTTCGCCAAGAAGAACTACCAGGACTACGATCACTTCACCGTGTACTCCCCAGACTCGGATCCCACCGCGAAGCTGCTCCAGAGTTACGCCCGAGACTTCAACCAGACGGCCCGGCTCTGCCAGTTGGCGCGCGCGCATCGGCTGCCCGCAAAACGAGAGGTCCCGCAGGACTTCGTGACGGTCTCCGTGGCTCCCTAGGACTTCGAGCCCGTCCCAACACTGCGGCGACGCGCCGCGTGCTTTCTACAACTGCGTGCGCAAGTGAAACGACTTCGGACGCGTCAGCGCCTCGAAGCCGACTGTCGAGAGCGTACACCCGCGCCCCGAATCCTTCACGCCTGTCCAAGCTAGCGCTGGATCGAGATAGTCGCAGCGATTCATGAACACGGTGCCTGCCGCGAGCTCGCGGCCCAAACTCAGCGCGGCTTGCTCGTCACGCGTCCAGACTGAGGCGGTCAGGCCGTAGCGACTGTCGTTCATCAGTTGCAGCGCTTGTTCGTCGGAGTCGACGGGCATGATGCCGATGACGGGGCCGAAACTCTCTTCAGTCATCACCGACATCGAGTGATCGACCGCGGTGAGCACCTGCGGCGCGAGGTACGGCGTGCCGTCGGCGGCCGCTGCGAACTCGAGCGGTGAGATCCAGGCCTTGGCGCCCTTGGCGACCGCTTCGGCGATCTGCGAACGCACGTGATCGGCGGCGCGGGTGCGCACCAGCGGACCGAGGTTCGTCTTGGGATCCGTTGGATTGCCGAGCACGTACTGACGCACCAGCGCTACGTAACGCTCCACGAACGGCTCGAACGACTCGCGCTGCACGTAGATGCGCTCGATGCCGCAACAGCTTTGGCCGCTGTTGTAGAACGCGCCGTCGACCAAGTTCTCCACCGCGTGGTCCATATCGGCATCTGCGCGTACGTAGGCTGGATCTTTGCCCCCGAGCTCGAGCCCGAGACCGATGAAACGCTCACTCGCCGCACGCACCACCGCATGGCCACCATCGACCGAGCCCGTGAACGCGACGAAGTCGACGTCTGTGCTGCCGATCATGCGCGCGGTCTGCTCGTGAGAACCATGCAGGTACTGAAACACCCCGGGCGGCAGACCCGCTCGCTCGAACGCTTGGGCGAAACGCTCCGCGCACAGTGGCGTTTGAGCGGAGTGTTTGAGCACGACGGCATTGCCTGCGAGCAACGCGGGAACGATACTGTTGACCGCGGTCAGGTACGGGTAGTTCCAGGGCGCCAGCACGAGCACCACGCCAACGGGCTCACGCAAAATGAAGCGGGAAAATCCGGGCTTTTCGGCTGGAGTCAGCGGCGCCAAAGCCTCCTCGGAAATCGCGATCATGTGGCGGGCGCGCTCTTCGAAGCCGCGCAGCTCGCCTGGGCTGTGCGCGATCGGTCGCCCAATTTGCTGGGTTATCTCTGCGGCGATCGCGTCGCGCTCCGACAGCAGCGCGTCGACGAAGGCTTCACACAACCGAATGCGCTCGGCCAGCGACAGCTTTCGAAACTGCTGCTGCGCTTGCTTTGCCGTGCTGAGTACCGCCGCTGCCTCCGCGTCCGTCGAAAGCGCACGCTCCACGATGACGCTGCCATCTATTGGGCTCACCACCTGCAGTGTGTCGGTCATGCTGACGCACTAGCACTAGTACCGTGGATTCAGAACGTCCGCCGTCGTCCCAGCTGCGTTTTCCGTTCGCCGCCGCGGGTGGAACTTGTAAAGCTGCGCGCTCGGCCCCGAGGCGATCAACCGTGCGCGAACGAGCAACGCCGCCCGCGCTCAGCGGTAAACACCAGTCGCCGCGGTGCGCGAGCCGAGAGCGCTCGGCCGCGGCGCCGCGTCCGCTTCCTCGCGCACCAGCTCTTTCACCAGAGGTAGACAACCGCCGCAGCTGGTGCCTGCGCCCGATGCTCGGCAAACACCGCGCACCGTGGAGTTGCCGCTCTTGAGATGAGCGCGGATTTCTCGGTCAGATACACGACGGCAGTGGCAGACGAGCATGTGTTTCGCGGGTCCTGTGGTGACCCGCTCACTCTACTACCCTGAAACTGACTTTCAACATCGTAGTACAAGAAAAAATCGAGGAGCGTTTCGACCTGACACAGCCCGAACCGGCAAGTGCTTGTAATCAATGGAAGTTATTCCACCTCTAGCCATCCTGCTGCCCAGCCCGCCAGCGCCGCAGCCAGGCAGCGAGTCTCCACTGTCGAATGCACGTTCAATTGGCGGCGCTCGTCGGGCGCTCAGTCGTGGCGAGCGCCCGAGCACTGTCAGGATCTCAGTTGCGCGACGACACGGGTCGAAACGGGTGCAAGAAGGCCGCCAGACTGGAGGGGTTTCGCGTCTGCAACAGCAACTGGCCATTGCCAGTGAACTCGCAGATCAAGCCCTCTCCACTCAGGAACAGGCCCTTGAAACCACCGAACTTGCGCACGCTGTACGTCAGCTCGGGGCTGAAGCCGACGATGTGTCCCGTGTCGCAGATGTACTGCCCGGATACTTGCTGCAGGTGCACTGCGCCGTACGCCGCGTAGTAGACGCGGCCAGGGCCCGTGAGCTTCAGCATGAAAAAGCCGATGCCGCCGAAGAACGATTTGACGCCGCCCCACTTGGTATCCAGGGTCATCTGATCGCCCACGTGCGCAACGTACGCGCCGCTTTGCAGGAAGTATTCTTGCCCGGGGTCCAGATCCAAGTAGCGCAGGTCACCTTCCGCGGGCGGAGCTAGGAACAGTTCCTGACCCGCTTGTTTGGCGGTGAATGTGTTCTGAAACAGCGACTCACCGCCCAACATCTTGCGTTTAGCCGCCGCCAGCAGTCCACCCCGCATCGAGGTTTCGATCTCGACTTCGGCTCCCATGGCGACCATCGCACCCGACTCGGCGACGATCTTCTCTCCTGGCGCTTCGAAGCTGACGCGCAACATGCCGAAGTCGGGGGCATCGATGATTTCAGTCTTCATTTCAGCTACTCCTCGCTGGCAACTTGGAACCCACGGCTTTGCCGTATTCGTTGGGATTACGGCTCTGGATGTACACGCGACCGCGACCACGCATGCGCAGCACCAAGCCCTCACCGCTCAGGAAGCTTTGTATCCACCCGCTCCCTGCTTTCTCCACGGTGTACTCGATGCCGCCCGTGAAGGCCACCAGGTGCCCCGTGTCGACGATCAACTCACCATCCACATCGAGAGTCTCGATGGCACCAAAAGCGTTGAGCAGTACCGGGCCTGCACCCGACGCAGCGAGGAAGAACAACGACTCGCCCGAGAAGAAGCCCTTGAAGCCCTGAAACTTGGTGTCGATGTGCACGCTGTCAGGCGCGGACACGTAACTCGAGCCCTGAATGAACAATTGTTCTGGACCGAGCTGATGCACCACCATGTCTCCGCACAGCTGCGGTGCGAAGGTGACGTGACCCGGCATGCCTTGCGCCGTGAAGCGGTTGGTGAAGAACGACTCACCGCCCAAAAAGCTGCGCTTGAGACCGCCGAGAATGCCCGACGAACCAGCCCGAGCTTGAGTCTCGACGGCGATGTTCGAGGTCATGCTGACCATCGCGGACGCTTCGGCGCGCACGCTCTCGCCAGCTTCGAGGGTGACCACCGCCAGCGAGTGAGCGGGTCGATATTGAATGTCGTAATGCATGAACCTCAACCCCTCAGCATGGGCGTGAGCCACCCGACCAGCGCGCCCATGTTACGCGACTGCAAGTACACGGTGCCTTGTCCCTGAAACTCGCACACCAAGCCCTCGCCCGAGAACAAGAACGATTTGACGCCGCCCACGCTGCGCACCTTGAAGTCGAGTGAACCATCGAACGCGACGATGTGCCCAGTGTCGACTACGAAACGTCCAGTGACGGGCATGGCGACGATACCGCCATAACTGTTGACGAACAGATCCCCCTGCCCCGAACATTCGAGCAAGATCAGCCCCTCGCCGCCGAACAACGCGCGCAGCCCGCCCCAACGCACTCGCGCGTCGATGTTGCCCGTGCTCGCGAGATAGCTTCCCGTTTGCACGAACAATTTGGCGTTGCCGTCCAGTTGCTTGTGTACGATGTGACCCGAGAGCGCGGGCGCGAGCACGACTTCGCCTCCCTGCGGCCCATGAAACTCGTTGATGAACATGGTCTCCGCGCCGAACAAGCGCCGCATGAACGCAACCAGAAAGCCCCACACCGTCAGAAAGAATCCAGCAGCTTTGCCCGCGTTGAGTCGCGTGTCCATCTCCAGCTGCGGACTTCGCCGCACCATCGCACCCGCCTCGGCGGCGATGGTGTCGCCAGGTGCCAAGCCCACCTTGAGCCAAGCGAAGGCTGGCCCATGTTCGATCTGAAACTGCATCACTCCTCCTGTAACCCGTCGATGATCCCGGGCCGCAGTGTAGTGGACCGTGAGAAGCCGCGAAAGCGTCGTGTACGTTGCCCAGCTGAGTTGGCGACAGGAGACTTTTCACGCTGCTAAGGTTGCGCACGATGACCGACTCTTCACCACCGCCAGATCAGCCAGCAACCAAGGGCTTCGGTCACTCACCGCGGCGCATCGCCGCCGAGCTGGGCATTTTGGTCGGAGGCGGTGCACTGTTGATCGGTGCGCTGTTGTGGTTCGCGCGCGGGCTGTCAGGCTGGGCTGCCGACTGGCTACCACACGGGTTCGACACTACAATCGGGCGGTCGGCGTGGGAGACGACCACACCCGCTGCCAAGCGCTGCACTGACGCCGCAACGTTGGCCTACGTCGAAGAGCTCACCAAGCCACTGCTACGAGCGAACGAGTCTCCGTTCGAGTTTCAGTTCACGGTAGCGGATGACCCCAGCGTCAATGCGTTTGCGCTGCCTGGCGGCTTCGTGACGATCAACTTGGGTCTGTTGCGACGCGCGGACACGGGCGAAGAGATCGCCGCAGTGCTCGCTCACGAACTCGCCCACGTCGATCGGCGTCATGGCACGCAGCGCGTGTTGCGTCAGTTGGGCACCGTGGCGTTGATTTCCCTGGTATTCGGCGGCGGGGACCTGCACGCCCCGGCTGAGTTGGCAGGCGGCCTCGCCAGCAGCGCCTACGACCGAGAGCAAGAAGCCGAGGCTGACGCGGTGGGTCTCGAGACGTTGCGGCGCGCGGGCATCGATCCATCGGGCATGGCGCGCTTCTTCGAACGCGTCAGCGGCGAACCTGGCGCCATGGTCCCGGCGTTTCTCTCGACCCACCCCGACCCTGGCGACCGCGCCGACTTGGCAGCACGTGCGGCCGCCACAGCGTCTCCGACCCTGAAGTTGCCGGCTCCCATGGACATCGAGTGCCACTGAGTCTTCCGCTGCTGTCGCGCAGTCGCCGGCGAACTTCGACGGAGCTCGACCTTCGTCAACGCCGCGCGATTCTGGTGGTGTCGGCGGGTTTGTGGTTGGCGCTGGTCCGGGCTCGGTGGGTTTCGAGTTTACGCTCGTCGTTGCGCTCGGCGCTGGGCGTCTGAGAGTCAGCTTCTTTCGCCTCGTCCGCAGGCCGTGCGGGTGTCACCAGCTTTGGAGGCAGGCGCCGCGCAGGCTGGTACACGGCCTCGCGCGCGCCACGAACGTCGACGGCTTTCTGCAGCGTCAGGCGCTGTCCGATCTTGATCACCGTCGAGGATAGGCCGTTGAGCTTCTGAATCGTCCCGACGCTACATTTGTAGCGCTCCGCGAGCTGCGAGAGCGTGTCGCCCTTGACCACTTCGTGAGTGATGGCCGCGACGCCCGGCGAGACCAGACCCGAAGCGACCAGCTCGTCGTACACCTTGACTGCGGCGCGCCTCGCCTTGGCGCTGACGAAACGCACGTGCATGTGCGCGACGTGGCCCGGCACGTGACGCACGATCGCCGACTTCGTGCCCTTCTGATCGTGAAACAGCTCGTCAACCCACTCGGCAGGCTCGTCGATCGAACGTGCGTACGCCTCGAGCCAGCCCTGCACCTTGCGATCGATCAAGATCATCTCCACGTCGGTGTCGGTCACGAAGCAACGAAGCAGCGCCCAAGTCCGCGGCAGATCGATGTCGTCTTCGGTTGCCGCCTTCACCCAACGCGCACCAGGTTTGCGGAAGAAGTAAACGTCCGCGTCCCGCCCCGTACGGTGGCTCTTGTGCGGCGGAAGTAACCCGCCACGCTCAGCGCTCAGAGATCCCAACATCACGCGATCGCTGCCTGGAAACTGCGCGTGCACGGCGCGGATGCACAGCCCCAGCGCATCCACCGTCTCTTGGGTGCCGTAGCCGTGGCTCGGAACCGTCAGCACCCACTCGGGCGAACTCGGCATCTTGACGGCATTGACCAAATACCCCGCGTGAGGATGCCCCACGCTGAGCGGCCCGAGCTTCGACAGCGCAGCCGCCCGAGACTTCGATGAGTCTTTCGATGAGTTCTTCGATAGGCCTGTCTTCGAACTGGCTTTGCCCTGCTTCGCGTCGCGCGGTTTCACTGGCGCCTCGTCACGAGCAGGCTTCGCCGTCGTCGCAGCCTTGCCTGCAGCTAACCCGCGAGCCGCGCGCTTCTCCGATGACACACCGCTACTCGCGTTCGAGACACCAGGCTTCGCAGCTTTGGCCACGGCGGGCGACGCCGAAACCAAGATGCCAAACCAGGCCAAGGCCGCGCTTAGCGCAACGCGTCGCAATCGCACGACAACACCAGAAAGACCGTCCGAAACAATCACCTAGCCGATGTACTACCTAGCACTACATCGGCCAAATTTGGTCGCCGCTCACTTGCGAGGCCATGTCAGCGGTTCGACTCGGGCACCGCCGTCGGGTAGCGCCTGGGGGACGCGTAGCTCATGCCGGGGGCGCCCGGGTAACCCGCCCGGCGCATCGTTCGCTCGCTCGCGAAAAACTCCCAGCCAAAAATCCCGTGGCGAGGTCCGAGAAAGTTCACGATTTCAGTCCTTGCCGAGGCAGCTTCCCGCCATGGCCACGTCAGCTCCCGGTCCATCGCAAGGCCGCGCCCCACACGCGGAACCTAACGGTGAGCCGCAAGTCACGCACGAAGGCTACGCACCGCCAGGGGGGACGTTCTCGCTAGTTTGGCTCGGCCTTGCCGCTACGATCAGCGGCGCGTGCGTGATGTTGGTCGAGATCGTGGGCACGCGGGTACTCACGCCTTTTTTTGGCGTGGGCCTGTACGTGTGGTCGGCGCTGCTGGGAGTGACGCTGGGGGCGCTTGCGCTGGGTTACTACCTCGGAGGACTCGTGGTCGACCGCGGAGGGCGTCTGACGATCAGCACGCAGTTGCTACTCGCAGGCGTCTGGGTTGCGCTGGTTCCGACGCTTCGTGTGCCCTTGCTGATGACGCTCGACGGAGCTGACGTGCGCCTCGGTGCGTTGCTCGCGGCAACCGTACTCTTTGCGCCCGCACTGTGCTTGATGGGCATGGTGAGTACGAGCGCCGTACGCCACTCGTTGCGTGGTGCGGCAACGAGTGGACGATCGGTGGGTCGCGTCTATGCACTGTCGACGTTGGGTAGTCTGGCCGGAACCCTCGCAGCGGGCTTTTGGTTAGTTCCCTCATTCGCCGCAACGCATGTCCTCTGGGGCACTGCCGCCGCGCTAGTCGCGACAGGTGCCTCGGGGTTGATCATTTCTAGGCTGCCCACCACACGCAAGATCGCGGTTGGCGGGACGTTGCTGGTCTCGCTGCTCGTCGCATCGTTTGCCAGGGACGACGCGGCAGCGGGTTCTTTCCAGATCCTCGAGCGACGACAAAGTCTCTACGGGAACCTCTCCGTCGTCATCGACCACTCTCGTGCATCGGATCTGAAGCTGCTTCGGGCTGATCATTCATTCATCGGCGGAGAGTGGGCCACGGGTGAACCCGTGTTCGGCTTCGTGCACCTCCTCGAAGCCAGCCGCTTCGCACGCCCCAACGCCAAGACCGCCCTGCTCATCGGCCTCGGCGTGGGGTCCACAGCTCGGGCTCTCGCAGAAGCAGGTATCGAGGTCGACGTGTCTGAACTGGATCCCGAGGTGGTGGATCTTGCCAAGCGGCACTTCGGGTTCACTCCCAATGGACGCGTCCTCATCGGGGATGCGCGCGTTCTCATTCGCAACCTCGACCAGCGATACGACATCATCATTCACGACACGTTCACTGGGGGCTCGACGCCCGAACACCTCTTGTCTGTGGAGGTGATGGGTCGCCTGGCGGAGCTTCTCACCGAAGACGGTCTACTCGCCGTCAACATGGTGGGATCCGCGCGAGGCCCACTCTCGGCCGCCGCGCGCTCGGTTTACCGCACCGTTTCGTCAGTATTCCCCCACATGCGCGTCTATCAGGATGGGCCGCTCGGCGAACCCCACGACACTGAAAGCCAGCTGAACAACCTGATTTTCTTCGCCTCGCGCTCCCCCATCGCCTTCCCCGACAAGCTCGGGAGATTCGCCCGCGAAGCGCGCCGAAAGCACATGTTCAGCGGCATGCCCTACTGGGAGCTGTCCCCTGACTCACTCACGGGTGGCCAGCTCATCACTGACGAACACAACCCGATCGCTCACTTGGCCACTCCCGTCGCCGAGCTCTTTCACTCACAGATGCGAAAGCTGTACCCGGCAGAGTTCTGGGTGAGATGAGTTGGGCAACGCTCGCCCCTCGACGCGGACGCGGGCCATGCCCCGCCGACGTAGATTGGAGGTGTCCCACGCCCGGCGGAGGTGCTGTAATGCCTCGATGCTCCCGTCGTCGTTGATGTCTAAGCTGCAGCTCGGGGACAGCGCTGCGTGGATCCGCAAAGCGTGGGACACGCTCGAAGGCGTGCCTGGCGGCCGTGCGCTGTACAGTCGCATGCTCGGCGTGGCGATCCCCTATACGGGCTCGATCCGCGCCGAGGTGCAGCAATTGTCACCCGGCTTTGCGCGGGTCGAGCTGCCCGATCGCCGCAGTGTGCGCAATCACCTGAGCAGCGTGCACGCCATCGCGCTGTGTAACCTGGCCGAGCTGACGGGCAACGCGGCGCTGGCGTACTCGCTGCCCGATGACGCGCGCTTCATCGTCAAGCGCTTGGATACGCGCTACCTCGCCAAAGCCCGCGGCACGATCAGCGCCACCTGCCACTGCCCCGAAAATTTGACGAACGAACGTCGTGAGTTCGAACTCCACGTGCAAATGCACGACCGCGACGGGCAGCTCGTAGCCGAAGCCACGCTCACCACGTTGGTCGGCCCAGTGAAGCGGCCCCACGCCAGCTGACGGCGCGTCGAATGGCCCAGAGCGGGCACGATCGCAGCCCCTCTCGAACGCTTCCCCACGTCGAAAGGCCGCCTCCCGCCCCCGTCGATACATTCGACGTCGCGACGAGGCTCACGCGCCGCCCCCGTCTATACATCGATGTCCCAACGGGGCTCGCGCTCTGCCCCCGTCCATACATCCGATGTCGCGACGAAGCTTCCCGCTGCCCCCGTCCATACGTTCGATGTCACGACCAGGCTCCCGGCTGCCCCCGTCCATACATCGATGTCACGACGAGGCTCACCGCTGCCCCCGTCCATACATTCGATGTCACGACGAGGCTCACGGCAGCCCCCGTCCATACATCGATGTCCCGACGGGGCTCGCCCTCGGCCCCCGTCCATACATTTGATGTCGCGACGAGGCTCCCGGGTGCCCCGTCCATACATTCACTGTCGCGACGAGGCTCACGCTCTGCCGTCGCTGGCGGCCACGCTGAAGTTTCCGACACAGGCTCTAAGTGCTCCGAGGTCGGAGGGAGTGCCACCGCAGAGACCGCGCCCATGTTGGGGGCACCAACGCAAACGCCGACCCAAGTGGGTCGGCGTTTACTCTTCGGATCTAACAGCTCAGA
>CBFGUG010000018.1:0-107805 GCA_965651905.1 uncultured bacterium | reverse complement strand
GCCCGTGCCCAGCGTGCCCGTGCCCAGCGTGCCCGTGCCCAGCGTGCCCGTGCCCCGCACTCCCGAAGGCGCGTGCTCCTCTCGACGGGGCCGCCAAGGACAACATTCCCTGCAAGTCGCTCACGGCCTGCGCCGCTCCTGGCAGGTCGGACTTGTTGACGACCAACACGTCCGCAACCTCAATCAGGCCCGCCTTGTTCGCTTGAACGTCGTCGCCCTGCCCGGGCGCGAACACCACGCATGTCGTATCCGCTAGCGCGCTGATGTCGAACTCGTCCTGGCCTACGCCGACCGTTTCCACGAGGACGCAACCCGCGCCCCACACGCGAAGCGCGCGCACCAGATCACTACTCACGCGAGACAGTCCCCCGAGAACCCCTCGCGTCGCCGCCGAGCGAATGAAAACCCCCTCGTCCTCCGTGTGGCGTTGCATGCGTATGCGATCACCCAGCAGCGCTCCGCCGCTCAGTGGACTGCTCGGATCCACGGCGACCACCCCCACCCGTTCATGGTGTTTTCGCAACTCGGAAACGAGCGCGGCAACCAAGCTGCTCTTACCTGCGCCGGGACTGCCCGTGACGCCAACCACCCACCCTTCGCCAACGGGGGATGCGTACAGCGCTTCACGAATGTCGGGCTGCGCTTCCTCCAGCAAGCGACACACGCGACCGAGGGCGCGTCGTTCACCTGCTACCGCACGCGCGACCCAGTCGCGGGCGTCAGTAGCGGGCATCAGTAGCCCTCGACGACGGCATCTCGACGGCCTCGGTCAATGCTCTCAGGGCACACCGCGCTCGAGAGCACACGCTCCCTCACTTTTCCAGGTGGCTGAGTAGCGCCCGCAGCGCCAACTCGTACGAACGCACGCCGAATCCCGTGACCGTACCAACACACGCGGGAGCAACACACGAGTGGTGCCGGAACTCTTCTCGGGCAGCGGGGTTAGACAGGTGCACTTCCACGACAGGGACCCCCGCTCCTTTGATCGAGTCGTGAATTGCCCAACTCGTGTGTGTGTACGCCCCCGGGTTAATCAGTACGCCCGAGAAGCCCTCGTCTTGAGCTCCGCCTATCCAGTCGATCAGGCTCCCCTCGTGATTCGACTGACGCGATTCCAGATCCGCTCCCAGGCTGGTAGCAACGGAACGCAGGTTTTGCTCAATCTCGGCCAGGGTTTGCCTGCCGTACACCTCGGGTTCGCGCTTCCCCAAGCGGTCGAGATTCGGACCATGCAGGGTCAAGACTCGTATTGCCATCACGCCCGACTTCCAGTCTTCTCTCTCGTCTGACCCTCACTGCTTCTGGCAATGGCTGCGGCAGCGTCCGCGGCGAACACGGAACGCGCACGCCACGTCAGAATCCGACGGTCAACTCCTCTGCAAGTTTCGGTGCGGTAACTCTCAACAGGTATCTAGCCTTGCCCAAATTGCCGTCGGGACGCAGCGTGAGCGCGATGATGTACGTTTCGTTCAGCACGCGTATCAGCGTGATCATGCGATCGTTGCGGATCGACACCTCCCGCGTTTCGCCAGCCTCGAGCATCTCAGAAGCGCGCTGGATCGACTTGACCAGGACGCTAGCCTCGGCCCCCACGGCCTCGATGTCGAAGCGCGCATCCTGCTTCGAGTACGAAGCGACGGGGATACCTTCGAAATCGATCAGCATGCCGGCCAGCCCACCGTCGACCCCTTCCACTACCTTCTGAATCGCCTGATCGAACATCCTGCGTAGGTTAGACCGAATCAGCGGTGAGGGGAATGTTTCTGCAATTTTCGCGTGCTGGCGAGAGAGTCCCCGCTCTGGTGCGCTCGTTCACCCAGGCAACTTCTACGCGCGCGCGGCACTGAAGTTGGTCGATTGGTGTGATCGTCGTCGCTTGTCAGCGCTCATCGCCGGGCATCGCGCAAAAGCCGCCCGGAAGCTCGGTGCCTGAAGCGCTCTCGGCGAGCAACAGGAGCAGAAACAGGCTTCTGGGTCTGAGCACCAAGCGCAGCCGAACCCGCTTCAGCCGCCGAGGTCGGCGGGCGTCCTCACAGAATGAAACGAGACCAATGCTCAGCACTGATATATGGTCGCGCGCATGTCCCCTGGACCGTCCGCCCTCCGTTGGCTGCGAACATTCCCCGTCGCGCCCCTCTGGACGCTCGCGCTTGCCGTGAGCCTTCCCGGCGTGGCCCTGGCCGAAGAAGCTGAAGACACTGCCGACGCCACTGAGCCCGGCAGCGAAGACGATCTCCAGTCTCAGGTAGGAGTGGGTACGGAAAAGGAGGACGTCGACGTCAAGACGGATGGCGCAACCGTCGAGAGCCGCGACGCGACTAGCGGCGAGAGCGACGCGCCCACCTATGGCCATCAAGGCCAGTTCGGGCTCAGAGCTGGTGTCGGGGTTGGTTACAAGGTGCTCGTTCGAGCCGACGACTCGCCCCCGTGCGACGTCGATGGTGATGGCGATGTCGAGAGCGTATGCGCCTACAACACACCGGGCGTCTTCGACCTAGCCGCAAGTTTCGCGGTGTTCGACGCCATCGAGCCTTACGTGTGGATGCGATTCGGTCTGAGCGAGGACGATACCACTCTCACCGAAGCAACTCGTCTGATCGGAGCCGGGCTACGGGTGTACACGATGTCCGACGCGCAGTTGAAGCTGTTCTTCGAACCTGCGCTCGCCGTAGAGTTCGAAGGAGCCACGGACGCCGCACCGACGGACGCCAACTACGACACGGACTTCGTCGTCCACGGGCACTTCGGACTGCAGTACGACTTCATGGCGTACCTCGGATTGTACGCCAGCATCGGACCCAACGTGAGCTTCGTGCGTGCCATCGCGACCGAGCTCGAGGGCTCAATCGGTTTGCAAGCACGCGTGCCCTGAGGCGACGTTTTTCGAGAACCGTGTCCCCCCGCCCTCCCTCCTCACTCAACCCGGACTCGTCTCACGAGCCGCGTCCTTTCCGAGTGCTCGGTGTCCAACAGATCGCCCTCGGCGCCCCCGAGCGCGAAGCGCTGACAGCGCTGTGGGTGGATGCTTTGGGGCTGCGTGTGTCGGGCCACTACCGAAGCGACTCCGAAAACGTCGACGAATTGATACTTCACGTCGGATCGGAACGCGGAGGCGTCGAGATTGACCTGATGCAACCCATCGATCCAGCACGCAAGCCCGCCGTCCACCAGCCTGCGCTCAACCACGTCGGGTTGTGGATCGACGACCTGCGGGCAGCGGTCGACTGGTTGCGCGCCAAAGGTGTACGCTTCGCGCCAGGTGGGATCCGCGCGGGGGCCTCGGGTCACGACGTTTGCTTCATTCACCCCAAGAGCAGCATCGAATTCCCCATCGCAGGCGCGGGGGCGCTCATCGAACTCGTTCAAGCCCCAAAAGAAGTAATCGAAGAGTACGCGTCGGAGTAGTGGGTCGCCCGTAGCAGATGAGGGCATCCCGCCGGGTCGCGGCACCCTCAGGCGTCTCGGAGCAAACTGTCGACGATTTCCGCAAGCGCGCTTTGCGTCCGCAGAGCACCACTTCGAACCCGCAGCAGCAGGTCCGCGTAACGTTCGGAGAGCCCGGGCCGAGTGAACAGCTCTTCGAGCAACCGTTGACTGACGACACGTTCGAAGAATTCGCCGCGTTGTTGCTGGCGGCGCTTCTGAGTGCTCATAGCGTCCTTCGTCAGCGCGGCTCGACGGTTCTCGACCCATTGTGTCAGCTGCGCCAGGCCCGTCCCTTCTGCAGCGCTGACGCAGAACAACGGCACTTCGGCGGCGCGGAACAAAGATAGCGTGCCCTGGTACTCCGCTGCCATGCGCCGAGCCGCATCGACCAGCGAACCATCGGCCTTGTTGACGACGACCGTATCACAAGCCTCGTTGATCCCTCGTTTTAGCGCTTGTATCGCATCACCCGAGTGCGGCGGAACCACGAGCAACACCACGTCGGCGACGAGTTCGGCATCTGCTTCGCTTTGACCAACGCCCACCGTTTCGATGAATACGGTGTCGTACCCGGCAAGTTCACACAGTTCGACGCTGTCGAGCGTGTGTTGAGCGACGCCGCCGAGCATCTGCCGCGACGCGCTCGGGCGAACGTAGGCCCTCTGATCGCTGCTCAAGCGCGGCATGCGGGTGACGTCCGCAAGCAGACTTCCGCCAGAGCGTCGGCTCGAGGGATCGATGGGAAGAACAGCCACGCGCCTCCCGGCATCGAGCATCATTTTTCCCATCGCTTCGATCAACGTGCTCTTGCCTGCGCCTGGAGGCCCCGTCACCGCCAAACGCAAAGAAACTTCGCAGGGCGAACCGTTGATCCGCCATAGCTCATCAAGCCACTCTCGATCGGACGCTAGCCGACTTTCAGCGCGACTCAACGCCTGCGCCAACGTTCGGCGATGCCCCGCACGCAGCAGTTCCAGCGCTCGTGCGGGCACCATTCAGGCTCCCACCGCTGGAATACTCACCCGCAGCACGCTCAACACACGCGCGATGCAATCGAGCACAGGCGTGCCAGTAGTAAACACCTCAACGACGCCAGCATCGAGTAATCCCTGGCGGTCAGTTTCGGGAATTACACCGCCGCACACCACCGAAACGTCCGCCGCGTCCAGCGCCGCGAGGGCTTGAATCAGCTCGGGAACGAGCTCCGAGTGGGCACCTGCTTGTGTCGAGATCCCGACGACGTGAACGTCGTGATCGACGGCCATTCGCGCCACTTCCGACGGAGTTCGAAACATCGGCGCCAGATCCACGTCGAAGCCGACGTCCGCGAACCCCGACGCGATCAGCTTGGCACCACGGTCGTGCCCATCTTGCCCGAGCTTGGCAACCAAGAGGCGTGGCTTGCGACCATGGGCTGCTTCGAACGCCCTGACTGCCGCTTGCAGCGACTGCCAGCGTGGATCGCTTTCGTACTGCTGGCCATAGGCGCCAGTGACTGTAGCTGAATTCGGCATGTACCGTCCCCAAACCCTTTCCAGCACCGCGCTGACTTCACCCACGGTGGCCCGCGCTGCCATGCACTCGACGCTCGAGGCGAGCAAGTTGTTCTCGTCGCCAGTAGCGCGAGCCACCTGCTCCAGCCGAGCCAGAGCCTGCTCGACTCGCGTAGTATCTCGCGAGGCGCGCAACTGCTTCAGCCGTTCCGTCTGCGCCTCGACCACCGCGCGATTGTCCACGAAACGCAACTCGGGTTCAGTCTCGTCTTGTTCTGGGTACAAGTTTACACCGACGACCAGGTCTTTACCCTGCTCGATGCGTAGTTGCCGCTCCAGTGCGCTCCGCTCCACGTGAGATTGCGGCAAACCACGTGAGATGGCAGCCGTCATACCCCCAGCTTCTTCCATCTGCTCGATCAAGTTGCGAGCAGCCTCGCACATCTGCTGCGTCAGCGTCTCGACGTAGTACGAGCCACCGAGCGGATCGACCACGTCGGTGATCGCGGTTTCGTGTTGCAGAATCAACTGCGTGTTTCGGGCCACCCGCGCCGCCTGATCACTCGGGAGCGCCAAGGCCTCGTCGTAGGAGTTGGTGTGTAGGCTTTGGGTTCCGCCCAACACTGCGGCCATCGCTTCGATGGTCGTGCGCACGACGTTGTTCAGCGGTTGCTGCGCAGTCAAGCTGACACCCGACGTTTGGCAATGCATGCGCAAACGACGCGCTTCGGCTGACTTCGCGGCGAACTTCTCTTCCATCAGCTCGGCCCAGAGTCGGCGAGCGGCACGTAGCTTGGCCACCTCCGCAAAGAAGTCCATGCCAATGCCGAAAAAGAACGACAGCCGCGGAGCGAACGCCTCGACATCGAGACCACGAGCTTGCGCGTGGCGAACGACCTCGAGCCCATTGGCGAGAGTGAACGCCAGCTCTTGCACCGCGGTGGCTCCAGCCTCCTGCATGTGATAACCCGAGATAGATACTGGGTTGAAGCGCCCCATCTCGCTGGAGCAGAACTGGATGATGTCAGCCACTATCCGCATGGATGCTGCGGGCGGATAGATGTATGTGTGGCGCACCATGAACTCTTTGAGAATGTCGTTTTGGATCGTTCCTCGGAGCTCACTCGTTTCGTGACCGCGCTCTCTCGCGAGGGCGACGTAGCCGCCCAGGATCGGCAGGACGGCGCCATTCATCGTCATGGAGACGCTGGTCTGGGTGAGGTCGATTCCTGAGAACAACAGGTCCAAGTCGACGATCGAGTCGATGGCAACACCCGCTTTGCCGACGTCACCGCGCACGCGAGGCTCGTCGCTGTCGTAACCGCGGTGAGTGGGCAGATCGAACGCAACGCTCAGCCCGCGTTGCCCAGCGGCAAGAGACCTACGATAAAACGCGTTCGATTCCTCCACGGTGGCGAAACCCGCGTACTGGCGTAACGTCCACGGACGTTGGCGGTACATCGACGCGTACGCACCGCGCGTGAATGGAGGCAGGCCAGGCGTGTCATCCGCCGCCTGTATGCGCTCCAGATCAGCGAGATGGTAGACAGGACGCAAGGGTAGCCCCCGTGAGGACTCGAAGGGTTGATCACTGGCAGCACCAGTGATCTCAGCCCACGCCCGTGCATCGAAACGGCGCTTCGAGCGCGTCATTGTTTCCTCGATCTCAAAATGCGTGTGAGCGCATCTGAAGCAGCGCGCGCCAAACGTTCCGCGGTCCTGGACACCTCCAGCGAATTGACGAATCCGCCAACCAGCAACACCAGCGCCGGGCGCTTCAAGACGTCTACGCGTGTCGCACAAACTTGGGCAGGGCGTCCTACCAAGAGTAGCAAGTCGGAAGGCGTCGGCGCCGCGATCACCTGTCCCTGAGACAGCGCGAGGGACGCGGCTCCCGCGGCGGATTTCGCGACCTCGAGCTGGGAAAATTCCTCGGGCTGGCCCGCATAATTGAGGCGTACGCGACTGACCAGGTTCTTACCGCGCAAGGCGAATACGATCGCTTCCTCGCAACACGACGACATACCGAGTGCGATCGCCCGCACCACCTCGTCGGGTGACTCGGCCACCGCCAAGTCGCCGAGGCTACGTTCCACGTCATCGCGCCTGGGGGTCTGCAACGACATGCGCAAGGCGCCCGGGTGCAACAGATCTTCGGAGCGTGCGACCGCAGACGGCGTCGTGGCGTCAGACGCGATCGGCGGCGGTGGCGGCGCAGCTTTCGCCTTGATGACGGAGGCCGCAGCAGAAACGGGAGCAAATCCCCCAAGCGTGGTTCGCCGTTCACTGCGCGTGGCGGTTGCAGCGGTCGAAAGGCCGCCTACTGGTTCGACACCGGGTGTGTACCCAGGAGCCACCCCTCGAGCGGTTGTCGGGCTCGCGGGAACTGGAGGACGCCGCACCAGTGGAATCGGGGGGAGGCTCTCTCCGCCCACCCGACTCGAAACGGGCGCCTGGTTCATGTGTTCTGCGTCTTGCCGGGCAGTGTTCGGTCCTGGAGGCACACTCACCAAACGCAACCCCTGACGCAACTGGGATAGCGGAGCGCGCACCAGCCGAACGGCGCGTTGCAAGTGAAACTCGAACTCGGCGGCAATGTGTGGATCTCGTGGGTCGGCAGCCGCCACATCCACGCCCCCAGAGTCCGAAGATGGCCCCAAGGGAAACGCCAACAGTCGCGCACACAACCCCTCTGGCAGCTGGTCTAGAAGCTGCGGGTTGGGCACCAGGTCCACCAGCCCAGGCCCCCCCCAGCGTTCCAGCTCACGTTCCAGCTCGGATTCGACACTCGGGCGCTGCTCGCACAACGCCAGCAAGAAAGGCACGCCCTGACGTACCCCGCGCAACAGTGCGACTTCGACCTCGCGTCGGCTCGCGACCTCGATCGCAAGCAAGTGCCGAACGAACTCGATGCTCACGCTAGCTATCTTCGTCCGTCACTGCCCTCGGCGCAATTGTCCGAGCGAAATTGTGTGCCCTGGCGACAACCACTGACGGCAAGACGAACGCCCCATCAGCGTTCGAACTGAAAGACGATCTCCGTCTTGCGCACGAGTCCGAGTTCGTCGCGCGCCACCCGCTCCACGTGCGTCGGGTCGTTCTTGATCAGCTCCACCTCCGCACGCAGGCGGCGAATGTCGTCGGACAAACGTGAGACTTTGTCCTGCACCATCACACGTTCCTTGCGCAGCTTTTCCAAGCGAGGCAGGCCACTGTCGGCGGCGATCATGATCGGCGTAGAGATCGCTGCGGTGCCTAGAATGACCAGGGGCAACACGCGCTCGACGAAAACCTGTGCGGATCTCACCCGCCGAAGGTGTCGGAACGAGCCCAGCTGGGCCAAGAAAAGTCCAGCGTGTGTGGTCGTGGTGACCGGCCGCACGCCCCTGCGACTAGGGCTCGCCGCGAGCCGCGCTGGCTCGCTCGGGAGCGCAAAGGATCCGGGGACTTTCCATGTGCGTGAACCTGCTCTTTGGTATAGTCCGCGCCCGGTCCTGGAGCCAACCCAGCGGGCGCTGCCGCCCGTCAATCCCTCGCAGGCCCGGATGGAAAGAAACGCTGATGGAGATGCAAGCGTTACGCGCCGAACTCGAGCGCCTATTCGAACTCGATGAACTGCTCAGCCTGAGCAAACAACTCTTGGGAGTCGATCCCGACGCGATAGGTGGCGAAAAAGCCAAGGGTTCGTTCGTTCGCGCCCTCACCGACCACTGCCTCGCTGAACACGCCATCGAAGCGTTGTGCGACGCCGTCGTCGCTCGCAAACCGCACGCGAGCACCGAGTTTCGCCAAACGGCGCTCGTGGGACTTCGAGGACCAGCGTTGAGCGTCGGACAAGACTTCGGCGACATGACCATCACACGCAAGCTCGGCGCCGGACCGACGGGCACGTGTTTCGAAGCGACTTCAGGTGACGTCAGCTGGCGTTTGAAGGTGCTGCACACGGCTTGTTGTCACGACATCCGCGGGCTGCAGCGTTTTGCGACCCATTGCCGAGTCCTTGCGAACACCGAAGGCTCGGGCGCGGACGGACTCGAGGTAGGGCTCATAGACGGCCAGCGCTTCGTTCGGCAGCCGTTCGAGCGCGGAACCACGCTGGCCGAGCGCAGCGCGCAGCGTGGGCCAATTCACATCAGCGAGGCGGGTCCCTGGTTCCGCGGCGTTCTGAAAGGTCTGCAGGAGCTGCACGAGCGACAGCTGGTGCACGGAAACCTCAAACTGGAGAACGTGTTGCTGGCCACCGACGACGATCGTGAACGCGTGGTCCTGCTCGACGCCGGCGCCGACCGCCTGCGCGGGCAAGTCGACGAAAACGGCTGCGCCGCTCCGCTCGCCATCAGCAGCGCAAAAACCACAGCCCCTGAGCTATTGCGCGGTCAGCCCGTCTCAGCCCGGAGTGATGTCTACGCCGCAGGCGCGCTGCTCTACGAACTCCTGACGCAGCACCCCCCCTTTCACGGCGAAAGCACGATCGAGCAGGCTTCCGCCCACCTGGAGTGCGCGGCCTCCACGCCCAGCGACGTGGCGCCGCGCGGCAGCGTCTCTTTCGAGCTCGATGCGTTCATCTTGCGCCTACTGTCGAAATCGCCAGACGAGCGGCCCGCGGACGCGCAATCGGCACTCGCCGCCTTCGACTCGCTGATGTTGGGTCAGTCGAGCGACGAGTCGATCACTGAAGAAGAGCTCCAAGCGCGTATGCGGGCGCTGTCCGAAAATCCGACGGACGATGAGTTGGCGCTATCGTTGGAGGCCGCAGCTGACGAGGGCGGTGATCCGACGCGAATCGCCGAAGCGTTTCTCGGCGCGTCCCGGCAGTTGCGACAAGCAGGCGATTCGAGCGACTCGACCTGGTTTGATCTCGGGTTCCGTGCGGGGCGGCTGTTCCGTCGCGCTGGCGATATGGACCGCGCCGAATCGACGTACGCGGAACTGTTGGAACACGCCCCCCACAACCCAGCAGCGCGCGCGGCGCTGGAAGATCTGCGTCGCCGCCTCGGCAAACACGAAGAGTTGATCGACATGTGGCTCGGGCAAGCAGACTTGGCGCCGACGCCCATCGAACGCGCCTCGTTCATGGCCAAGATCGGCTCGCTCTACGACCAAGCGCTGGGCGATTCCGAGCAAGCAGTGGTGGCGTACACCCAGGCCTACTGCGACCACCCGCTCGAGAGCGACTACGTGCACGCGATCGAACGTCTCGCCGGGCGCAACGTGAACGTTTGGACCGAGGTGTTGACGAGCTGCGCGGAGGCCGCCTCTGCCGCGGAAGCGCAAGACGAGCAAGGCCCGATGCTCGTCCAGATCGGCCAGTGGTACACCGATCGCCTGGGCCGACTGGATCTCGCGCTCGAATGCTTCAAAGCCGTGCTCGACAACGACGCGGCCAACGAAGGCGCACTCGAGGGACTGACGAAGATCTATCGCAAGTCGCAACAATGGGCGGAGTTGGCGGAGTTGCTCTTGCGCCGCGCGGACGCGGCGGCAACCCCCGAAGCTGCCCGTCGCCTGCGCGCTCAAGCAGCGGAGACTCTGGATCGCCGTTTGGGTGATCTGACCCGCGCGCAACAGATCTACGAAAGCATCATCGAAGAAGACCCCGCACACCAGGAAGCCAACGACGCACTGGCAAGCGTGTTCCAGCGGGCGGGGGACACCAGCGGCTACGTCAACGTGCTGCGACGTCAGGCCGACAACCTACGAGGCGGCGAACGTCTCAGCATGATCTGTCGCATCGGCGAAGCTTACGAAGACCAGTCGGCCAGTTCCGTCGACGCTCTCGACACGTACAAGGCAGTGCTCGGCGAAGATCCACACAATCTCAGCGCGCTGCGTGGCCTCGACCGCGTCTACAGCAAGACAGGCGATTACGAACAATTGCTGGAGACGCTTCAAGCGCAAACTCGCGTCGCCGCCACGCCGCGTCAGAAAGCAATGCTCTACGAACGGCTTGCCGGTCTCTACGAGGAAGAGTTCCTCGACCGCGACAAGGCACTGGAGAACTACCAAGCCGTGTTGGCGCTGGATTCACGGCACGACGGCGCGCTGACAGGCCTGCAAAGGATCTATCGCGCGCAGCAGCGCTGGGATGAACTGCTGGATCTGTACGGACGCCACGCCGAGTTCACCGATGATCCCAAACGCAAAGCTCAGCTACTCTATCAACGCGGCAAATTGTTCGCCGACGAGTTGAAATCACCGCATCAGGCGATCGTCGCACTGGAAGCGGTGCTCTCGATCGATTCGGAACACGCGGAAGCCTTGGCGGCGTTGGCCGATCTCAAGCAACAGTCAGGTGATGCGGACGAAGCACTCGCGGCGCTCGACGCTCTCGCACAGAACGCCAGCTCCGAAACCACCAAAGCCGAAAACTACGTTCGTGCTGCGCGGCTGCTGGAGAAACGCAACGATCTCGCGGGCGCGAGTGAACGCTACAAATTGGCACTCGACGCAGTGCCCACACACACCGACGCCGCGACGGGACTGCGCCTCGCCTATGTGAAACTCGGGGACGTGGCGGCTGCCGTCGAGATGTTGCATCATCAGATTTCGCTCACGGACAGCGCGACGACCGCGGGCAAGCTCGCCGCGGAACTGGCACGGCTGACCTACGAACAAGGTGACGTCGAGCAAGCGCGCTTGGCCGCCGCCCAGGCGCTGGAATGGAACGACACATCGGTCGATGCACAGGAGGTACTCGCGCGCATCGCCATGAAGTCGGGCGATTTCGCCCAGGCTTCGCAGTACCTCGGCAGACTGATCCCACACCTGGATTCACTACCGCGCGATCGAGCCGTCGATGTACTGGTAAGCTACGTGGAAACGCTCTCCCGACAGGGCTCGGTCGAAGCGGCGCTAGGCCCAGTGAGTCGCTTGCACGAACTCGCCCCTGATAACCCGACGGCACACCTACGAATCGCCAAGGCGCTGTTCGAACACGGCTCCGCAGAGACTGCCCGCAGCCTGTTCGCCGACATTCTCGAACGCTTCGACGATCGCCTCAGCGCCACCGAACGCGCTACCGTCACGTATTACCACGGCGAGGCCACGCGCCTCGTGGGTCAGACCGAGGTGGCGATCTCGATCCTAGAGGAAGCTTCCGATCTCGATCCGAGAGCACAGGAGCCCCTGGTGGCGCTCGCCAAGGCGTTCGCGACATCTGGAGACTGGGAAGAGTCGTGGGAAGCACAATCCCGCTTGCTGGACCTGCTCGAAGGCGACGCCAAGGTACAACTACTGATCGACATGGGCGAGCTGGCGATGGACAAGCTCGACGATCGCCAGCGCGCAACTCGCTGCCTGGTAGCAGCGGTGGACGTACGTCCTGACGACCGCCGCCTGTTGACTCGCCTCATGCAGCTCTACAGCGAGGACAAGGACTGGGCAAAAGCCGTCGACGTCGTGCTACGACTGGCGCGTTTCGTCGACGAACCCACGCAGAAGGCCCGCTACTTGATGACTGCTGGCATGGTGCGGTCACGCGAAATGGCGGACTACGACGGCGCTCTGGAGTGTTTCTCCGAGGTGATGACCCTCGACCCGAGTTTGAACAAGCCGTTCGACGAAAGCATCTCAATCCACCGCGACCGCGGAGACTTCGAGGCGGCAGAAGCGCTACTGAAAGACAAGATGACCCGCGCCAGCGCGGCCCGCGACACGGCCAAGCTACTCGAGACGTTCACTGCGTTGGGCGAACTTTACCGCGACGACATGAACCGCGACGACGACGCGATCGAAGCGTTCGAAGCCGCACAGACGATCGATCCCGACAACCGCCAGCGCATGGACATGCTGGCAGAACTTTATGCTGCCAACTCCAGCAAACATTTCGACAAGGCTCGCGCCACGTACACCGAGATTCTAGAACACGACCCCTACCGAGCGGATGCGTACAGCGCCCTGCGCAAGCTGTACACCGAGGCCAAGAACCCCGACGGCGCTTGGCTACTCTGCCAGGCGCTCTACGTGCTCAAACTCGCGGCGCCCGACGAAGAGCGGTTCTTCAAACGCATGCGTTCGGAAGATCCTGCGTACGCACAAGACGTGCTCACACCAGAAGACTGGACACTGGACTTGGTTCACCCGGAACAAGATCCTTTGCTCACAGACATCTTCGCGATCATCGAGCCGAGCGTGATCGCCACGCGCGGCTACGAGTTCGCCGATCTGGGTTATGACGAGCACAATCAGATTGATCTCGAGCACCATCGTTATCCCATCGGGCAAACCCTGCACTACGCCGCTGGAGTGATGGACATGGCCGCTCCCCCGACGTTCGAGAACACGAACGACCCGGGGGGTCTGGTATTTCTGGACACGAAGGTCCCAGCGATCAGCATGGGGGTGGGCGTCCTCAACCCTCATTTGCCGCCGCAGATGCTGGCGTTCGTGGCAGGCAGCCACTTGAGCTACTACCGCCCCGGGCACTTCGTGCGGCAGCTGGTAGGAACGGGCACGGGCTTGAAGTCTTGGCTGTTTGCTGCAATCAAACTCATCTCCCCTACCTTTCCTCTAGCCGCCGATCTGGAGGGCCCGGTGTCGGAGGCCGTGACGACACTGCAGTCGAGCCTGGGCGCCCAATCGAAAGATGAGCTGGCGCGCGCGGTCTCGAAGCTGCTGCAATCAGCCGCGGCGCTGGATCTGAAGAAGTGGGTGAGCGCGGTGGATCTGACGGCAGATCGGATCGGACTTCTCTTGGCGCACGATCTCGAAGCGGCAGTAGAAGTCATTCGAGGCGGAGAGGAGACTGCTCCGGGGATGTCGCAACGTCGCCTGAAGGAGGCTGTGTTGTTTTCGATCAGTCCCAATTATCTGCGCCTGCGCGAGCGACTGGGGATCAACTTGGCAATTTGAAGCACACGCTTCCGCACGTTCCCGATCGCGAATGCAAGGTGCATAGCGTTTTGCGCACCTGGCGCGGATGACTCAACGGCTCAGAACGGTTGGCTTTCCATCCCGGCTCGGACGGATTGGCCGTCGGTGAGACGGCGCGAGTTGCGCGGAGGTTGACTCCCAGCCTGGGTACGGCAATTGTCACGGCAGCGCATGCGTGACGTCGCCGTATTTGGGTGGGGCTTGGTTGCCCCACAGGCCCCGGACATTGCTGCCTTCGAGCAGCGTCTGTCCGAAGGGGCGAGCTGGCTGGAGCCATTCAATGGCTTCGGACCAGACAATTTTCTCGTGGGAAGGCCGTCCTTCGACTTCTCGCGTTATCAGCCGTGGCTCGAGAAGCGTTTTCCTCCGAATCGCTTCAAGCAGCTCACCGAGAAAATGGACCTGACGACGCAGTACGCGATCGGCGGGTTCGTTCAGGCACTCGCGCAGAACGAGGGGGTGGAGAAAGCACTCCAAGATCTGGGTCCCCAGGCCCACATCTACGTGTCCACAGCGCTGGGCGCAATCCCGACGCACCACGCCACTTCACTGACCTACTACCGCGCTCAGCGCCGCTGGAACCGCTTCTGGTCAGCCCCATCGCGCAATCGTGAATTTGCAGCGTTCAGCGCGGGTCACGCCGACGGCCCCACTGACCTCGTCAACCCCGCGATACTCGACGACCCCGACGATCGCGAGGTTGCGGAGGATGCTTGGTTCGCCTACTGGGCGCAGCGCTCGGACGCATTGCAGGAGTACTTGACCGAGCTGCGTGACATCGAAAACGTCACGGTCGAAGGTGAAGTCGAGAGCGCCAAGCTCAAGGTCATCCGCGAGAAGCGACGCCAGCTTGCCGCGCTGAGCTCGCGTTGGAACGCCCCCGAACCGCCGTGGAACTGCGTGTCCGCCAACGTCCTGTGGAACATCGCCAACACACCTGCTTCACAGCTGTCGATGATGGGTAAGATCAAGGGCTTTTGCATCGCCCCCATCGCCGCCTGTTCGACTTTCAGCGTGACGCTCAAGCTGGCGATGGACGCGATCGGTCGTGGCGACGCCAAACTCGCCGTCATCGGTTCCTGCGATCCACCGCCCCACGCCATCACGGTCGGTGGCTTTTACAACGCACGCGTACTCGCCGCCGACGGTCACGTGTCCAAGCCCCTCAGTGGGCTCAAGGGCACGCACGTCGCGGGCGGGTCTTGCATCTGGATCGTCGGCGATCTGGAGTGGGGTCTGTCACGGGGATTCAAGCCTCTGGGACTCCAGCCACTCAGCGTGGGCGTCTCCGCGGACGCCGATCACATCATCACGCCCTCCAAAGAAGGTCCGAACATCGCGATGCGGCAAGCGCTCGAGAAAGCGGGCGTCTCCTCGACACAGCTCGGTTCTTGGGACCTACACGCCACGGCAACGCCCGGCGACTACCCCGAAGTCGAGAACCTCCAAGGCATCGTCCCGGACACCGCGCTCATCACGGCACGGAAAGGCACTTTCGGACACGGCATGGGCGTTGGAGGCGGCTGGGAGTTGACAGCACAATACCTCGGTGTGGCCAGCGGCAAGCTGTTTCCGACGACGCTCGGACCCGAAGAGCTCAACTCCGCAATCAAGCAGCTCGGCAAACAGTTCGTGTTCAACCGCCCGATGCCACTCCCCAGCTCGACCGTGGGCAAGCTATCGATGGGAGTTGGCGGCATCAACGCCTGCGTGATCTCGCGCCTCCATCGCTAGCGGCAGGACAGAGCCCGCCATCACGACATCGGCTGGGTGAGCGCAGCTGGGTGGTCGACTCCCTGCTCAGGTCGCGTGTGGACTTGGCGGCCCTTCGCGAGTCCCAATGCCCCACCGCCCGTACCGTTCACTTTCAAGGCTTAGCCGCAGACGGAGCTTTGTTTCTGCCCGCCGCAGGCTGGGTCCCACCGCGAGCGCCCTTAGCCGCAGGAGCCCCGCCCTTGAACGGCGTGAAGTTGAGACGCGCGAACGTCCCGAGTACACGCCAACGGTAACTGCCGTCCTCTTGCTTGGCTTGTTTGGTTTGAGGCAGCGAGTCGATCAGGCCTGGCAGCTTGTCGTTTGGTTTACCCAAGAGGCTCCGCGTGTTGTCGTCCTTATCGCGGTAGGCGTCGGAAAACTTGAAGCGCAACGTCAGTTGTTCCGTCGAGCTCAGCTCCAGACGATCACGCAGTCGCAACTTGCCTTCCACCTTGGCCTCGAGATCGGTGCCGTTGACCTCGAACTGCTCGAAGTCCACTCTTCCTTGGTTCACGGTGGCGCGCAACGTGACCAATCCAGCGTCCACCTCGGGCAGCGGCAGCATGCCACGAATCTTCGTCTTACCGTCAGCAAGCTTCGTGTCTTCAATCTCCAAGTCGAGCTCAGCGTCTGCCGCGCTGATTTTGCCTTCTGGAAGCAACACGTCTACGGAACCCGAGAGTGAACCCGAGAGCGGCATCTGCAATGTCTCTGCAACCCCGGGCAACTGCCCCGGATCGACGTCCGAAAGCTCCGCCTGAATTCGAGTCTGCGTCTCAGACTGCTCGAATGTGCCCGAGATCGTCCCGCCGAAGCCATCTATCGCAAATGACACGTTCGTCGTTCCGAACAAGAACGAGAGCGGCGCCACTCGTGCGTAGATTTCCTCGATCTCGATCACGGACCGCACGGCTTCTTCGTCATCCTTCGAAGGCGTGGGTTTGGGCCCGATCAGAGAAACGTCGGTGAGCACGATGCCAGGAAAGCGCCACGCCCAGGTCACGTCTCCGATCTCCATACGCTTGGGCTTCGGGCTCCCTTGCTGGGAGTTGTTGTATCCCACCACGATGCGCTGCTTGAGACGGTCGTACGGGAACGCGCCATAGGCGAAGATGCAAAACAGGATGACGTAGCCAACGGGCACGCACACCCACGGGATCCACTTCTTGACTTGGGGCGGAATGTTCATTCCTCGTCCTCTTCTGCCTCAGCCTCGGCTTCATCGTCTTCGGTGGCCGCCTCAGTCTTCTGAGGTGCAATGCGGACGTACGCCGAGACGGTCATGCTGACGTCCCACGCATCTTCCTCGGTCCCGCGCTTGCGAACGCTCATTTTCGTGATGCTCACGGGGAAGTGGGCTTGAGCGATCTTCTCCATGAAGAGCACCAGGTTACGCATCCCCGTTTGCTTGATGCGGATCTCGGTCGAGCGCTCCTCATACTCCTTGCCAATCGGCACCGCAGGCTTGTCTTTGAACTCGGGGATCTCGATCTCGTGCGCTTTGGCATGCTTGTCCAGGAACCCGGCAAGCGCAGGCGCCGGGGTCTTGTAGCGGCTGAGCACGTTCTTGTTGCGTTCACGTCGCTCGAGCAAGTCGTCGCGCTCGGCGAACAAGCGCTCAATCGCTTCGCGTAGCTCGGCGTTTTCCTGGCGCTTGTCGGCAAGCATCGCCGAGACCCCAATCGGGATGAGCAACACGCAAATCACCGCGAACAACCCGACGAACACCGCGAGCATGCGCCGTTCACGTGGCTGCAGTGCATCGATACGTTCCTGCAGTCCCATTATTCTTCTTCCTCCTCCTCAGCCTCGGTCGCCTGAGGCTTCTGGGGACCTTCGGGGCACTTGATCATGAACTCCATCGCGTACTTCTGTCGCTCGCTCTTTACCTGCTGCGAGATTTTCAGAATCTTGACGTCGTTGAAGCAACGTCGCTTCTTCAGCGCCTCGGCGATCTCTTGCGCGTGTTCCGTATCGTTGACCAGCCCCGTCAGTTTGACGTGGCCGCGCTGCAGATCGAGTTCTGCGATGTCGTGCTCGTACTCCTTGGGGATCTGCTCCGCGAGTGCAATGGCTAGTTCGAAACCATCGACTTCGGGTTGCGGATCCTTCTCGAGTTTCATGCCCGTGTCGAGCATGTCGAGCACCTCTTCCACGTCGTCCGTTTCCTCTTGAAGAATCTCCTTCGACAACATGGCCATGGCTTCCGCTAGCGCGTCGTTCTCGCTGGTGAGCACACGGCTCTCGGCCCAGGCGGAAAATAGGAACGACGCCAGCACGATCACGCCCAAGCCCGCCAAGAGCGGGATCCTGTCTTTGAGGAAACCGTACCCTCGTTGGTAGGTGAGCTCCCCCTGGCGCAAATTCAGATCTTTCGCGCCAGCACGCAGCGACAAGGCCAACGCAATCGCCTTCGCGAAACGTGGAACCATCAACGCCAGGTCGGGTGGGACGCTCTCGAAGCGCAAGCCAGGAAGTTGCTGAACGGCGTGGCCGAGATGAGCCTCCAAGTACTCTACGATTCCAACCGCCAACGCTCCCCCACCACACAAGTAGATGACGTCGATGGGCTTGTCCGACTCTGCGTTCCAGCCGACGACTGTCTGCTTGAGTTCACGCACCATGTCGGGCGCCGAATCGGGTAGCCCCGCAACGCCGACGGACAGCGTGCGAGCGAACACCGCTACTCCCTGATGAACGATCGCGAGTTCGCTACTTTCTTCACCGAGATCGACGATCGCGACGAACTGTTCGTCGCGCAGATCCGCGATCACGGGCGCCAGGTTACCGAGTGGTAACGGGCCGACGCCAATCCGCTCGGGCTCGTGGGGTAAGGCCGAAGACACATCCGCGATGTAATCACGCACACGGTCGATAGGCGCGGCGGCGGCAATCACGTCGATGTTCGACTCGGGCCCCTCGCGCGGCAGCACACGCGAATCGTAAACCAACGTATCGAACTCGACGGGGATCTGCGCTTCCAGCTCGAAGGGAACGACCTCTTGCACTTGTTTCAGTGCGGCTGGCGGCAACTCCAAGCGATGGATGAACGAGCCGTCACCGCCTATCCCGACTGCGATCGACTCGCCGTGCAGCGCGAACTCTCGCACAGCCTCCGCGACGGCGGCGCCCAGCGACTCGAACCTGCCGCGCTCCACCTCCGACAGTGCTTCGATGTGCAGTTTGCGATAACCCGTGCGCAGCAGAGCCGCCTGCACGTGGTTATGTCTGATGTCGATGCCAACGATACGAGACATGTCTCACTGGTTCCGATAGTAGATGACCCGCCCTGCCGGATCGGGACGAAATGCACCCTCGAGGGTCTCCTCCGACGCGCCTTCGGGCAATTCAGGTTGGGGCAGAGCGCCGAGCTGAGCCTCGCGCACGGCTTCTGCCGACATTTCTTCCGAGCCGGGTCCCAGAATCTCCGACAAGTCGGGCGGCTTCGGCGCGCCACGAAAATCCACGACCGCGTGGATGCGCCGCATCGTGGTTCGCGTGCCCGCTTCGGTGATGCCTGTCGCGTAGATGCTGAATACCTTGCTCTCCGTGGAGACGGCTTTGATCAGCTCGTCGTCGCTTCTGAACTGAATCGGCTCCATCTCGAGAAAGGTCATGACTGAACCGAACATGCCCTTGCCCTTCAGCGCGCTGACGAACCCCTTGGGTGAAGAGAACACGGGCGCGCCAGCTATCGCTCCCTGGATCAAGCCCACCACGCTGAGAAACTTCGCTTGTTCGATCGGGTCGAAGCACAACGGCGTCCCTTCGACCGCAGATCCGCAGATGACCGCCAACAAGGTTTGCGGATTGGCCGTGTTGACGTTCACCTTCCCCTGCCCCCAAACCGTACCCACGCGCTTGCGCGGGTTGAGTGGGTCGGGCTCGATGAACGTTGCCCAAAAATCGTCGGTGATGCCGCGCACCATGTGCAACTCACCCAGGCTGTCGAACGCCGCGTTCTTCCGCTCGTAGGGATCGTCGAGCAATTGATAGAACGAATCCTCACCACCCGAGGCGACGAATTGCCCCGAAAGATCGCAAGAGAACGTGTCCTGGTCAGGGTCCGTCCAGTCGACGATAGCCGAGCAGATCTGCTCGCGCGAATGAAACTGCCCAGAAGAATCTCGCTCTTCGAACAGTGGGTTGTACTGCTGACCTGCAAGCAGACCGAGGATCTGAATCGCCAAGCGCTGCTGTGAAAAGGCGTCCCCCTTGGCAGCCGAGTTGAAGTTGATCTTCGAATCTTCGTCGATCACCATCACCTCGAACCCGGCGCCCTCGATGCCGAGGTTCTCGCCCTCTGCCACGTCGGCACCGCCAGACAACGCTGCGAATCGTTGTGCCCCGTACTCGTCGTTGAAGGCTCCGAGCACGGCGTCGGAAAACTCCCAGACGGGAATCTGCGGTGGTCCTCGCCGCATCATGATGAACAGCGGCGCGACCGCTTTGCGGATCGTCGGCTCGGACGCGATCAGTAGTCGCGCCAGGTTTAGTCCACTCTTGGCGGCGTATTCCGCTTTGATGCCATCTCGTTCCGAGAGGGCATGGCCGAAGTCAGCCGACGTCTCGTCCTGAAACTCGGTGAGCATGACCGCTAGAACCGTCAATGAACCCAAAACCAGCACCAGCGCCACTCCACGCTCGCGTCGCACTCGGCGACGACGCCGCAGCAGCGCGGGAAACCGACTGCTGCGCGCGGATGACTGTGATGTGGGTGCGGACGTCATGTTATCGAATCATTGAACGGCGAACGTCAGCGCTGCTTGCATCGGCAAGCTGACCTTCGAAGTAAAGCTCACGGTACTGTGACTGGAGTCTTGGCTGATTCGCCCGCCGCCGTTGAGCACCAACGTGACGTGAACCTGCAAAGGCAAACGCTCGAACTGTCCGAGCGACGCGGTGGAGTCCCATTCTTCGACCCATTCACCCACCAGCGGATCGAGGTAGCGCAGGTCGAACAGATCGATGTCTCGAGCGAGCACCTGCCCGCGGCCGCCGAGCTCGGGGTCGATATCGAGGCGCGGGTTGCTGCGGCGAACCAGGTCCAATTTGCCGTCTTCAACCGGGTCGTCGAGACCAAAGTAGGAAATCTCCGCTTGATCCGACTCGCGCACGTCGCGGTCCAGGCGGCGATGCACGAAGGCGTTGAAGTCCAAGCGATCTGCGGTAGCCTCCGACACGCCCTTGAACATGGTGGCAACACTTTGAATGTTGAGGTTGATCGGAAGATGCTTCGAGACGTACGCCCCTTCGAGTTCGTGACTGATGCGCGTCAACGCCATCCGCCCTTCGCGGTACCGCTCCGAGACGCGACGGATCCCATCGCGACTTCGCTGCAGTGACGAAAACGCCGTAAAAATCAGCGTCGAAATCATCGCCATGATCGACACGGCGATGATCACTTCGATGAGTGTGAAGCCTCGGCGATTCACGGCTTGTCCCCCGTGGCGGGAGCTTCGACCCCAGCGCCTCCCAGGACATCTCCAATCAGGCTCTCCGCAGAGTCAGCCAACCCCTCGGCAGCCAGCGGATCGAAGCCGCCTTGCTGCGGACTGGTCACGTACTGAGTCGCCGTCAGGTCGCGTTCGAAGGAGCCCTCTTGCCATTTGACGGAAACCGTAATCTTACGAATGCTCGCTTCGAGCATGGGTTTGAGATCCGGGTAGACGAGCCCCATCACCATCGGCGCAATGCCACCAACCGACGCGCCAGACCCCATCATGTCTGCGATGTCTCCGACCCCACCCCCACCGGAGGCAGCAGCACCGCCTTGCTGCAATCCCGCCAATGCGGTCAGGGCGCCCGCTCCTTGCATGGCAGGAGAGTCAGAGAGCCCCCCGTCCCCGCCAGTCGCACCAAACGGATCCGAAAGCGGTAACTCGGGAAGCACCACCTTCTGAATCTTCCACTCGCAGGTGTAGCCTTCCGTAAACTCGTCGTCGCAACAAGGGCCGTCGTCAGTCTCTTCGAGAATCGGGTAACCCATTTTCAGGAGTTCGACTTCGATCTCTGCCATCTTGCAGCGGAGCTGTCCTGGCGCCTGGCTCAAGTGCCGAGAGCGCGAGTAGCTCCAGAACACGCCAGTTTGCGCCGACAGCACCACTGTGAGACCCAACCCCAGGATCGCCACCGCAACCAGCACTTCGAGCAACGTAAACCCGCGGCGCGGCACCAGAACTGTTCGTCCGGACCGCGCTACGACTCGATCGTGAACACCACGCTGCTTCACTCGACCTCGCGTTCCCCGAAGTCCACTTCGAGGTCAGGTCGCTCGAAGTCCACATCACCTCGGACCATCCGAGTGCGACCGCTGAGTGCGCTCACCACGATGTTGACGGGCTCCTCGTCATCGGGACGCCCAACGGTGATGACAGCTTTTTCTGTACCCCCGCCGGGCCAAAAGTACAGGTAGGCGCGGCCTTCCGTGCGCGGCGCGGGATCGTGTTCGGTGTGCACCTTCAATATCATCACGTCACCGTCGAGAGCGCGCCCTGGCGACGGATCCTCTGGATCGACACCGAGGGCGTCCACGGCGCTGAAGGTCGCGGGCGGCTCTCGCGGTCCTTCTAGGATCCGAGCGGACTCCTCAGCAGCTTGCTTCTCGAGTTCGGTTGCGGCAGCGGCACCTCCCGTGAGATCGTCTTCGTCCTCGTCGGGCGCGGTTCGTAGCATCCGTGTGCGCGTTTGCTCGAGCCAGATGCGCCTGCCGTCTATGTCGAAGACCATTCTGACGGGAAGGCCTTCGGCATTGGCGAGTGTCATTCCGTGCCTCACCCCTACCATCACCAGAGTAGCGGCCGCACGCCGCTGGCTGCTTCCCAGCATCCCGCTGCCTGCGATCACTCCCCCCGCCATGATGCCCACGAGTGCCACGACGAGCATCAGCTCAATCAGGGAAAATCCCCGACTGTGTCGCTGACTGAGTCTCATCATGGCGCCGTGGGTCATGCGGGTTCATTCCTCGTCTTCGATGTCCTCGTCGCTGGCCGAAGGCACCACGATGTCGTCTTCGCTGCCGCTCTTCTGGTCAGGACCCGCGGAGGAAACGTAAATGTCGTTGCCCTCGCACTTGATCTTGTAGGTCTTGCCCCACGGATCCTTGCCGCTCTCTTTGGCGAGCAGCTTGTCTTTCTTGAGCTGGCTCACGCTGGGGCACTCACCTGGGCTATCCATCACCCACAGCTCGACCATCTTTTTCAGCTCCATGGCGTTCTGACGCGCCGTCTTGATGCTGGCTTTTTGCGCCTGAGGTAGCAGCGCGAAGGCTACGCCGCCTGCGATCATGGCCATGATCGCAACCACGATCAGTACCTCGACCAACGTCACGCCAGCCTGAGCTCGACGCGCGAGCAATCTCTCGAGTCGCGCGCTGCGCCGCCTCGCTAGGTTTCGTTCTTGGTTTTCCATGACTTCTTCTTGCTCCCGTGTGCTTGGGGTTGATTTCATTCCACGCGGTCCAAACCGCCCCAGAGGCCGTCCGGACCGTCGCTGCTGAGTAGGTAGGGCAGGTCTCCTCGAGGCGCGGGGCAGGTTAGCCGCAGCGGGTTACCCCAAGCGTCCCGAGGGATCCCTTGGGTCGGGCCGTACGACGCCAGCTCCTCGAACTTGCGTGGACAGCGTCCCTGGTTCGCCGCCAGATAACGGTCGAGCGCCGACTTGACTCCTTGCATCACCGCCCGGGTTCGCCGCTCGCCTGCCGCTTCGCGCTCGCGAACACCGATCATGATCAGCAAGCCCAGGATCGCCCCCGCCCAAGCGAACGGCCGGGCGCGACGCAGGCCCAAACGACGCACGAGACTGCCCCTTCTCTCCCAGGGAAAGAAGATCCGCTTCTCCGAACCTCGACGCCGCTTCATGACCGAGCCACCACCTCACTCCACCAGCTGATTCATCTGCACCAGCGGCATCAAGATCGCCATCGCAATGAAGCCGACCATGCCGCCCATCACCACGATCACCAGCGGCTCCAGCAAGCTGGTCAGCGTGGCTACCTTCGTCTCGACGTCCGCTTCGTACGCTTTGCTCACATTCTCCAACATCTCTTCGAGAGAACCGCTCTTCTCACCGACCGTGATCATGTGGGTCACCATCGGGGGAAACTGCCCGCTGCGACGTAGCGGCTCCGCAATGCTCTCACCCTCACGGATGGATCCGATGGCGTCGCGCACCACGCCCTCGAGCAGACGATTGCCCAGCACGTTCTTCACGATGTCCATCGCCACGAGTAGCGGAACACCGCTGGACAGTAGTGTGGAAAGCGTGCGCGAAAAGCGCGCGACCGCCACCAGCAAGTTCAGGCGCCCGAACAGTGGGATACGTAACAAGAAGGTATCGAACTTGAGCCGCCCCTCAGGAGTGTTGGTCCAACGATGAAAGGCGTAAAAGGCGGCCCCCAACACCATCAGAATCAACCACCAATACCCTGCCAGCGCGTCCGACACGAAGATCAGCAGAGTGGTGTACCAGGGCAGCTCTTGCCCCAGGTTCTCGAAGATACTGGTAACCTTCGGCACCACGGCCACCATCAGCACACCGACCAAACACGCCGCAATGATGGTCATCAGCACGGGGTACGCGAGGGCGGAGGTCACCTTGCCCTTGAGGCGGGCTTGGTCCTCCATGAAGTCAGCAAGACGCTCGAGCACCGCTTCGAGCGTGCCTGACGCTTCACCTGCCGCCACCATGTTGATGTACAACGGGGGAAACACCTTGGGGTTTTTGCCCAGCGTCTTGGAGAACGACGTACCTTCCTTCAGGTCTTCACGTACGGACGTGAGCACCTTGGACATCGACTCTTTCTCCGTCTGGTCGACGAGCGCGGAGATTGATTCGACGAGGGGGATCCCTGCGCGCACCAGCGTCGCCAGTTGGCGCGTCATCACCGCGACGTCCGACGACGTTGGCCGCTTGAAGAATGCGAACAGGTCGATGTCTTTCGAAGGCCCCTTCGATCGCCGACCGCTGTCTTCCGACGCGGACGTGAGCAAGATGCCCTCACGACGCAACATGCCACGCAACGCTTTGGCGTTGTCGGCGTCACGAAACCCTTTGATGCCCTTTCCGCTCTTGGCGTCGACCCCTTTGAACGCGAAGACCGCCATACGTCAGCCTTCCACCAAGGTGTCTTCTTGCGTTGCCGCGACGACTTCCTCCACCGTGGTCATTCCTGCGAGCACTTTGCGCGCGCCGTCGTCACGCAGCGTGTGCATGCCGCTCTGCCGTGCAACGCGTTTGATCGATTGTGCGTCTGAACTTCTGAGCACGAGCTCACCCACCGCGTCGTCGACGACCAGAAGTTCGTAGATTCCGATACGACCCGTGAACCCCTTCTGCTCGCAGTGATCGCAACCCTTGCCGCGGTACAACGTGGGCATCGACTCTTCGTCGAACCAACCGAACGGTTTTTCTTCGACGCCATGCACCCGATACACGGAACCAAGCTTCGCCTGAGTGCGTTGTCGGGAACGCGTCGGATCGATACCCAACTGTTCCAAATCGTAGAGCGACGCCTCGTAGGGCTCCTTGCAATGCTTACACAGAACACGCACCAGACGTTGGGCCAACACTCCGATCACGGTCGAGCGCACGCGAAACGGCTCGATGTCCATCTGAATCAGGCGGGTGTACGCGCTGGCGGCATCGTTGGTGTGAATGGTACTGAGCACCAAGTGACCCGTCATCGACGCATGCATGGCGATTTCCGCGGTTTCCTTGTCACGGATCTCACCGACCATGATCACGTCGGGATCTTGACGCAAGAAGGCGCGCAGCGCGCTCGCGAAGGTCAGCCCAATCTTGGCCTGTACGGGCACCTGGTGAATCCCGGCGATTTCGTATTCGACGGGATCTTCTGCCGTCAGAATGTTCACCTTCGGGCGGTTGATACGGTTGATGCAGCCGTATAGCGTCGTCGTCTTACCGCTACCCGTCGGTCCCGTCACCAGCACGATGCCGTCGGGTCGATGGATCAACCGATCCATCAGGGCATAGTCTCGATCTGAGAAGCCCAACTCGGTGAGTTCGAGCAGCACGTTGGTCTTGTGCAACAAACGCATCACGATGCGCTCGTAGTCCCGACTGGTGGGCACGGTGGAAACACGAACGTCGATGCTACGCCCGGCGATCTTCAGCGAAATGCGACCGTCTTGGGGCAAGCGCTTCTCGGCGATGTTCAGACCCGCCATGATCTTGACACGAGCGATCACCGAGCCCATGAACTGGCGACTGGCCTTCTTGGCGACGTAGAGCTGGCCGTCGACACGGTAGCGCACCAAGATTTCCTTCTCTTCGGGCTCGATGTGGATGTCGCTGGCGCGCTCCTTGACCGCCTGAAAAAACAGGTTGTTCACCCAACGGATGATCGGTGCCTCGTCGTCCGAATCGAGAATGTCGACTTCGGCGTCGTTGACCTCTTCGTCCGTCGACTCCAGGTCCGAGTCCGTTTCCTGGCGCTCGTAAACCCGGTTGATGGCGTGTTCGACGACGTCGGGCGGCGCTGCGACCACCACCACGCGCTTACCGAAACTCGCCCGGACGTCGTCCACCGCCTGAGTGTTGAGCGGATCGCCTGTGACGACCTGGACCTCGGTCTCGTCTTCTCTCACCACCAGCAGGTTCTGCGAGCGCGCGTATCCGATCGGCAAACGCGTCGCGACTTGAATCGAAACGCCCTCCGCATCCACGTTCTCGACGAACGGTACACCACACTCTTCGGCGATCGCGCGAGCGACGCTGGCTACGGTCGCGAACCGCCCCTGCACCAACAGATCGACGAGCGCCGCGCCTTTCTCGCGCTGCTGCTCGTACAGCGGTTCCAGAGCCTCAGCGCCCACTACGCCGTGCTTGACCAGAATCGAACCGAGTGCTCGCTGCTCCACCAATAAACTCCAACAAACTCCCGAGCGGTTTACTCGACCCGATCGACGTTCGGTTCGCTCTGCTGGGGCGCGATGCTACGCGCGACGGGCTCTACGCGAAGCGGAGCGGCATCACTCTTCTTCTTCGGTGTCGATTTCTTCTTGGGGGACGCCTTTTTCGTCGCCGGCTTCTTGTCACCCTTCAAGTCCCCCGCCAGGTCGATGGGCTCCGATGGCTCGTGAATCTTGTTTTCACGAGGTTTGGCCTCTTCGGCCAAACGTTGGGCCTCTTCTATTTCGAACAAGGTTTGACGGACCTGCTCCACCAAACCGTTGGTTCGCGTGAAGTCGCGCGGCGGACTCCAATCTGAACTGAACACGAAGAACCGATCCAGGAACTGCTGTCGTTCCTGCATCTTGCGCTGAAAGACTTTGCGCAGATCTCGCTGGTCGCGGATGACGTGCGGGGTCAAGATGAGCAGCAGGTTCGTCTTTCGCGTACGTTCCGTCGAGTTGCGAAACAAGAAGCCAAGCACGGGTAGGTCACCCAGAATCGGCACCTTCTTCCGCCCCTGCTCCTTGGTGTCACGCATCAAGCCGCCGATGACGACGGTCTGCTGGTCGTCGACGACGACGGTCGTCGTCGCGACGCGCTTGGTGATCGACACTACACCCAACGCGCCGACAGGCGCGCCCGTCTCGCTGATCTCTTCTTGAATCTCCAGGCGCACCTGGTTTTCGTCGTTGATGTGAGGCGTGATCTTGATCTTGGTTCCGACGTCCGTGCGCTGAGCGTTGAAGCCACCGCCGAAGCCAGCCAAGGCCCCCAAACCACCAAGGTTGGCGTTCGCTGCGCCGCCTTGAGCCAGGCCTGCTAGTGCACCTAGATTACCCATCCCGCCGCCCAGATTGGTCTGCAGTGGCACGTTCTCGCCGACTGAGATCTCCGCCTCAGTGTTGTCGGTAGCGATGATGTGCGGCGTCGAAAGTACGTTCGAGTCACCGCTCTCGGCTAACGCGTTGAGGAATACGCCGAAAGCGGGAATACTCACGCCCGCGGGCAAGCCGGGGATGTTCTGCGTGCCCGGTAGATCCTGGCCCCGCACCCCGAGCGCGAGAGCCTGTAGCTGAGTGGCATCTGGCGCTATCGATTTGATCGGCTCGAAACCACCGACGACGACCGATCCGTCGCCCGCGAGATCCTGCACGCCGCCGTGATACGCCAGCCCGAGCGAGTTCGAGCGGTCGACGGACACGTCCATGATCACCGCTTCGAGAAACACCTGACGGCGTTTTTGATCCAGCTTCTCGATCACCGTGCGCAGCTGTGCGAAGTCGTGACCCGATGAAGAGATGACGAGGGAGTTTGTGGACTTGTCGGCGGTGATCCGGATCTCGCCCTCGAACACTTCCGCAACCTGCTGCGCGCCGCCCTTGGAGTTCTTCGAGCCCCCAGTCTTGAGCATGCTCGTGAGAGTCTTGGACAGTTCCTCAGCGTCCGCATGCTGCAACGTCAGCACGTGGATGTCGCCTTCGGCGGCAGGCGAGATGTCGACACGCTTGAGCAGCTCCAGCACCCGCAGGTAACTCTCCTCGGTGCCGATGATGATCAGGCTGTTGGTCTGTTCTTCGGCGATCACACGTTCGAGTCCGGCCGTGCCCCCTTTGCCCAGGTCGTAGATGTCGTTGAGCTTCTTCGCCAAATCGTCCGCGTCGCCGTAGTTGACGGGCTCGATCCACATCTTCGAGCTCGCCCCGCCCAGATCAATCTCTTCGATCAAACGGATCATCTGACGAATGTTGGTGCCGCTGTCGGTGATGATCAGCAGTTGCCCCTCGTCATAGGTGGTGATGTCTCCTTCCTTGCTCTTGAACTTGAGCAAGATCTTGGAAACCTCTGCGGAGGGGGCGTATTTGAGTCGGTACAGCCGGGTGATCATCCGATCGGTGTCGGGAACGGGGGCGCCACGCGAGTAGATGGGCGGCGCTTTGGTCACGATGCCGCCGCTGTCGACGATCTTCAGGAAGCGACCATGAGGCACGACGGTCATGCCGTTGGCGCTCAAGATCGACAAGAAGACTTCGTACGCCTCGTTGAGTGTGACTGGCGTGGGGGACACGACGGTCACCTTGATGTCGCGTACCTTCGCGCCGTAGATGAAGCGCCTGCCAGTCAAGCCACTGATGTGGTTGACGAGTTCCGCCAGGTCGGCGTCTTCCAGGTTGAACTTGATCAGATGTCCGCCTGGTTTGGGCTTGTAGGGGGTGTCGACCGCCTGCGCGATGGTGTCCATCGTGCTGGGTGGATCCTCGCCCGTGCCCGGGAGTTCGTCGGTGGGCTCGTTCTTTTTGGCCTCGCCTTCGTCCGCCTTGTTCTTCTCGAGCGCCTTGGCGGCCTTTTCACGCTGTTCTTGCAAGCGCTCTCGCGCCCGCTCGGCGGGAGTTTTCGCCTGCGCTTGCGCCTGCGGGATGAACACCTGCGAGACGAGCAGCTGCGTGGCGAACAACGCGCCGCACGACGAAAGCAACAACCTCGCACGCACACCGCACCCGAGGAACGGACGTCGTTTGACGGGCAAACTCACTGGAGTCGACTTTCTGAAAGGAGGCATCGGTGGTTACTTGATGTTGAGATCGATGGTGGTGGGTTTGCCCCGACGAGTGAGCTTGACCGCCAGCTTGTTGGCAGTGCGCAGGCGTGCGTAGGCGTTGAGTGCTTCTTCGGGGCTGGAGAGGTTGAAACCGTTGATGGTCTCCAGTCGATCGCCGTTCTCTAGACCGAGAGTGCCCAGCAACGTGTCCGGCCGCAGACCGAAGAGACGGATACCGACCGTCTTTCCGTCCGCCCCTTTTTCGGGAACGATTCGCGCCGAGCGCATCAGTTCGGCCTGATTTTCCAACACGCTGTCGACCACCGCGCGGTCGACGTTGAACTCGGTGGCGCTGATCTTTTCAATCTTGTCGGCGATCTCTTTGGGCACGGACGGCGCGCCGCGCGTCTTTGGGGCGGGCGGTGTCGGCTTGTCGTCTTCTTTCGGTGACGCCTTGGCGTTCTTCGGCGCGGGCGGTGGCTCTTCGGCGAACAACAACGCCTGACAGAGTTTGCTTTCTTTGACCAACCACACCGCGGGGCTGGCCTCGACGCGGTTGAACCCGATGTACGCCACCTCGAAGTCTCCAGCGACGTCCCCGACGCGTCGCAGGGCCGCGGCGTCTTCATCAGGCGCCTTGATGATCGCGACAGACCACGTCGGGTCGTTGGACTCGGTGATGATGTTGACCGACACCCCCTCGCACTGGGGCGCGCCGAGGGGGTCGGACAAGTCCAGTTTGCCCGCTCCAGCCTTCTGCTCCAGGTCCCCCACGTCCGGCTCTGGCGGTGGCGGTGGCTTGGGGTTGAGGTCCGTCTCGTGATCGAAAACGTTGTGGTCGATCAACTTGCGCGCGCTGCGTGTGCGCGTCGACGAAGCCACGCTGGGCCGCACTTGTTGCCCCAGGCTGCCCGCTACCAACTGCTCAGGATCGACGGCAAGCGCTGCCCCCGTGACGAGCTGCACCACCCCCGAGGCTTGGAGGTAGGCGATCATGGCGATGACCACCGCGATGATCCCGGGAAAGAACTTCTTGATCAGCGTATCGAAGGCCATGCAGTCCGGGGGCCTTTAAAGCGAGAGCCGTGCCAGAGGTCAATGCTCAAAGAACGCGCAATTTTCCTGGGGTTTTACCGCCCTGCTCGGGATGCGTCCGCCAAGCTGACACGGCCCGACGCTACCCATCCGAAACCCCGCCATTTTGGCAAAACGGACGCTCGAGGCGCCCGCCCCATCACCTCGTCGGCGACTCGTCGATCTTGCGGTAAATCGTTCGCGTAGAAATGCCGAGTAGTTGCGCGGCGAGGGTCTTGTCCCCCGCGGTGTGCTTGAGGGTCTCGCGAATCAGACGCTGTTCGACGTCAGCCAGCGGCGTGCCAATCGACACGCGGAGCGTGTCGGGGGCAGACGCATCAGCCTTCGCGACAGCTTCGGGAAGATCCGCCAAGGTGAGGCTATCCGAGCGGCACAAAACCGCGGCACGCTCGATCACGTTCTGCAACTCGCGCACGTTGCCCGGCCAGGCGTAGTCCACCAGTTTGGCCATCACTCCCTCAGGCACGCTCAACCGCGGACGACCGTTCTTCGTGCAGTAGATGCCCAAAAAGTGATCGACGAGCAGCGGCACGTCTTCGCGGCGAGTTCGCAGTGGTGGAGCCGTGATGGCAATGACGTTCAAGCGGTAGTACAGGTCCTCACGAAAGCGCCCCGCTTCGACCTCCGCGAGCAGATCACGATTGGTCGCAGCGACGACGCGCACGTCGGACTTCACGGTATCCCCACCGATCGGCTCGTATTCGCCTTCTTGGAGCACGCGCAGCAACTTGACCTGAACGGTGGGCGTCAACTCCCCAATCTCGTCGAGAAACAGTGTTCCCGCCTTGGCCTTGGCGAAACGCCCTTCGCGGCGACTGACCGCGCCCGTGAACGCACCCCGCTCGTACCCGAATAGCTCGGCCTCCAAAATGGATTCGGGAATCGCCGAACAGTTCACGGCGACGAACGGCCCGCTCCCGCGTGAACTAGAACGATGAATCTGCCGCGCTAGCAGCTCCTTGCCCGTACCGCTTTCGCCCAAGATCAGCACGGTCGCGCTCGAGGGTGCGGCCTGGACCGCGATCTCGAGCGTGCGTCGCAGGCTGTTGCTTTGACCTACGATCTCTCGATTCGTGAGCAGCTGCAGCTCTTTGCGCAACGAACGGTTCTCCGCGATCAGCGAATGACGCTCAGCCGCTTTGCGCACGCTCTTGACGATGTTCATGCGTTGAAGTGGCTTCTCGACGAAGTCGTAGGCACCATGCCGCATCGCATCAACGGCGTTCTCGACTGTGCCGTAGGCTGTCATCAACACCACCTCCGTGTCCGGAGAGACCTCCTTGACCGCGCGAAGCAGCTCCGTGCCCGACGTGCCCGGCATCATCAAGTCCGTCAGCACCACTTGCACGCGGTGGGTGCGCACGAGCTCCAAAGCTCGTTTCGCGCTATCCGCGCTGAGCACTCGCATGCCCTCTCGCTGAAATATCTTCTCGAGCGAGGTGACGTTACTGGGCTCGTCGTCAACAACGAGAACGGTGATGGGCTGGGACTCGTCGCTTGTCGCAATGTCTTCTGGCATGACAATTCGACAACGACCGTGACACACGTACAATTCCCTGACCAGCTGTCAGATGTATGCTGAGCGGATGGCCAGCCACCTGAACGGATTTCATCGGCCCTTCGGCGGGAAGCCGCGCTCTCAACCAAGTAGCTGCGAGCTCGGGAGGCGCAACGTGACTAGCGCCCGCGAACCACCAGCGCTCCGCCAGCTGCCTCGGAACTCGGCCCCGGCCGCCCAGCATCGCTTCCCCCGCACCCAGCGACCTCGAAATGTCATGCGCGCGTTCGCGGCTGACGCGTGAATCCACAGCGAGTAGGGCTCCCACGCCACTCGTCCCAGTTGGCCCGCCACGAAAAATGCCTCCCCACCCAGGTCCCCGTGTCCCCTCAGGTCGTGTACTCGACTCCCGCAGCGCCGAGCGCCGAGCACTAACCGCAACGCTCGGCGAGTGCCGTTCCGCAGCCATTCACCGTGCAACTCCAGCGGCCTCGACGCTGGCCCGAGCTCGAGGGCTACCGCAAAAACGTGCGCGAAAACGTCGATCACCGTGCTAGCCCAAGTGTCCGCGTCAGAGGCTCGCCGCGTCGAGCGAGTCGGAGACGATGCTGATGAGTTCCTCGAGATCGTCATCGGGAATGTTCAGTGGTGGCGTCAAGTAAACGACGTCCCCGAGCGGTCGTAGGTATGCCCCTCGCTCGAGCGCGAGTTCGCATACCCGACGCCCCGCACTGCCGAGGTACCCGCTCGCGCTACCGACTTTGAACGCAGCCAGCATGCCTAGACAGCGTACGTCATCCACGCCTGAATGCTCGCTCCAGCCAGCCAGCGCAGTCGCCAAGCGCCGTGCTTTCGGTACAGCCCGTTCGAGCACCGCCTCGTCGGCGTAGATCGCAAGCACTTCGCGCGCCACCGCTGCGCCCAACGGATGACCGCAGTAAGTGTGACCGTAGTACAGTGCGCGATCGTCCGCGCCACGAAACCCGTCGAAAATTCGCTCAGTAGCGAGGGTCGCGGCCATTGGCAGAATGCCTGCAGTAAACCCTTTGGCAGCACACAACAAATCAGGGCTCACTCCAGCGTGGTCACATGCCCACATGGGTCCCGTGCGCCCGTAGCCCGTGAACACTTCGTCAGCCACCAAGAAAACGTCGTGCTTGCGTGTGACGTCACGCAAACGTCGGAGCAGATCCGCCGAGTAAATGCGCATCCCCCCCGCCCCCTGCACCATTGGCTCCACCACGCACCCTGCGATGCTGTCCGATTCTCGTTCGAGAAGTGCTTCGAGCTGCGTCATTCCACGTTCGTCCATGTCGACGTGCACGCAATCGATCAATACGCTCAAGAACGGTCGGCGGAATACGTCCACTCCGCCAAATGCGGTCGCCGTGAGCGTCTCGCCATGAAAGGCGTGGGACAAGGAGATGAATCGCTTGCGCTCGGGTCGTCCGTTTTGCTGCCAATACTGCAGACACATCTTCGCGGCCACTTCGACTGCCGTCGAGCCGTCGTCGCTGAAGAACACTCGACTGAGCCCGCTGGGTGCAACGGCCGCGAGTTCCTGTGCGAGCGCCGCCGCGGGTTCGTGGACGATCGACGCCATGGCGACGTGACACATGCGCTGGGCTTGCGCGCTGAGTGCTGCGACCAGGCGTGGATGGTTGTGCCCGAGCAGCGACACCCACCAAGAAGAGTTACCGTCGATGAACGAACGTCCGTCCACATCGAAGAAGCGCGAACCCTCCGCTCGATCGACGACCAACGATGGCCCCGCATCGAGGTGACGATCCATCGGCGTATACGGGTGCCAAACGTGTCGTGCGTCGCATTCGATGATTTGCTGACGAGAAAGAGGCATGAGCCCTTATCCCAGCGCCAGCGCGCGGCTAATGCAACCCCAAGTGTCCGCGCGCGAAAAATCGCCGTCCAAACGCGCTGGGGAGCTCAGCAGCAGCGCAGGCTGTCCGCCTTCCCGGGGATCTGCTAAGCGACGACTCACTGATGAGCTACGTAGTCCTCGCGCGCAAGTGGCGTCCCATGACGTTCTCCGACCTGGTCGGCCAAGATCACGTCGCCGCCACTCTGGGAAACGCCATCAAGACTGGTCGCATCGCGCATGCGTTCCTGTTCACGGGTGTTCGCGGCGTCGGCAAGACGACGAGCGCCCGCATTTTGGCCAAAGCGCTCAACTGTCTCACGTCGGACGGCCCGAGCGCGCAGCCATGTCTCGAGTGTGCGGCATGCAAGGAAATCACCGAAGGGCACGACGTCGACGTGCAGGAGATTGACGGCGCGAGTTACAATGGCGTCGACGAAGTCAGGCGGCTGCAGGAGTCTTTGCCCTACCGTCCGAGTCGCGATCGCTTCAAGATCGTGATCGTGGATGAGGTTCACATGCTGTCGACGAACGCATGGAACGCGTTCTTGAAGACTTTGGAAGAGCCACCGCCACACGTAAAGTTCATCTTCGCCACGACCGAAGTGCACAAGGTCCCCGTCACGATCCTCAGTCGCGTGCAGCGCTTCGACTTCAAGCTGATCCCCACCCGCGCGATCATGAAGCGTTTGAGTTTCGTGCTCGAGCACGAGAAGATCGCGTCCGAAGAAGCCGCGCTCGCCATCATCGCACGCGAGGCGGCGGGCAGCATGCGCGATGCAATGAGCTTGCTCGATCAAGTGATCGCGTGGAGCGATCAAAACCTGACGGAAGCAGACGTCACGAACGTACTGGGCGTGGCAAGTCGCAAAGTGCTCTACGACTTGACCGCGGCGATGATCGCAGGCGACACCGCCAAACCATTGAAGATCGTAGACGATTTGGCAACTCAGGGTTTCGACATCAGCCACGTCACGCGCGATTTGCTCTCGGTGCTGCGCGACGTCGTGGTCACGAAAAGCAGCGACGCAGCCTCCGAACTCGTAGACTTGCCTGAAGAAGAGCGTGAGAGTGTCGCGCGTCTGGCGCAGCACTCTCTGGATGACTTGATCCGCTTGCATCAAGGCTTCTCACAAAGCTTTGACGACGTGGTGCGCAGCGGGCAACCCCGCGCGGCACTGGAGATGCTTCTGGTACGTCTCGCGAGGCGACCGCCGCTGATCCCGATAGACGATCTCGTCGAACGGCTGATGCGCCTGGAGAAGCGCCTGCAATCCAGCGCCCGTGGAGGAAGTGGAGGAAGTAGCGCTGGTGGGTCGAGTCCCATCGGCACTCGAGGCACACAGGCCGGACGCCAGTCGCCTGGCGCGCGCACCGCTCCCCCAGTCCCTGACACCCAACAACAACCAGGGACGACGCTGGAGCGCCCCTCGCTCCATGGCACGAAGCCGCGCGCACGTGGGACGCACGCTAGTCCTCCACCTGCGGACGAGCCGGCAGCTCGACAACCCGTCCCCCCGACGGCATCCGCCGAACCAGTACACAGGCAGGAGACGGTCGCGCACTCAGCAGACGCGTCGGCAGGACCTCGGGCTGCCGAGGCCGAAGCAGCATCGAACCCCTCACCTCTCGCCGAGGCAGTTCACTCAGCACCAGCCACACCGAAAACTCCGCCCGCGGGACGCACCGCAGCAGCTCTCGTCCCTGCTCCCCATACCGCAGCTGCAGCTCCTGCGAGTGCTCCCGCCAGTTCGCGCGTCGTCGCCGAACCATCTCAGCGGAAGGTCGACGAAAGTCCGCCCAGCGTCCGAACGGCAACCGATCACGCCAGCTCCCCGGCAGACGACGAGAACGACCCCACGCTACGCAGCTGGCGACGTTTGCTCGACGCGTTGCGCGCGACCGAACCCAAACTCGCCGCGTTTCTCGAGCACGCCCAGGCGCTGGAGGTCGGCGCGACGCGAATCTCGATTCGCTACGAGAAAGCGAGCGTGGTCGAAGTCGCCCTTCAAGACCCAACCACCATCACGACGCTGCTCGATCACGCTGAAACACTTTGGGGACAGCGTCCCCAACTGAGCGCTGAACCCGCTGCTGCGCGCCTCAACGGAGAAACCGTCTTTTCCGTCGACAAGCAGCGGCGCGACGAACAACATCAAGCAGAGATTGACGCCGCCAAGAATCACCACATGGTGCAAGAAGCCATTCGCGTTCTGGGTGCGCGTGTGAAGAACATCGAACTGCCCAAGAGCTGAAGACTCATGCTTCCCGATCGCCTTCGCAGTCTCACGTACCTCCTCAGCCGCCTGCCAGGTGTCGGCGAGAAGACGGCACAACGGTTCGCGCTCCATTTCGCGACTGATGGGCAAGACCTCGCGCGCGACCTGGGGCAGAGTCTAGTAGAGTTGTGTGAACACATTCGACCGTGTGACGAGTGCGGCAACATTTCTCAAGTAAGCGAAGAGGGACGTAGCGTTTGTCACATCTGCCGTGATTCCCAGCGAGACCCCAGCGTCCTGTGCGTGGTCGGCAAGATTCAGGATCTCCTGGCCGTCGAGGCTAGCGGCGCGATGCGCGGCCGCTACTTCGTGCTCGGACGACTGCTATCTCCGCTGGACGGTATTGGTCCAGATGAACTGCCCCTCGATCGTCTACGAGAGCGCGTCGTCAAAGACGGCGTCAGTGAGTTGATCTTGGCCACCCCCCCCTCGGTCGATGGCGAAGCCACGGCATTGTTCCTCGCCAAGGAATTGGGGAACGACACGCTCAACGTGACCCGTATCGCCAGCGGCGTGCCTCATGGCGGCGAGCTCGAGTTCGCGGACCGCATCACTCTGGGGCGGGCGATCGCTGGGCGGCGTGGCGTCGACGTCAAGGAATGACGCTCAGCGCTCGCGCGTTAATTCGACACGCCACTGCGAAGCAACCAACAAGAAAGGACTTTCGATGAAGCACGCTATCGAGTCACCCGACGCACCTGCCGCCATCGGTCCCTACTCGCAGGCTGTGCGGGCAGGAGATCTGGTGTTCGTCAGTGGGCAAATCCCCCTCGATCCCACGACCGGGGCTTTGGTCCCGGGCGACGTTCGTGAACAGACCCAGCGAGTGATGCTCAATCTCGCGGCAGTCTTGGAGGCTGCTGGTGGAACGCTGCAAGACGTCGTGAAGACAACGATATTTCTACGCAACCTCAACCATTTTGCAGCAGTCAACGAGGTTTACGGCGAGTTCTTCCAAGGCACGCCGCCTGCCCGGGCGACGGTCGAAGTGTCCAATCTACCGAAGGGCGCGAAGGTCGAAATCGACGCCATCGCTCATATCCCCCAGCCTTGAGCGTGCCGCGCTCGCGCCCAACCTCTCGACGATGTCGGGTCGGATGACCGCGATTGCTTGCACCGCTTCCACTCTCTACGAGGCCTGCTTCTCGTGTTATGAGGGGCGCTTCCAGAACCCTCCACGCCCAACAGCGGGTCGCGAGATCTGGTGTCCCCTAATGAGCGTGCGCGTTTGCGACACGCATCTGGAGTAGCCCCTCGAGATGGCCGACAAGACCAACAAGTTCGACGACGAGACCCTAAACGTTGCTGCTGATGGCGCAATCACCGCGCTCACAGCCGCTGCCAGTGACGCACCAGCGTTGATCGACTCCTGGCTCGAGGCCAACAACGCCGCCGCCATTCAGCAGGCAGCCTTGAAGGCGTCCGGTCCAGTACGCAAGGCAGCGCGCCGTGCTCTCAACGTACTCAAATCCAAGGGTGTCGAAATACCTCCGACGTCTCGTCGAACGAGCCTGGTTTCGAGCCAGGCTCGCCCGGTGTCCGCGCAGATGATCTCCCCGGACGGAGCAGGGATACGCTTGCTCGCGTTCAGTCGCCCCAACCCGGGCGGCTCGTGCCAGGCATGTCTGGTCTACTTGCGAGACGGACAAGGCGTCGTGCAGGTGGAGAACCTTTCGAGCACGCCTGCTCGCCTGCGCGATGCGATCGCCAAGTCGCTGCCGGGAGCTGGTTACGACGCGGTACAAGTCCCCGTCGACTGGGCTCGCTCCAAGGTGGCTGCAGCCCGCGCCAAACACAAGGAGCGCGGTATCCCCGAACCCTTGGGTTTCTCTAGCGGTTCCGGCTTGCTCGAACCCGTCCCCACGTCGAGTGTCGAACATCCCTTCGACGCCGAGGGCTTCGAATTCGCGGACGAAGATGCCTTGGCGCTCGCCAGCGACTCGGGCGCGTTGCACCACGTACCAGAGTTCCGCTCGTGGCTCCCGACCCAACAGGCCGTTCAAGAAATGCTTCGCGCTGTGGGGAAACACCTCGACCCCAACGCCCCGGCTGAACAGGAGAAGGTGACGGAGCTACTGAAGCAAGAAATGCTTTTGAGCACAGACCGCTACTTCACTCCCGACCTCAGGCAAGAGCTCATCTCTTGGATGAAAGACGCGGGCATCAGTGTGCTAGCGCGAGAAGGTGAACAAACTGCCTTGAAGGTGGCCGCCACGATTCAAGTGATCAACAACTGCGGCCTGGTCACGAACCCACCTCGCGAAGTTCCGTTCCTATGCGCGTTCTTCGAGAAAGCCATCAGCGTCATGATGGCCCAACGCGGAGGCAAGCTGGACATTCCCGTCCCGCGCCCGGCCCCCGTGGAGACGTGAGACGATCACCGCACCGACGACGACCGACAGCCTCACCCTACACCGTCGGTCGACTAACGGTCCGCCCGACTCGACGGGATCCATCAGGCGCCGCGCGCTGAGCGTGACGGCGCCGGAGTGATTCCGTGACGTGGCTCAGAGGAAGCCTACGCTGACGTCACCGTCGGCGACGATATCGAAAGTGATGCCGCCGGAGTCACCTCCGCCGCACTGAAGCAGTCTGGCTTCGTCGCTACCCGTCCCGGTAACACAACCGCTAGGCGTGCTGGACATCGAGACGTCGTCTCCACTCGCGCTGAGATTGAAAGCAGCGTCCCTGGGTACCTTCACCGCGACATCTCCGAACTCCGCGACGATCAACGCGTGGCTTTGCGGCACCCCGGAGAAGCTGACGTCAATTTCGCCAATGGTGTTGTGCAACAACGCGGTGCGCAGTTCGTCGGAAAACGGCGACTCCCCCAGGATGTCGCCGTGGGTGTTGATCTCGACGTGACGCAAACTGCTGACGTCGCGCAGGTTCAGATCAGCGCCTGTTGCATTCATGTCGATCACTAGCTCGGGGGCGTCTCCCAAGTATCGAATGTCGACGTCACCACGCAGGGTGTTCGTCTTGTCGATGGTCAGCCGCCCGTTGAACCCTTGCGGTAGCTCGACGGTGATTGTCGCACCGAGCCGGGCTTCGGAACTGCCGCGATCGGCGCTGAACACGACAGTGTCACCCGAGCGGCTCATCGACGTTTCCAAATGGCCCAGCGTACGCTCGACCACGTCGTCTTCACGTCCCGACGCCAAATCCACCTGAGCGGTGTGCTCGACGACTACTTCGTCCGAGGAATCGCCTTCAACCACGCGCACGTGACGAATGCGCCCCGTGATTCGCACGTCGTCACCATCCGACCAGTCGCGGCGGCTCGTCTCAGTCTCGTCCGAGGTGTACTCCTTCAGGGCAACGAACTTCGTGCAGTCGTCGTTCGAGTCTGCGCCTGCAGCCTCACGCTCCTCCTCGGTACACTCGCGGGTAACACAACCCGTGGACACGACAGGCAGCAGACAAAGGGCGATTGGGATCAAGCAAAGTGTCTTCATGAACAAGCAGCTCCGGTAATATGTAAGCTGTTACGTGCCGTCGGCCGAAAAGCTCCCCGACGGCGAAAGAATATCGGCTGCGAGACGTCTTACAACCGCATAACGGACCGCCACCACTATTTATCGATGTAGCAAAAAGACACGTCATTGCCGCCACTTGCGCCGCCTGCGCCAGACGATCACTTGGGGGCTACAAGCTCCCGAAACGCATCGAGAATCCGCCGTGTCATCCGCCCGACCGTGCCATCCGCGACCGCGTTCCCGTCGATTCGAACGATGGGCAACAGTTCACGAATGCTGGACGATATGAAGACCTCGTCTGCGCCCATCAGCCGCTGAACAGTCGGCGTCTCGAACCGAATCGGCAATCCTGATGCGCGGGCCACGGCGATCACCTTCGCTCGCGTGATTCCAGCAAGAATACCTGCGTCCTCCGACGGAGTGAACAAGACACCTCGTTCGACGAAGAAGAGGTTCGAGCTCGCCCCCTCCACCACACATCCCGATCGATCGACCAACAACGCCTCTTGCGCACAGTGTTCATGTGCGACGCGCATCGCAAGCACGGCGGTCAGGTAGTTTCCCAACTTGGCGCCCGCGGCCTCAGTGTCGTCGGCGAGCCGCTGCGTGCGATACGTCACAGCCGACGCACCGCGCTCATACATCTCGGCAGACGGAACCCGCAACTCGTCGACGATGATCACTCGAAGCGGTGACGTAGCTGCTTGCGGCACGAGCCCGAGCGCCGCTTTGCCACGCGTTATCGTCACGCGCACGTAGCTCTCAGGGTTCCCGGATGCCTGTAGCGCAACACGGACTTCGTCTCGTAAGCCATCCGCACTAATCGGCAAATCGATGTGTACCAGGCGCGCGCTTTGCTCCAGTCGCGCCAGGTGCTCGCCCAGCGCGAAGGGTTCTCCGCCATAAGTGCGAATCGTCTCGAATACGGAGTCCCCGTAGAGAAAACCGCGATCGAACACACTGACCCGCGCGTCCTCGGACGCAACCAGCTGACCGTCGATCATCACTACCGTAGGCACACTGGCACCCGCCGCCAAACGATCACCTGCGCCCTACACATCGCCCTGCTACTGCAGAGCCGTGCTTCATGGACGCCAGGCCTACAGCGCAGCAAACACGAAACGCGGACCCACATCAGCTTCGCAACTGCGCTGCAAGCTCACGCGCTTCCACCAACTCAGCATCGGCTTGAATGGCCTTATCCAGCCAACGTAGCGCCTCCACCTTCTTGCCCATACTGTGTTCGATGAACCCCAACTTGTAGAACACCTGAGCCTTCGTCAGCGGACTGTCTTTCTGGAGTAACAAGGTTCTGAACATGCGCTGAGCTTGTTCCAGGTTGCCGAGGTCGAGGGAGAGTTCACCGAGTGACGTCAGGGTAGCGACGTTGCCGGGTTCGATGCGGAAGGCCTTTTCGAGTTCTGCGGCTGCTTCTTCACGCTGTCCCTCGGCGACGTACGCGTTCGCGAGACGGCGGTGGATGTCTCCGAGTTCTTTGCTCCTACGGCCACCGTACGACTCGACGACCTTCTGCAACGCCTCGATCGCTTCTTTCGCACGCGAGGACGCGCTGTACTCGTCACAGAGCAACAGCAGCAAATCGCGGTCCGCAGGTTCGAGCTCCAGCGCGCGCTCTAGTAAGCTCGCCGCGCGCCCTCTGTCGCCAATCCGCGAGGAGAACACATCTGCCGCCGACCGCAGCAGTGCCACCTTTCGCTTGTCATCACTCTCTCGCTCCGCGTCCGTCACCGCCAGTTCGCCTAGCTTCTGCCACTCTTGGGCAGACTGGTAATAGTTGCGAAGTTGCTCGCGCACGGCGTCGTCGTCAGGGGCGATGGCCAAGGCGGTTTCCAACACAGTTGCGGCGCGTACCTTGTCGTCGAGCGACAGGTAACACTCGGCCAAGTCCTTGCATACCGCGACGCGCTCGTCGCCTTCCGCCAAGCCACTGAGTTGCTCCAAACGCTCCGCCGCACGAGCCCAGTCTTCCGCCTGCTTGTGCAGGCGAGTTACCGCCAGTAGCGCACCCTTGTGCTCGGGGTTTCGACCCAAGACGCGATCATACGTGTCGATCGCCTTGGCAGAATCGGCCAGCTTCGACTCGTAGATCTCACCGAGACGAACCTCCAAGTCGAGCTCCGCGGCGTCATCCCCGCGAGACTGAGCGGCCGCGATTTGTTCGTTCAATAGCTCCGCCAGTTGCTCGTTCTTGCCCATGTCTTCGTACAGACGGCTCAAGAACACTACCGCTTCGCTACATGAAGGGTCGTCTTCGATGGCGATCCTCAAGCTATCGATCGCTTGGTCGAAATCCTCGAAACGTTCCGCTTGCATGCGCGCCAGCTCGACGCGCGCGCTAGCGCGTTGTTCCGCCGAGTCCGTAATCTCGATCACACGCTCCATCAACTGAGCGAGCTCTGGGTAGCGCTCCAAACGAACGAGCAACTCACGAAGTTCACTAGCGGCCTCCGAATCGTTTGGATCGTCTTCGAAGGCGCGCTCGAGCAACTGAGCCGCCACATCGGGCTTGTTCAGGTGATCGCGGGCCAGACGCGCGCCATCGTGACGCAAGCGCCTGACCTCTTCCGCCTCGACGACGACATCGAGCAGACGCGAGATCAGCTCGAAACTTTCGTCGTGATCCTCCACCGCCGAACGCGCGGCGTATAGGCCCCTGAGTGCCCAGGGGTTGTCTGGCTGCTGCTCGAGCAGCTCCCGATAAATGGCCTCGACTGTCGCAGTCTCGCCTCGCTCGTCTGCGATCGTGACCGCCTCTTTGTAGGTGTCCTCACGTGAGACTTCGTCGGCAAGCAAGCGAGCGCGACGGCGCATCGTCCCCACACGGGCCAACTCTCGCCCTGGCGCCTCCTGCAGCGATTCGAGCTGTAACAGCACGTCCTCGGAATTTGGGTCCAACTCGAACGCACGTTCCAACGCCTTCTCTGCGCGCTCTGACTGGCCCACTTTGTCAGATAGCCAGTGCGCCAGCCGAACGCACAGTTCTTTGCCCACGTCGGGGGGCAACTGCGTGCTCTGTGTAATCACCTCGTCCAAGGCGTCAGCGGCGGCCTGCCACTGACCTGACTGCTCCGCGAGACGCTCGATCTCCGACAGCAGCTCCGAATCCGCGGGGTCGTCCATCAGCCCCTGCTGGAGCACCTTTTGCGCGCCCGCCGCATCCTGCAGCTCGTCTTCGAGCACTTGCGCCAAGCCGCGACGCATCTCGATCCGCTCCCCCGGCGTCTCCGCGAAGCTCACACGTTTTCCGTAGAGCTCCGCCAACTTGTCGGTAGCGCCGAGGCCTCGATACAAGGTCTCGAGTATTTCCGACACTTCGTCGAACAGTTCACGTCGATCTGTCAGGCTCTCGAGTTTCTCGCGCGAGGCTGTATGACTCGGGTCGATGTCGAGCGCGGTGCGCAGCGAACCCAGCGCTTGCCCAGTTTCGCCGAACTCGTCCAACTGAATGGCTGCCGATCGATAGTAGAGCTCCGCACGCTCAGCGTCGGTTTCGACCAATGCGGTGCGACGCTCCAATACGTCTATCAGGTCGCTCCAATTCGCGGTAGCCGAGTACAATCGGTCCAAGGAGCGCAGCAGCGCAGGCTCGTCGCCCACCTGGTCGACCGCTCGCTGATACGCATCTATGGCGCGCCCCGGATTATCGAGACGGGTCTCCGCTATGGTCCCCAAGCGGGCGTAGAGCTCACGCGCAAGATCGGTCTCGAAAGTGTTTTGCGCACGCTCGCTCAACGCGTCGGCATAACTTCCCCACTCCGACGTTCGCTGACACAACTCTTCGATGCGATCGTGAAGGGACGTATCTTCGGGAACCTCCGCGACGGCCCGTAGCAACATCTTCTTGGCTTCTTCGACTCGATCCATCTTGTCCAGCAAGACGTCGGCGGCGGCGCGAAGCGTGGTCGCTCGTTGGTGATGGTCACTCTCCACGGACAGCCGCATTTCGAGCACGTCCACGTGTTGTGAGTGCGCTCCTTCGGAAACCAAACCTGGAATCAACACGGACGCCACCCGTTCTCTCAACTCTTCATGCTGCTGCCCAAGTTGCAACACCGCGGCACGCGCCGCCTCATCACCCGGCATTTCCTCGAGCACCAGGGCGTAGGCATCCAGCGCTTCGTCGAAACTCTCGAGTTTCGAGACCAACACGTCGCCCATTTCGCGCTGAGCTTTGACGCGCTGAGCGATGCCCTCCGCAGCTTCCGCCTGCATTCGCAGGTTTTCGAGCAGATCAGGCCAGCGCTCCTCTGCCTTGTACAGCCTGTGTAGTCGCGAGAGGATTTCCGGATCTTGCGGCTTGAACTCTGCCGCGCGATTCAGCATCTCTATCGCGGAAACTCGGTCCTGAAACTGCGCTTCGTAACATTCTGCCGCGGAAACCAGCAGCGAGTAGCACAGATCCACGTCGTCAGAGTCCGCGACGTCCACGCGCCGCTGGTACAAGTCAACCAGACGTGACGCGGTCTTATCTGCCTCATGCAGCTCGATCAGACAGTCCATGGTGAACGCACTGTCTGGCTCGAACTCGAGGGCTTTCTCGTACGCATCGATTGCGCCCGCGCGCCTGTCGAGCATGTCGCGACGTCCCTCACCCACGCGGCGCCAAGTGCTGGCTCGCTCTTCGTCGTCTAGTACGAGTTCGGCCTTCGCAACCAGTACCCAGTCCAGGGTTTCCCAATCACTCAGGAGCGTGGCGAGCGCTTCCATGCGCTCGATCGGTTCGATGTCGCTCGGCTCCAACTTGTGAACGTGCTCGAAAGCCTCGAGCGCAGCCCGCGGATCATCACGAGGCCCATCGTGGATTTGAGCCAGCTTACGCCAGTAGTCCTGAGCGGCCATCAATCCCGAATGACGCTCGACGATGCCCACGTACACGCCCGCCAGCGTATCCCAAGCCTCGGTGAGCTCGGCGAGACGTTCAAACTCCAAACGTACGTCCGTATTGTCGGGTTCGAGCTGAATGGCTGCAACCAATGCTTGAAGCGCTCTGCGAGCGTCTCCACCACGTTCCTCCCATAGATTGGCCGTCTGCCGTAGAACGTTGACCTTCTCGACGTCGTCGGCAGCGAGTTCGAATCGATCTTCGTTCACCTTGATCAAGTGGCGCCAATCGTCGGCTTCTTCGTATAGCGGCGCGAGAATCTCGACCGCACGCTGGCGTTGCTCGGGGTCGCGACGCAACGACTCCAACTCCGCGATCGCGTCGGCGTTGCTGGGCTCCAGACGAACAATCTCTTCGAGTTGCTCGATGGCTCGCCCTGCGTCCTCGAGTTCGTGACGACACAGCTTGGCGAGTGCCAAGCGGAATGCGATTGCCTGAGCTTGGTCCGTCGCCACTTCGGCCCGCTTGAGCACCAGCTGCACCAAGTCTTCGTATCGTTTAGTCTCGTAATACAGACGACTCAGCGTATCCAACGACGTCGGATCGTCGGGGTTGATCTCCAACGCTTCGATGTACGTGTCAATCGCATCGGGTTTACGATTGAGATGCACACTCTGCAGCTCCGCGATCGTATGCAACATCGTCAACCGTTCGTCGGGATCGAAGCGATGCTCCAGACCACGTCGATGCAACTCGACGCGTTCCTCGTGGTGCTCGAGAGCCTTCAGAATGCCGTCGACCGCGTCGAACAGTTCGACACTCTCCGGCTCGAACGCCAACGCCCGCCGATAAAAGACCAGCGAGCGATCCAGCTTGCCCAGATCGCCGTAGAGCTGGCCACAACGCCGACAGAGTTGCGCGGTGGACACGTCGTCCTGGCTGACCTGCTCGAGCTCCGCCGCGTAGATCTCCACCAGCCGCGAGCGACTGTCGGACACCTTGGCCAAGCGCTCGAGCTCTGACACGGTGCTTTGATCCGTGATGTCGTCGGCGAAGAGCTTGGCGATGGTCTCGAGCGCTGCTGGATAGTCTTCCTTCTGCTCCTCGTGAAGCTGCGCCAATCGTTCGAGTAGCTCACGGCGCTCGACGTGGTCTGCGCCCTCCAAACGTGCCTCGATCGTCGCCATCACACGGTCGAAGTCTCCCCGAGCCAAGTAGATTGGTTCGAGTAACGCCGCTGCTCGGGCATGACGTTCGACGTCGTCGCCATCCACCATCAGACGCTCGAGTTCCTCGATCGCCTTGGGGTGTTGCCCGTTCTCGTCGAGCGCGGCTTCGAGTTCGTCGAAACATCGCCCCGAGTCTCCCAAGTGTTCGATCGCGACCCGTGCGACTTTGATGTGCAGGTCCGCCTTGTCAGCACCGGGCGCATCCGACTGGCGCAAGTACAGATCGGTCAGCGCCTCCCAACGCTCGGCGCGTGTGTACAGAGAAACCAGCGCCGCAATCGCCGTCTCGTCCAGGGCTAGATCCAACACCGACTCGTACACCGCGATCGCGGCATCGGTCTGGTCGAGTTTCTTGTCCAGCAGCTCAGCGCGCCACAACAACAGACGCTTTCGACCGTACTCATCTGTCGCGATCTCCGCACGACGCTCGAGCACGCCAAGCAGCTTCTCGGTGTCGTCGGCGTCTGCGTACAGCTTCTCGAGCGCTTCCAGCGCCACGTCGGAGTCACCCTCGACCTCCAACGCCTTGTTGAAGTACCGAAGTGCCAGCTCGCGATCGTTCAGTTCGTCTCTGGCGAGTCGCGCGATGCTCATGGTCACGGAAAGCTGCACGTCACCGTCGAAAATCTCGCCGACGATGTCCTGCAGCACACCCACTTGCACGTCGCGTTTCCCGGTAACCTTCGCCAGGTCGTCGAGTTCGTGTAACCACGGCTTGATGTCCGCGTGCCCGACGGCATCACGTACCGCGCGAACGGCCAAGCCCAAGGCGCGTTCGTTGTCGTCCAAACGGTCACGCGCGACGCTCACCGCTCGCTCCAAGGCTTGCAAGCGTTCCAGTGGGTCTTGCTCTGCGTCGACCTGCGTCGCGAGCACGTTGAGCAGCCGCGCATCGTCACCGTCCGCCTCGTACAGGGGCATCAGGATCTCCGCGGCGTCCTTACGATTGAGCGGATCCTCAGACTCCAACATCAGCTCGAGCGCCTCGCGAGCTCGCTCGTGCGTCGGCTGTAGGTCGGTGACTTCGCGATACGCCTCGAGCGCGCCACCTGGATTCGACAAGTGTTCCCGTCGCAGGTCGCCGATGGTCGTCAGCAGCGCCAGTCGCTCAGCCTCGTCGCTGGCCAACTCCAGCAGCATGCCGAGCACGTCGGCCAGTTCTTCCCAACGAGACGTAGCGCCGAGCAGCTTGGCTAGCGGTACGAGCGTCGTTTTCTCCGCACCAAACTCGTCGAGCATGGCTCGATACGCTTCGACCGCGTCGCCGGGACTCTCCAAACGATCCGAATGGACGAGCGCCGTGCGGCGCATGAACTCGCGACGTTCATCTTCGCTCTCCGCAAGGCGACGCCTCACGTCCAGCACCCCAACCAGCTCGCGCCAAGCGCCGGCCTTTTCGTACAGCCGATCGAGCGCCTCGAGCGTATCGGGATCGTCTGGAATGTCTTCCAGTCGGGAACGCCAGGCGGCAATCGCCGCCCCAGAGTCATTCAGCTGGTTCTCGCATAGGCCGGCTACCCTCGCCCACAGGCCAGCCCGAACCTCGAGATCATGTTCCATTCGGAGCTGTACCTTCAGCGTCGCAACCAGCGCGGCATGATCTTCGGCTGCTAGTTGAATGCGTTCCAACGCCTTGGCCGCAGGGACGACCAGATCAGGATCTGCCGGGTCGAGCACCATGGCTTGATGGAACAGTTCCTGGGCGCGCTCCGAGTTACCTAGAGCAGTTTCGTACACCCCAGCCGCGTCCATCAGTATTTCGCCCTTGAGAGCCAGGGTCTCGGCGTTGCCTGCGGCGAGCTCCAAGGCGTCGGCAACGCGTACGGACGCGCCCAAACGCTCGGAGATTCCGAGCAACTGCTTGCGCCCTTCCACGTACTCCGGATCTTGGGGGACCAGTTCCAAGAAGGCTGCCAGCGCACCTTCGTCGTCCCGCAGGCGATCGTTTTTCAACTCGGCAATTCGCCTGAGCAGCTCCAGTCGTTTCGCGTCGCCGTCCTCCTGCCCCTTCAACGCCTCTCGACGCACCTCGAGGACCCTCACCAAGTTGCGCACGTCGTCACGTGACTCATAAACGCGCTCCAATGCGAGGGAAGCGTCGATGCGTAAGCTTCCGACCTGCAGAAGTCGTTCCGCCAGTTCACGTGCTGCTGCGTTGTTCAGATCCTCGTCCAAGACGGACTCGACGCACGTCATCGCCACGTTCGGCTGATGCAGGCGGTCGAGCAGGATCGCTGCCATTCGCAACTGAAACTCGTGCGCCTCATCCCCCGAACTCAGCGACGCCCGGCGATCGAGCAGTTGAGCGAGCGGCTCGTAACGTTCGTGCTGAACGTACAGGCGGTCCAACGACTCGAGGGCCACCGCGTGATCGGCTTCGAGTCCGACGATGGCCTCGTAATAGTCCATCGCGGCCTTGGGGTCGTCGGTGAACGACTCACAGATCATCGCGACCTCGCCCAGACTCTCGACCTTCGCGCTGACGTCGTCAGTCGCGGCGATGGTCTTGTCGTAGAGCGTGCGCAGTTCGTCCCATCGCTGCGCACTCGTCAAGATCTGCTTGAGTCTGGCGAAAGCGACCCCATCTGCGGGATCGTCTGCCAAAACCTGCTCGAGATAAGGCGTTGCGCCAACTGGGTCGCCCAGTTGTTCTTCGTGTAACGTTGCGGCCCGTTCGCACAGCTGACGACGGATCCGCTCGGAAACGCCATTGCGCAGCACTTCACGATAGGCGTCGGCCAACTCCGTGGGGCGCCCCGAACGCTCCGAGAGTTCACCACACCTGTCCCACATCTCGAGTTCTTCGGGGAACTCTCGACAGGCACGCAACGCGAGTTCGAACGCACGCCCGTGGGTTTCCAACTCCTGCGATACGGAAATCGCACGGGAGAAGATCTTCAAGCGCTGCGCGGCGTCCTTTTCGACATCGAGCAGCACGATCAGTGCATCGATCTCCCGGGCACCTTCGTCTTTGGTCTTGTAAACTTCTGCCAGTGCAGCGGCCGCGCGCTGCTTCGTTTCGGGCACTTCGACCAATCGCTGCAAGATCTCGACGGCGCGGGGAATCTCCGAATGCAAATCCGACGCGCGCAACGCCTCGAGCGCTCGCAAAGAAGCCTCCAAGGCTGCCTCGGGTTTACGCAAGCGATCCATCTGGATTTCCGCGAGTTGCACCTCGAGCTGTCCCAGCAAGCTCGGGCTGACGTGCTCCTTGTGCTTCTCGATGACTTCCGTGGCTTCGAGCGGCTGCCCCAACGCGAGCAGCAAGTTCGTGAGCTTCTCGACGGATTCGTCGTTGCCTGGCTCTGCCTCCAAGATGCGTTGATGAAGCTCTGCCGCCCGCTCTTCGTCGGAGAACGCGTCTTCTTCGACCGCCGCCCAGTCGCGCAGACACGCGAGTCGCTTCGTTTCGGAGTCCGCATGTTCGACACGGAAACCGAAGTACCAGCGCAATTCATCAGGATCACCCGATGCACGCAGCAAGTGCTCCAATCGCGCCGACACTTCTTCGTCGGAAGGCTCTCGGCTCAGTATGCGTTTGAGCGTCGCAGCGGCTTCCTTCTTCCGATCGAGCTGTTCTTCGTAAACGCGCGCGAGACTCAGCTCCAAACGCCGCACCGCGGCGCCATCCAAGCTGCTCGGCGGTGTGCTCTCGGGGGCGGAAGCCCCCTTCTTGCCCTTGCGTTTGCGTTTCTGTTTGCCCTTCACTGACGCGGGCTCGATGGCGACTCCTTGCAACTGTTGCTCGACGGCGGCCACGTACGGCTCCCACTGACGCGCGTCGCTGCAGGCCGAGAAAAACTGCTCCAGAGCAGCCTCGTCGGCGGGAGCGGCTTCGTAAGCCTTTCGCGCGTACTGCACGGCAGCATCACGGTCGCTGAGGCGCTGAGAGCTGACTTCGTACAAACGTGCATACAACGCTGAACGTTCGCCCGACTCCGACGTGTCGGAGAGCAACAGCTCGTACAGCGCGGGCAAACGAGCCCATTTTTCATCGGACTCGTAAATGGGGATCAACGCGCGCGCGGCCCGCGTGTCCATCGGGTCGGCGGCGAGTATGCGCTCGTAACAACGGAAAGCACGCTCGGGCTGCTGAAGTTTCGACTCATATACGGCAGATGCACGATAGCTGAGCTCGACTTTGGCGCGAACACCCGTCGCCTTGTCGGCCGCGTTGCTGAGCACCTCTGCCAGCCCTTCGTAATCGTTCTGCGAGACGTAAAGCTGCTCCAGTCCATCGTAGTCTTCGGCGGCCAGGTGCAGATCTCGCAGCACGCGCACCGCGCGCGCGAAGCCCGGCTTGAGCTCGAGCACCTGACGCCACGCAGCCGCGGTGCGTTCAGAATCCTTGAGCCTGTCTTCGCAAACCCCGCCCAGCTTTTGTAGTGCGGCGATCTTCGCAGCTTCGTCGGGCTCGATTTCGGCACGGAGTTGTAGTGCGTCTGCCAACGTCTTCCAGTCCTTGGAACGTTCGGCGTGTTTCTCCAGGGCGTCCAGTACCGTGCGGTTGTTGGGCTCCGCTTGCAAGATCTCGCGATACAGCCGAGCGGCAGTGTCCGCCTGTCCGAGGCGTTCCGCAGCGAGACTCGCCATCTCCTTCATCACCGCCAACCGCTGCGCGCCCTCGAGCGAGCCCACCTCGCTTTCGTACAGGGCGTACAAAGCGGGCCACGCGCGACGCTTGCGATACAGCTCGCGCAAGGTGTCCCGCGCTTCCCGGTCGTCTGGGACCACCGCGAGCAGCGCCTCGAACGAAGCCGTGGCGTTCTGGACGTTCGAGAACTGCGTGAGCCAACGTTGCCCCACGGCCCGCAGCAGCGATGCGCGCTCTTCGGGTTCCTCCGTCAACTCGGCCAGTCGCTGCTGACTGGCCAACAGATCGCGACCGCGCCCCAGCTTGTCGTACAGGGCGATCAACTCACGCACCGCGCCGATGTCGTCGGGCGCGAGCTTCAACACTTGATTCAGCGCAGAGACGAGCGAAGTCTCGCTGGGCAAGTGTTCTCGATAGACGGCCGCGACCTCGCGCAAGACACGCACGCGTTCTTCCGTCTGATCTTCGGGCAACGCCTCGAGTTCGTGACGCAGCAAGTCGACCAGTTGGTTGTAGCCCTGAGTCTTGCGGTACAGTGCGCGCAGTGATGCGCGCGCATCCGCGTTTTCAGGGTCTTGGCGCAACAGGGCCTTGTACTGTTCGATCGCTTTTTGCGCGTCTTCTTGGCTTTCCGCGAGCTTCGCTATCTCGGTCGTGATCGCCTGCTTGTCGGGGCCTTCGGGCAAGACCCGCTGCGCGCCCTGCAATACGTTGAGCAACAGCCCTTCGTCACCGTTGTGCGCGCAGTAGTCGCGATAGAACTCGAGCAGCGCCCGGTTGGTCGGCTCGTGTGAACGCACGCGTTCGAACCACAACGCTGCATCTCCGAGGTTCTCGCGCTTCTTGTAGTGCAACATGGCGATCTGCAACATGTCGCCCACGCGTTCGGGGCGACTCAGATCGAGGTGCTCCAGTTCCCGCTCGTAAAGCTGTACGAGTTTGTCCCAGTTTTCCGCCTCCGAGTAGTGCTCGACCAGGGCTTCGAGCGCCTCGGTCTGGCGGGGGTCGACACCCAGCGCGAGTTCGTATGCCGCCGCGGCCCCCTCGGCATCTTCCAGGCGGTTTCGCCGCAAGCGAGCTAGACGCAACGCTGCGCCAACCCTCTCGGACTCCTCTTCGCTGTACTTCGCCGACCGCTCGAGCACGAGCTCTGCGCTCTTGAAATCACCGGTCTTGCGATAGATGCGCTCCAACATGCGTTGCACGCCGACGTTCTTCGGATCGGCTTCGGCAGCTTGCGCCAGCATGCCCAGCAGCTTCTCCTCGTCGAGTTCGTCGTCCGCGAAGCGCCACTCCATCTCCGCGCTGCGCATCAGCATCGCAGCCTTGTAGGCATCGTCGGGGGCGTTATTCGCTTCCCGCAAGAAGTCGGATGCCATCTCGCGCCACTCCGCGCGACGTTCGTCACTTTCGGCAATGGCGGCCTTGGCGATCTCGTCTTCTGGGTCCACATCGAGCACACGACCGTAGATGACCATCGCGCCGGGCTCGTCGAGCAACTCCTGCTGCCTCACCCGCCCCAGCTCCATCAGCAACGCCACCTTTTCCGTGGGGTCATCACACAGGTCGACCTCCAGCGGCATCAGCGCTGCCACGGCATGCCATTCACCGCGATTGGCGTGCGCCGTGCGCGCGGCGGCCAACAGCCCCCGCACTTGAGTTAACCCTGACCCATCACCTGCAGGCTCGGCTTCCGCCGTGGCGCCGTTTGCTAGCGTTTGTCGCAACGCGGACCACGCGTTGTCCGACTCGGCATCTTGCTGTAGTAGGCCTAGCGCCCCACGGATCGCTTCTAAATCCATTCCCGTACCTCGATGCTCGGTCAGTGAAGGACAGGCCGAGTCTGGCCAGAGTACGTCGCGCGCAGAGTGCTAGCAAGCCCTCTAACGTGCTGATTCTGCAGGGGCTTCCCCGGCCGGACTGCAGCCGATGTGCGACGTTGTAGACGTGACTTCCCCAGTTCCCCGAGTGACTCGAAATCTCATCTCGGCGAACTGGCGCTCACGGCTCTGCCTGCACGAACCAGCGTCCGCAACGCAGCGTGTCCGCGTGCGTCCAGCCATTTCGGCCAGCCGGGCCCGGAGCGGCCTCTTGTGCAAGTGGCAAAAGTCTAGAAGATGCCCGTCGACGATGAGACCTACTGCGTCATGCTTCGTACTCTGCCTGCTCGCCACGGGAGCGTTGGGTGGGTGCAAGTGCGAGCACGAGGACAAGCACCCGTACACCCCTTTCGGCGTCGCCAGTACGCTGCCTCCTACAGCAGACGCTAGCGTCAGTTCGCGAGCTGCAGATGCAGGTGGCGTGTCGGAGTTCACGGCGCACGAGGCAGCTGTCCTGTCACCGCCCGCTGGCGAGGTGCGCACGCAGGGCGGTCGAACGCTCGAGGCTCCAGAGGGATGGCTGATCCAGCAGTACCTCGACGCACGCTTCGTCACCCCAACAAGCAAGGCCGATTCTGCCCTGGCATGGCTAGTGCCCGAGAAACTCGATTCTCAACGCAGCCCGGGCGAACTCTGGTTGCTTGCCGACGGGCTCACACGCAAGGTCAGCTCGTTTCCCGCTTTCGTGCCTACCAGCGAAGGCTGCACGATAAGTACTTCGCTAAGCAGAACAGGACCGCACAGCGTGACGCTAGATGTCGGCTCCAGCTGCAACGCGGTCAGCATCGCCCGCGCTCCGACCCGCTCCATCGAAGTCTTGCGGCCCGATCGCGAAGCGCAGCCGCAGCTACTACAGTTGCGACTGGCCCCAGCTCCCGTCGGGAGCCAATTGCGCGTCGACGTATCGAGCTTGGACACAGACGCTGACGGGCACGACGACATTCAGACCAAGTTCACGCTGACGCACCCGGGAGCGCCCGAGTCCAGCGCGGCATTCCGCTGGCTGGATCGCACCGCGGGGCCATCACGCGAACCCGGCGAGCCCATGAAGTCGTTCACCGACATCGGCAGCGTCGAGGTCGTCCGCTCGAAGGGTAAGAAAACCAGCCAACGAGTCCCGGCTCGCATCGAAGGGGCGAGACGCCTGTTCGCCTATGTCTGCGCCGAGGGAGGAACCTATGGGGTGACTGACAGTCAAGGCCGTCCGCTCGAGTGTGGCGCGCTGACTCGGGCGCTGGATTGGTTCGTGCAAGCCGAAGTCCAGGCGGCGCTCACCGCCGAAGACTGGGGCTCGGCGCTGCTCGCGCTCGAGCGGGGCGATTGGTACGGCGAGCGGCGCAGCGAAAAGTTGCGCGGCCAGCTCGAGACCGCCATTCGCAAGGCGCTGACCAGCGTCACGCCAGCTGCACACCCGCTGCCAGCGCGCCCCCTCGGTGCGGGTTCCGAGCCTCGCCTCAGTCCGCTCACCTTCGACACGGCTGGACGACTGCTCGTGCAAACGATCGGGAGCGTGTTGCGCTTCGAGTCTCCGAGCGATCCAGGGGTGGACGCCAGCGACGAGATCGACCGCTGGCCTTTGATCCCATTCGGTGGTCGTGGTCAGCGCGTCACGGGTCTGAGCTTTCCCTGTGACCAACCCAGCGTCGGCGTGGTCGTGCGCACGCCCGAAGGTCGATTGGAACACGCCTACGTGAGTGAAATGCTCGCGCCGCGACCCGGCCAGTGTGCCCAGCGCCCGGCGCAACTGCCGCTACCCGAACTGCGCTTGCTGGGCTTCTCAGGAGACGAGCTGGCTGGCTTCATCGGCTCCAAAGCCTTCGGCACGATGCCTCGAGGCGCGCCCGCTGGCTCCCCGCGCAGTGGCAGCGGCGCCAACTCGGTCACGGTGACGCAGCTGGGTCTGCTCGTCCAGACCCCGAACGGCGCTCAGCTATGGTCGACCGAGGCTGGCCAGCGTCTGAGCGAGTGCGTGGTCGGCAATCGCGCCGACCGCGTCGCCTGCATCCACGATCAGGGGGTGGTGTGGCTTAGCTCTAGCTTGGGCACGGCAAAGTAGTGTCCCGAGTCCATCCGACGAGCCCGTCTCGGCCGCGTCCCATTTCCCGGCCGATCAACAGGTTCGCCCCGTCGACTCAGGGAGCTTTGACTCGTTCCAGATAGCTGCGGGTTCGGGTATCGACGCGCACCCACTCGCCTTCGGCGATGAACAAAGGGACTTGAATGGTCGCGCCCGTCGCAATCTTGGCGGGCTTGGTCACGTTGCTGGCCGTGTCACCCTTGACGCCTGGCTCGGTCTCCGTGATCTCGACGGTGATGTGCGGTGGGAGCTCGAGGTGAACGGGGTTTCCCTTGTAAACCGTGATCATGCAACTGGAACCGTCCATCAGCATGTCCGCGTCGCTGCCCACGACGTCGCGCGAAACGGTGATCTGATCCCCAGAGTTGGGATCCAAGAAAGCGAAGTCCTCACCGTCCGGGTAGATGTACTGGAACGAGCGCTCCTCAGCGTCCGCAGGTTCGATCTTTTCGCCCGAACGGATGTTGCGCTCGATTACGGAACCCGTGAGTAGGTGACGCATCTTGGTGCGCGTGAAGGCCTGTCCTTTGCCGGGCTTGACGAACTGGAACTCCACGCAGACGTACGGCTCCCCGTCGTACACGAACTTGAGGCCCTTCTTGATGTCGCTGGTTTCCATGATTGCTCGTCGCTCCGTTGGATTTGCCGCGCCGAGCTGATCACCGCTGGCGCGCTGGGCAAGGCGTTTAGCGGCCTGCCCGGCGTATGGCAAGGAGGAAGCGCCCAGTCTGGAGGCACGGAAGGCGTCGCCCGCGGCAGCTGACCACAATCTCGCGATTTTTCGCCGCATTCGCGCTAGTTTGGGTCGCCATGCTGGACGACTTCGGCAACGAATTAGAAGAGATACGTCGAGAGATCGTCGAGAGCCGATCGCTCTCGATCAAGACGAACAACTTGGTGAACGCGCTTTCCGCGGACGTCAACAGCATCGCCAAACGGCAACAGAGTTACGAACGCAGTTTGCGCTGGAACAGCGGCGTCGCGTACGTGGTCACGACCGTGATCTTGATGTTCGTCGGTAAGATCGTCGTGGACGCTCGCGTGGAAACCGTTCGCGCACGCACATCGGACCGCACGGAGCAAGTCGCCGAAATCGAGAAGTCTGCCGAGAGCTTACGAAAGCGCGCCGAAGCGCGTCAGAAGGACGAAAAGCGCGCCTACGAATTTTACCAACACGTCGTTCAGCAGAATCACGCCCAGGTGCTCAAAGAATACGAGGAGGTAGCTGCGCTTTCGCTCTCGCGCACGGAAAAGCAGCTGTTCGAACGCGCCCACGAACGCTCCCAAACCGAGCTGAGCATGGAGCGTTACCACGAAGGACTCGACCACATTCGGACTCGACGTTGGCATGAGGCCGAGCAAGCCTTGTCGGCTTCAGTGAAGTACAAGCCCAACGCCGCGCACGCTCCGAACGCGCGCCTACAGCTGGCGCGGGCACTGATCGCGCTGGGTCGACAGCGCGACGCGATCCCGATGTTGATCAAGCTGTTCGAAGCGTCACCCGATCAAGAAGTGATGGACGATGCGGCGATACTGCTGGCGGACGCGCACGTGCAGATCGAAGCCTACAACGACGCCAAGGCGACACTGCGCTCGTTCATTCGCCGCTTTCCCTCGAGCCCGTTCGTTTCCGACGCACGCATGAAGTTGGCGCAGTTGCAGCTGCACCACTGAGCTCCTGTGCTCGCAGCCGACTCACTGTGTTGGCGTTGCGGCGTCGCTTGGAGAGCTCACGCCGACGGATTCACGCCCAGGATCATTCGAGATCAACACGACGACAGGTGAGTTGAATTGTGTGCCGTCCGCAATTCCCAAACTGGACAGCGGTGCTGCAGGCCCCAGCAGCACGAGCGTCACGGCGCGCCCGTTTGCGAATTCGGTGGGCGGTGAGCGCATCATCATCTCGCTCCAGGTCGTCTCGTAGGTCGGCTCGGAGCGCAGACCGCTCTCCACGCGCAACGCCACGTCGGCGAGGGGCGTACCGATCTGTTCGAGAGCTACTCCCGTTCGCGCGCTGCGTGGCGCCACACTGCCAGCGACCACGTCCGAGCCGATCGTGAAGAAGACGCCATCTTCCGCCGCTGAGGGATCGGAACGCAGCGTCGCTCGCGGTAGCGCGCTGGCGTTACAGAACTGGAGCCCCAGGGAGGAAAACTCGGTTCGCCGCGACAGCGACGCGAAAACGGGAGCCAAGCTCGACTGCCTGGATGCGTAACTCGCGCCACACAGCTCGTCCGCCACAGCGGGATAACCTCCGACACACCCCGACGCCACCAGCAGATAACTCAGCTCTTCGCCGAGGACGCCTGCGGGAATCGAGACGAAGGGCACGAAACGCAATTGCGGCAAATCGACCCGCAGCCCCGCGTCCGACTCTGAATCGAATGCGGCATCGGACGAGTTCGCGGACCCATCCGGCTCCCGCACGGGCGGCGACGACTCGTCGCTGCCCGCGTCGTCCGTCCCGGGGACGACACTCGCGTCCGCCACGGACGCGTCAGCAACCCCGAACGTATCGCCCGCAGACGCCCCGTCAGGGTCCTCTAGCCCACTGCTATTTCGCCACGGATCGAGTCCCGAGTACAACTCTCGACAGCTCGCGCCCTCGGGTAGCGGCCTTTGACTGGCCACCAACCACCAATTGAGCGGCTCATCCCAGTCGAGGGCCTCGGGTCCGAGCACCAAACCTTCGCCGTAGCGCAGACCATCAGTCGGAAACACAGGGTCATCAAAAACACGAACGCCATCAACCGAGCGCTCACTGCAGAAGTAGACGAACGATGCGTCCACCACGCCGCTGAGCAGCGTCAAAGCACGGTCGCGACGAGGTTCCAGATCTTCAGGCTCCGGTTGCTGGGGCTCCGCACCGCCGTGAGTGAACGGCTCGTCGTCACTTGCAGAGGCATCACTCGTCGACGTCACATCTGGCTCTACGAACACGACTCCAGGAACCGAGCTCGTCGTTGCGGAGCCGTCGATGTCCACGGGGCGACGCCCGAGATCAGGTAGTTCGTCCACGCACCCACAGGTCAACCCGACAAACGCCCAAGCGCCGCCAAGCCGCAGAAGTGCCAACGTGGCCCTGATGCAGCCGATGGCCTGGTGCCTCGCTGGCAAGGCTGCACGAAGCAAGTCAGTGAACCGCCGCGCTGGGGGGTGGTGGGCGCAAAGCGAACCCATGATCGAGCGGGCACCCGGGACCCTTGCCCAGCGGTACGGCCGACAACATCGCCTGCCTGACGAAGTCGAGCGCGCGCTCGACGGCACTCTGCAACGTCATTCCTTGAGCTATTCCAACGGCGACTGCCGCGGATAGTGTACAGCCTGTCCCATGAGTGCAACGGGTCTCCAGTCGTTCCGCCTCGAAACGGCACTCCATGCCGTCAGCCGTTCGCAACAGATCGACTACGACTTCACCCGGCAGGTGTCCCCCCGTCACCAGTACGGCGTTCGCCCCAAGCAGCAACAGGCGATCGGCGGCGAGCTGCATGCCCCGCTCATCCTCGATCTCGACGCCCGTGAGTATGCGCGCTTCTTCCAAGTTGGGAGTCACGAGAGCGCAGTGTGGCAACAAGCGACGCTTGAGCGCTTCGATGCCATCGGTGTCCAGCAACGCCGACCCCGTCGTCGAACGCATCACGGGGTCGACGACCACTGGAATTCGCCCAGCGCTACGTTCGAGCTGACGAGCCACGAGTTCGACGACCAAACGATTGGCCAGCATCCCAGTCTTGATGGCGTCGGCTCCGATGTCGTCGAGCACGACCTCCACCTGACGCTCGACGAGCAACGCATCAATCGCCAGAGACTCGGCGACGCCGAACGTATTCTGAGCCGTGACGGCAGTGATCGCGGTGGTCGCGAAGCCGCCGAGCGCACCAATCGTCTTGATGTCCGCCTGAATTCCCGCGCCGCCGCCAGAATCCGACCCTGCAATGCTCAAGACTCGTCCGTCCACGTGTCGTTCTCCGCGCAGGAACATAGTCGTCCCGCCCGACAGCGCAAACCGCGTCGAGTGTGCCCCCCTGCGGCCCGCGCCGAAGGCGGTTCGCCGCCCAGCGGAATATTTGGAGACGTGGAGCAGGCCCACTAGCCTGCGCTCTGATGCTTGTCGCACCATCGCCAGAGCCGTCAGCAGAGCCCCCGCTCCGACGAACGCCAACGCGTCGCGCTCGCCGTACTCGGACTTGGCTATTCGGCTCGCTGTGTTGTGCCCTGGGCCTCGGGTGCTCGGACACTGGAGACGAGATGCCCGCGCTGAGTGTGCCAGAACCCACGCCCCCCTCGGCCGCCCCCAAACCAAAACCGCGACCGCGCTCGAAGAACGCCGTCACCTACACGATCGCGCGCGGGGGTACGCTGATCAACGTCGCGAACCTGTACAAGATTCACCATCACGAGATCATCGAGCTCAACCCCAACATCGAACCCGATCGGGAGCTCGGACCCAGTACCGAGGTGGTGGTCTACGACCGCCTGCACGAAGACAGCGAATCGGTTGGCCTTCCCCACGATGGCGAACTAGTCGGCGCGGTGCCCATGCTCAACGGGCCAGGGCGCATCGTCACTGCGGAGCGCTGGAAAACCTGGGGCACCCGCAGCGTGGTGGGGCAGCTCGACCGCGTGCTTCGGCGTTGGGCGAAACGTTACCCCAAGGCCCCGCCAATCCTCGTCGGCAACTTGAGCGCACGCCATGGGGGGCCGCTCTCACCCCACCAGACGCATCAATCGGGCCGCGATGTCGACCTGAGCTACGTCGCGAAGTGGGACGGGCGCAGTCGAGTGACCTGGCAGAAGATGAACGCCGCAAACCTGGACCGCGACCGCACCTGGGCGCTGCTCAAACTGCTCGTCACGCAAGCGGACATCGAGGTGATGTTCGTAGACCGCAAAATCCAACACTTGCTTCTGGCACACGCGCGCAAGACGGGAGTCGTCCGCAAGGACGACCTGAAACGCTGGCTGGAGGTCGCGCCTGGCGCGAAACGTGGAACGACGTTGCTGAGGCACGTCGCTGGACACGACGATCACCTGCACGTGCGCTTCTCGTGCAGCGACGCCGAGAAGCGTTGTCGTTCCTAAAAGGCGCAACTGCGCTTTGACAGCGAGCGGCTACGGGGCTATCCCGGCGCGTCATGACGCAGCCGGACCGGGACCCCATCGGGGAAACACTCCCCTCACGCGAAGCCGACAGCGCGGCTGAAACCAGATCGCAAACGGAGGCAGGCGGGGGTGCGGTGAGCGCGCGACGGGTGCGAGCTGAACACGAACGAGGTCCGGCTGACGCCGAGGGAGGCGAAACAACGACCGGCGCGCCCGCAGCTACTAGCGGGGACGCGTCAGCCCCCCCGAAGCGCAAACGCAGACGCAGGCGCAGGAAAAAAAGTCGTGCGGACGAAGTGAACGCGAGTCCCGCCGTAGGATCGACCAGCGTCGAAAAAGCGCCCGTGGGCGCAGCACAGTCCCCCGCGGACGCCCAGCCTGCCGTCACCACCCCGACGGAGCCCGCTGCCCACCAAGCAGGCGCAGAGTCGGAGGGTCCCGGGGAGGACTCGCCCAGCCCGACCGCGGCGCCAAAAACCAAAATCGCAACAGACGACGCGTCGAGCGACGATTCGTCAGATGCGCCAAGGGAAGCGTCGAGTGATGTCTCGTCGAACGAGGCGCCTGCGCCGATGGCGCCTGCAACCCCGACTTCGAAGGATCTATCCAGAGGCGAGCGCAGTCTCGAGTTTTGCAAACAACACAGCGCCGAACTCCAGCTCGAGGCGTCGGCCCTACCAGAACACACCCCGACGAGTTTCGAACAGCTCGCCAGTGTCGACCAACTGATGACCGCGTCTCGTCTCGAGACGGCCGCAGCGTCACTGGAGCCAGCACGGAGACGGCAGTTCCTACTCGAAGCGCTGGTAGCCGCACCCACACTCGATCGTTTCAACCTGTGTCTGAAGCACGACACGAGCGATGCAGGGTTGTGCGATGCGCCCAAACTGCTCGAGCTACTTCGCCGCTTGGACGTCGACGATACGGCTCACGTACTCGCGTGGGCGCAACTGGTCGAACATTTGGTCCCCAAGCGAGAACACATCGAGTGGCTCTTGGTGGCGAGCGAAAACAAGTCGCTACGCCGCGTGCTCGACGCCGAGCGACGGCAACTGGCCGAGACATGGCGGCCGCTCCTCGACCACGCACGCACGTTACACGCCGTGATCGTGCGTGGGCAGACGAACCAATGGGGCGCCCGAGCGCTGCACCAAGCCGTGCGCTCGCTGCTGCGCTCGAAAGCGGACACGCTGCACCAGCGCGCGCCCGTGCTGCGCCAGCGGTTTCTGGACCTGGCCCTCGACTTGGACCTGGACAAGCTGGAGACCGCCACGGTCGAACGCCACCTGGACGCGCTCGAGCCTGGCGAAGACACCTCGCGGCTAGCGCTGCGTCAGGTCTCGAGCTGGCTCGCTCGAGGTCGATTCTCCGAAGCTCGTACTCGCCTCGAGAAGCTCGCTAACAAGCTGCCGGATCGACCTGAACCGGGGAAGTGGCTCAAGGCACTTGCCGCCCCACACTTCGGCGATATCGCGTTGATCAAGAGCCGCATCAAACCTCCGCTGGCGATCAAGCAGGCGCTGCGCCCAGGCTTCGCGTTGCGTGAGCAGGCTGACGTTTGGTTGCGCGTCGGATCGAGCAGCGACGCGCTTGCCTTTCAAGAACATGCCGAAGTGCACCGCCGCGCCGAGATCCCGAGCGTCACTCCCTTGCGCTATTTCGGAATCACGCGCGAACGGCGCCCGTACGCGGCCTTTGCGCGACAAGGTGACAACGCCAAGTTTGCACTGACGCCTGCGCGCGGGTTGAGTTACCCTAACGCACTACAACATGCAGAGCAGTTGCTGCGTTTGGCGTACGGCCTGGCGCGTGCAGGCGTGGTGCTGCCAGATGCCGATCTCGGCCGCTTGGAGCTGAGTGACAGCGGGCAACTCTGGCTCGTGGAAACCTGGGGCATCAAGAGCGCTGCAGCCGACGTCGCCCAAGAACGGGGCTTGGGCGTGGCTCGGGAATGGATGCTAACGCTACTCGATGGCTCGCCCCACTTCGAGCTGACGGAGGAACAGAAGGACAACCTGCGCCATGCGGCGGACTTCGCCACCATGCGCGCAGTCGTCGACTCCCTGGGTCGAGTTTACGTCTGGGGAGGTTGAACCTTGGCCACCTACGCGGTTGGCGACATCCAAGGCTGCTACGATCCGCTGCGTCGACTACTGGATGCCGTTCGCTTCGATCCAGCGGTCGACGAATTGTGGGCTGCTGGTGACCTCGTAAACCGCGGCCCGGACTCACTCTCCGTGCTGCGTTACCTGCGACAATTGGGCTCCTCATTCCGTGGGGTGCTCGGCAACCACGACTTGCACCTGCTGGCCGTGGCGCACGGTGCGCGCCCCGCCAGGGCGAAAGATACCCTCGACGCAGTGCTCGAAGCCCCCGATCGAGAACCGCTCCTGCATTGGCTGCGCGCACTACCGTTGGCCATCTTCGAGCGAGGCTTCCTGATGGTGCACGCGGGGGTCGTTCCAGAGTGGACACTCGCCGACGTGCTCGACAACGCGGCCGCGCTGCAAGAAACCCTTCGAGGTGAGAGCGTCAATCAGTACTTCGCGACCATGTACGGAAACGAACCCGCCCGCGTTCGCGATGCCAGCGACGAGTGGGCGCGCTTGCGAGTCGTCACCAACGTTCTCACGCGCATCCGCTTTTGCTCCGCCGACGGTCGCCTCGACCTGACCGCGAAAGGCCCGGCAAGTCAGCCCCCGCTGGACATGCTGCCTTGGTACGCTCACGCGCAGCGCAAGACCAAGCACGTTCCCATTCTGTTCGGTCACTGGGCATCATTGCTGGGCAACACGTCCAGCCCGAACGCCTTCGCCCTCGACACTGGCTGCGTGTGGGGACACCGACTGACCGCGTTGCGCCTCGAGGATCGGACTCGTACCGCATGCGACTGCTCGTGACGAGTCGTGCCGACAGCGTCCCGCAACATTCGACCCGACGAGCGAGTCGGCATCCGCTCGTGAGCTCTGGCCACGAGCGACGGCCCATTCACAAGTCGTAGAGGTAAAACACGGCGTCGAGCGGACCGTTACTGACGGGCTTACGCACGCGCGGATGCAGACCGAACGCTGCTTCGAAGTCGCGGTTTGCCACCAAAAAACCCGCTCGGTAACCCTTGAGAGTGCGCGCCCAAGCGCCCAAGTCGGCGTACAAGGGCCGCATGTCTCCCGACCCGAGACGTTGTCCGTAGGGAGGGTTACAGATGATCACCCCTTTTTTGGGGTCCATGCCGCGGCTGACGGCGAACTCGTCCAACTGCTCCCGCGTGAGCGTTCTGAAGTCGCCTTGGCGAACGTTCACCAGAGACCCAACACCCGCGGTTTCGACGTTTCGCGCCGCCATCGCCGCCAATGTAGGATCGAGTTCGTTCAAGAACACGGCTGGTTTGGTGTCAGCGAAGATGGCCGACGACTTTCCGTTGTTCGTCGCAGCCAAGCTCGGCCACGTCAAACACGCTGGAGCACGACCTGAGCACCAAACCCCCTTACCCTGCCCCAAACACGCGGCCTCGATGCCGATCGTCGCCGAGCCCGCCATCGGATCGACGACTATTTCCGAGCGACTGTCGTGCCGCGTGAGCATCACCACGAACGCCGCCAAGTCTTCTCGAAGTGGTGCCTCCCCCTTGGCGTGCCGATACCCGCGGTGGTGCATTGGCATACCAGCCATGTCCAGAGCGATGGACAGCTGATCGTCGACCCAGCGCACATCGATCGTGAGGTCGGGCCTCGTCGGTTCGACTCTCAGTCGCTCGCCGAACGCCGCCGCCGCGTCGACGATGGCGTTTTTGATCGTTCCCACGACTTGGCGCTGTCCAGCGGGGAATGCATCGACCCCAAAGGCGCGTACGCTGATGGATGCTCCATCCCACGTCCAACGTCGCTCGTCAGCCTCGATCGCCCGTCGCAACTCGTCGTACAGCGGCTCCAGACGCTGGGCAGCGCTGCGATAGCGCTCCCAAAGCACGCGCGCGCTGGTTCGATGGTAACGCACGGCGGTCGAGGCAAGGCGAACATCAAACGGGTAACTGACCGCTCCAGGCCCTTCTTTGAGCGGGATCGGAACTCGAACATCGTCGTAAGCCCGGCGCACGAGCCTCGAGAGCTCACCCGCCATGATCTTGTTCGAACCGCCGATTCCGACCAAACGCAAACGGTCGCGAAGCTCAGCGCTTCGAGCAGTTGAAGACGTCATCGCTCACCACTTGCTGCGCGCCGCGCCGAAAGCACCCGCTCGACCGTCGCCACGATCGCTACCTCCGAAGAATCCAGCTCCACGTTGACACGATCGCCGACGTCTTTCGCTCCCAGCGTCGTCCTTCGCAGAGTTTCTGGGATCAAGTGAAGATCGAACCGCCCTCGACCACTCGCTCGACTGCACTTACCGACCGTCAAGCTGCAGCCATCGATGGCGATGAAGCCCTTCTCGTGAATGTAGTTCATCCAGTCTTCGGGTACGGAAACTTGCAAGCGGTAGCGCTCATCGCTGTCGACGCGTTCCGACAGGGTTGCTGTACCAATCACGTGACCGCCCACGACATGACCGCCGATCTCGTCGCCGAATCTACAACTTCGCTCGACGTTGACTCGATCACCCGCTTGCAACGCGCCGAGCGTCGAGCGCTCGAGCGTTTCGGCAATCACGTCGAAGTACGCGGCTTGAGCTTCCATGGACACGACAGTGAGGCACACACCATCGACACACACGCTGGCGCCCAACGTCAAGCCGTCGGTGAGCTCTGCAGTCAGTGCCAACCCGAGCTGGATCCCAGCCTGGCGTCGCTGGACGCTCACCACCTCGAACGTTCCCGCGACGATTCCCGTAAACATGGCGTCCTGTTAGCCGTGAGGAGCGGGCCAGGCAAGGCGACCCGAACGTATGTCGCCTCGATCTGTACCAGCAATTCGTAGCCCCTCTCGGACTCGAACCGAGATACCCGAAGGCCGCGGATTTTAAATCCGCTGCGTCTGCCAATTCCGCCAAGGGGCCAAGTCGCGGCGCAACCACGAGCGGCCATTGTTGTCGGGGCGCGTCCGCGAGCAAGCGCGAACTACAGAAAACTTTGGGCATTTAGGTCCACGAGACATTGCGATAAGAAAGCCGCATGCTGTTGCCAATCGTCTCGGTGAAATTGACAATCGTTTTCACACCTACTAAGTCGCCCGCGTGACGCTCAGTGAACTTCCCAAAGGCCGAGCCGCCGTGATCGCGCGTGTGGACGGCGAGCACGCGTTTCGACGTCGTTTGCTCGAACTGGGATTGCTTCCTGGCACGCGGGTCGAGGTGCTGCGCGTGGCACCGCTCGGCGATCCTATCGAGCTCTGGTGCCGCGGGGGGAATCTGTCGATACGCCACCGTGAAGCGCAACAAATCGAAGTCACCGTCGCTACAGGGAGTGACGGTTGATGCGCCCTGCAGCTGCGCGAGTGAGCGCCATCGAGTCTGTACTGCTCATAGGGAACCCCAACGTCGGCAAGACGACCCTGTTCAACGCACTCACGGGCGAGTCAGCGCGAGTCGGAAACTACCCGGGCGTCACCGTCGAGCGTCGTTCTGGCAGTTGGCGGCTAGGTGACCTAGCAGTCGAACTGGTAGATGCCCCAGGTTCCTATTCGCTTTCCGCCCGCAGCGCGGAAGAGCAAATCGCCATCGAAGCGGTATTGGGGCTAGACGGGAATCCGCTGCCCTCCGTCGTGGTCGCTGTCGTGGACGCGACGCATCTGGCCAGAAACCTCTACCTCGCGCTGCAACTCGTCGAGTTCCGCATCCCAGTCGTGATCGCGCTGACGATGCTCGACGAGGTGGAAGGTGAAGCGCCAGTGCCCGAACGCGTGGGCGAAATTTTCGGACTCCCCTGCGTCGCCATCAACCCGAGAAAGCGCACGGGACTCGATCGACTCCGCGAATCGGTTGCGCTAGCCGTCGAACAGAAGCGCACGGGTGATGCGCCCGTCGCTTACTCGTCAGAGATCATTCGCTCTGCTGACCGCGTAGCGAACGCCCTTCCCCCTGCCTGGCAGAGGAACGTCGAACACGACCGTTCACTGGCGCTTTGGGCCCTGCTCAGCGTCGACGACGGCGACGAGCTGAACGTCGACCCTGCACTGCGTGCTCGCTGCGCTGAGGTTCGCCGCGACTGCGCCGAAACCGACGTGGATCTCGACCTGGAAGTGATCTCGGCTCGCTATCGTTTCATCGACGCCAAGCTCGATGGCTGTTATTCGAAAGCACCGAAGCTCGAACCCCGATTGGACTGGACCGAGCGAATCGACCGCGTGTTGTTGCACCCGTTCCTCGGCTTTTGTGTGTTCCTGCTCGTCATGCTGGGGGTGTTTCAGGCGCTATTTTCGTGGACTGATCCCGCAATAGGTTGGATCGAAGACGGCGTCGGCTTCCTGCAGGAGACGGCTGTGAATTCGCTACCTGGCGGCTTCCTCACAGATTTGCTCGTCGAGGGCGTGCTTGGCGGCGTGGGCAACGTGATCGTGTTCCTGCCGCAGATCCTGTTGTTGTTTTTTCTGATTGGGCTGCTCGAAGACAGCGGCTACATGGCGCGCGTCGCCTACCTCATGGACCGCGTACTGCGCGGCGTAGGATTACACGGCAAGGCGTTTGTCCCGATGTTGTCTGGCCTGGCGTGCGCGGTTCCCGCCATCATGGCGACACGCACCATGGAGCGTCAGCGCGACCGAATTCTGACGATGATGGTCGTCCCGCTGATGAGTTGTTCGGCGCGGCTACCAGTCTACGCGTTGTTGGTCGGTGCGCTATTTCCACCGTCCTCTGCGTTTGGATTGGTGCCTGTACAAGGACTCTTGATGGTGTCGATGTACGTGTTCTCGACAGCCATGACGTTAGCCGCGGCATGGGTCTTGGGGAGAACGCTCGTCCGTGGGCAACGCGTGCCGTTGATCTTGGAGTTGCCGCCCTATCGACTGCCCAGCGGCACGTCGACTGTACGTATGATGTTGCGCAGAGCGCGTGAGTTCCTGACCGAAGCGGGCACGGTCATTTTGGCGTTCACCATCATCCTCTGGGCGCTGTTGACCTTTCCCCAGGCGCCCGACGTTGCCCATGTGACGGAGCCCCAAGCCACGACGAGCGCTCGAACTCTCGGCATCGAGAGTGACGCCGAGCCCGCCAGGCCGACCCAAGCTCTCCAGGTCAAAGAGCCCCTAGCGGCTAGCACTCCAGGAGCCCCGACCTTCGCACCCGAGCCCAAGAGCGCAATCGAACAAAGCTACGCTGGACGGCTCGGCAGGTTCCTCGAACCTGTGATGCGCCCGTTGGGCTTCGACTGGAAGATCACGGTTGGCATCATCGGCGCCTTTGCAGCGCGCGAGGTGTTCATCTCCACCATGGCACTGGTGTTCGGCTTACAAGAAGAGCCCGACGATGAAGCGATTCCACTACGCGACAAGATGCGCGCAGAAACTCGAGCGGACGGGCAGCCCGCCTACCCGCCACTCGTCGGGCTGTCGTTGATGGTGTTCTTCGCGTTGGCGTGTCAGTGCATGAGCACTGTCGCGGTCGTCAAACGCGAGACGCAGAGTTGGCGTTGGCCCGCGCTACTCGTCGCCTACATGACGGCGCTGGCGTACGTCGCGAGCCTCCTCGTTTACCAGGGCGGCCTGCTGCTCGGCTTTTCAGGCTGATTGTTCTGAGGCTGACTCGGTTCGCGTCGAGCGAACACGGTCTTTCAGTCGGCCCTAACCCCTTGGCTGACCCGCGCACGTCCCCCCATGCCGCGCGACTGAGCCACGCTCGTATCGGGCCTCAGAAGTGGCCACCGACGGAGATCAAACCGCCGTGCTGCGTCGGGTGTACGTCCACGTTGACGGACTCGTCCGTAGTTGCCACGTCATCGTCCTGCAGAGACAGGTAGAAAAGCACAGTACCCGCGGCGGCGCCGACGATACCTACCCCCAACCCGACGTTGCCGATGAGCAACTTGTCCTTGACGCCCTGGACCAGCTCGTCCTTCTCAGGCTGTTCGCAACCTGAACCATCGGAACCGCACTTGTCTTTGGCGTCTGCTTCTTCCGAGTATGCGAGCGGGGTGAACACCGCAAATGTGATCAAGCCTGCTGCCCCCAACCCCCAGCCCGCGTACGCGCCGATGCGCAATGGATCGGGCCCTCCAGAGCTAGAGTCGACAGTAGGCGGCGCGACCACGGGACAGCCGCGATTGGTCGTCGGTCCCGACTCCGCGGGACAGTCATCCTCCGAATCCAACGTCCCGTCACCGTCCGTATCGACGTCCGTCTCGATTTCAGCACGGATCACGCGGTTCTTCTCGCCCTGCCGAACCACGAGGGTACGCGTCACCTTCACACCCTTGTGTTCGAACACGAGTTCGTACTGTCCCGGATCCAGATCGATGGCACGCCCGTCCAGCTTCTCAGCTACTACCTCGCCGTCGAGCGACACCTTGACGTCGGGCAGGTCGTTCTTTTTGGAACCGACGGCCGCGAAAATCACACTAGGGATCTCGGCGTTGACTTCGGACAGCCACTGACTGCAGTCGTTTCGGACGAAGTCCGGGCATATCTCGCGTACGCAGTTCCCCAACTCGGCGCGAGCGGCCTTCAGCTTGGCCTTCTTGCGCTCGACCTGAGCTTGCTCATACGACGTCGCACACGCCTGAATCTCGGAATCGTCGGCATCGGAATCGGTCTGCGCGTTGGCGGTCGCACTGACTCCAGCCAAAACCGCGCAGATCAATACCTCGGAAAGTCTTCTCGAACCCATGGTCTCCCAGGCGCTTGCCCTTCCAGCCATATCGCGTGGATGGGGCGAAAGCCTACCAGCATTCGTCAGTCGCCTAGAAAAGAATGTGCGCGTTCGAATTCGGAGTGTCTCCCGCATAGCTTGAACCGCTAGCCGGCCACAGCCTCCTCGTACACCCGCTTCGAGGACGACCTAGTCGAACCCAGTGACGCTACACCACACCGACCATCGCGACCGGCACTCAACAACCCTTCTTGATTCGCTTGATGCCTTCGCTGTCGATGTACGTTGGGTTCTTACACGGATTCGGCGGAGGTGGAGGCGTGTGATGGCGTGTGGGTTTCGGGGGCGGAGGCGGTCGGTCCACGTTATCGCCTCGAGTGGTGTCACCTCCCGCCGTCGATTCAGGCTTGGAAGTGTCATCGTCCGTGGATCCCACTTCGGCGCCCTCATCCGTTTTCGTCGGCGGGACGTCCGTGGTCGGCTTGGTTGGTGACGTCACCTCGACCACGGGAACGGGATCTTGCGTCGTCGCGGGCGGGTCCGTCGGGACCACGGTAGGCGTACTGGGCTCAGGCAACGAAAACCACAAGCCAACGCCCAACGCACAAAGTGCTGCCACACCGATCAACACGAGACGACGATTTCTCCCCGCATGATCAGGCATCTCCAGCCCAGGCGTCTCAGCACCGCCTTCCACCCGCGTGGTCGTCCCAGTCGTTTCGCCAACAGACAAACCAGGCGGCACGGGCTCGATCCCCGAGTGAACGTCGCCAAGTTCTTCCATCGGGTGACTCTCGACTCGTGCCACCAAATTGAGCCGCTTCGTCAGGTCTTCGCCGCCGTACTCGCGCACCCACTCACCAACGTTGTGAGCGGTTGCCAGTGGCCCTGCCTTCTCCAACGCGACCGCGAAGTCTCGGGCAGTCTGAAAGCGCTTGTCTGGATCGCGCTCGAGCGCTTGCATGACAGCGCCGCTAACCTCATCCGACAAACTCGGCACGACACTCTTCGGCGTCGGGATCTCCGAGGCGAGTACCTTACCCAGTATTTCCCCCGCATCGGCGCCCGCGAACAGTCGTTTACCCGCGAGGGCCTCCCAAAGCACGATGCCCGCGGCGAAAATATCGCTGCGTCGATCGATGTCTTTGCCGTTGAGCTGCTCGGGCGACATGTAACTGAGCTTGCCCTTCATCTGCCCGTCGCGCGTCGCGCCTGAACGCATCGCGGCTTTTGCGACGCCGAAGTCGAGCACGCGGGCTACACCATCGAGCCCGACGAGCACGTTTTGCGGTGAGATGTCGCGATGCACGATGTTGAGCGGCTCTCGGTTTTCGCTCTTGGCTTCGTGGGCGGCGTGCAGGCCATGCAACATGCCGCTCATGACACTCAGCACGATGTGCGGGGGAATACGTTCGCCGCGCTTGGCGGCGTTACGAACGAGCCGACTGAGCGCCTCACCCTGCACGTACTCCATCACCAAGAACAGCTCGCTTGCCGTCTTGGTGACGTCGAGCGTCGAGACCACGTTCGGATGCTGAATGCGCGAGGCTAACCGCGCCTCGTCGACGAACATCGTGACGAACTCTTTGTCTTTCGCGTACTGCGGATGCAGCCGCTTCACGGCCACCGTTCGCGAGAACCCTACCTGCCCCACCAGGCGCCCGAGATGGACCGTGGCCATGCCGCCAGCGGCGATCTCGTCGAACAACGCATATCGCCCCACAATACGGGGAGCTGCGCTCAGCTCGGGACTGGCTTCGGACATCGGGGAGTACGGTGCAATCTACCAGACTCAGCTCGCCATCGGTAATGTGCAGGCGATTAATCCTAGATTTTCTACAGGTATGGGCCCTAGCACCGACATCCCACCCAAACTGCCACGGAGTTTCTTCACGCGTTCGTCCCCCATCGTCGCGCGCGCGCTCGTTGGTCAACTACTGGTTTCGCGGATAGGCGGCGGCACATGTATCGGCAAAATCGTAGAAACCGAAGCTTACCTGGGCCCACGAGACGCCGCTGCCCACAGCTATCGAGGACGCCGCACCAAGCGAACCGAGATCATGTTTGGGCCTGCAGGCTACGTGTACGTTTTCCTGCTGTATGGCGTCCACCACGCCTTCAACATCGTCACCGCGCGCGCGGACCAACCCCAAGCAGTCCTGATTCGCGCGCTCGAACCGCTGATCGGAGCAACTGAAATGGCCGGGCGTCGTGGAGTTCCAGTGGGTCATCCCAACACCGCCAATGGCCCTGGGAAAGTGTGCCAAGCACTTGGAATCTCTATGGAACACTACGGCTGCGATGTAACGCAAGGCGTCATCAGCGTGCACCGCGGCCGCCAAGTGCGAGTCGTTGCTTCACCGCGCGTCGGCATCGACTACGCTGGAGAGTGGATCGCGAAACCATGGCGCTTCAGTGAGCGCGGATCGTCGTTCGTATCGCGGCCTCGCCCAGACTCATGACACAAGCACCTACTTCGTACACCAATGTGCTGCTCGGCGTTACTGGTAGTATCGCAGCCTACAAGGCCGTCGAGCTCGCGCGCCTGCTGATCAAGCAAGGACGGAATCTGAACGTCGTGCTCACGCGGGGCGCAGAACGCTTCGTCGGAGCACAAACCTTCGCAGGCATCGTCGGTCGCCCCGTACACGGCGAGATGTTCGGACCCGTGGGCGGGGAGCTACATGTACAGTTGGCCAAGAACGCCGACTGCATGTTGGTCGCGCCATGTACCGCCGACACCATCGCGCGCCTGGCGCACGGTCGGGCTGATGACCTGCTCAGCGCAACCGCGCTGTGTTTCGAAGGACCGCTATTCGTCGCGCCCGCCATGCATCCGAACATGTGGTCTCACCCTGCGACCAGCCACAATGTCGAGGTACTGCGGCGCCGAGGCGTGCGCTTCTTGGGTCCCGCTCTAGGTCCCGTCGCGTCAGGCGACGAGGGACTCGGGCGGATGTTGGAACCCGTGGAGCTCGCGCGTTCACTCCGCCCGACGAAAACCGACCTGCAAGGCAAACGTATCATCGTGAGCGCAGGCCCAACCGTCGAAGATCTCGACCCCGTACGTTTCATCTCGAATCGATCGTCCGGCAAGATGGGTTTTGCGATCGCCGAACGTGCCGCCGCTCGCGGCGCGGAAGTGTGCCTGGTGAGCGGTCCTGTAAACCTATCCAACTCATCCATCATCGAACGACGCGACGTGCGTACTGGGTTGCAACTGCTCGAAACTCTACAAACTCAACTCTCCAAACCGACGGATGCCTTGTTCATGACCGCCGCGGTAGGCGACTTCCGAGCCAAGCACTTCGCCCCCCAGAAGTTCCAACGTGACGGCGACATGACGCTGGACTTGATCGAGAACCCCGACGTCATCGCCACCCTGGGCAAGGCGCGAAAAGGTAACACTCCAACGCTCGTTGCCTTTGCCGTAGAAACGGGAAGTGACGCAGCGGTCATCGCCCGAGCGCGAGAAAAACTCGCAAGAAAGAACGTCGACATCGTCGTCGCCAACCATGCGGACGAAGCTTTCGGCCGCGACGACAACCGAATTCACCTCGTCGAAGCCACGAAGGACCAATCCCTGCCGACGATGACGAAACTCGATGTCGCTGACGTGCTGCTCGATTGGCTGCTGGAACACTGGAGTCGAGTCCGCCGATGATAGCCCTCGCCGTTTGTACTGTCGCCGTGGGTCTGACCGTGGGCTTCGCGTTGCGTCCAGCGCTGTCCGACCATTGGGCAATGTGGGCCGCACTACTCGGGTGTTATGCGCCGCTGGCGATCTGGTCCGTGGTCGACTTGAAGCAACGGGAGTTACTCGGACGACGCTTACGCCCACGCGGCGGAGATCTGTCCGTCGGCATTCTACTGGGGTTGCTGCTAGCCACCGCGGGCGTCGTGGCCCAACGTGCCCTCGCTCCAGCAGGGTCACCGAGTTATGCCTGGCTGTTCACCATCTACGCGCAAGTCGGAAACATTCAAGGAGACCCACTGGCGCTGAGCCTGCTGACTCTGATCGTCATCGGAGAAGAGCTCGTGTGGCGCGGACTGGTGCTCGAGTCCGTGCGCGAGCGGCTCGGACAGCGTTGGGCCGCTCCCCTAGCCTCGCTGGCTTACGCCGTAGCCCACGTTGCCAGCGTGTGGACGTTGGCGGATGGCGTCGCGGGCCCGAACCCCTTGCTCGTGCTCGCAGCCCTCGGCTGTGGGTTGGTGTGGAGCTTCGCGACGTTGGCACTCGGACGTCTGTGGCCAGTGATCGCCGCGCATTTGGTCTTCTCGTACTTCATGGCGGCTCCCCTGCCAGCCTGGCTGCCGTGAGCGCCAGGCCGTGGCAAGAAGTCGTCGTCTTGGCGGCGAGCGCGGGGCCAGCGGACGGCGTCAGTGCGCCTCAATCCTGTTCTGCGATTCTCTGCAGCTCGTCGTCGGGAACGTCGAAGTCCGAGTAGACGTTGGCGACGTCGTCGTGCTCGTCCAAAGCGTCGACCAGGTTGAGACACTTCTCCGCATCCGCCCCACGTACCTCTTTCTTGGCATTGGGAACGTACGCGATGCGGCTGCCCTTGGGTTCGATCTGGGCGGCTTCCAGCGCTGCCAACGCATCTGTAAACCCATCAACGGAAGTCGAGACCACCCACACCTCGCCGTCGTCGCGGTAGTCTTCGGCGTCAATCTCGACCACGGTTTCCATCACCTGCGCTTCGTCGAGCGTCTTGTCCAGCTCGATCAAGCCCTTGCGGGTAAACGCCCAGGCCGCAGAACCCCCGCCAGCGAGAGCACCAGCGTTCTTGTCGAAGATCTTGCGCAACTCCGCCGCGCTGCGATTGCGATTGTCTGTCGTGCCTTCGACCAAGAACAACGTGCCCGCAGGCCCGGTGCCCTCGTACAGCACTTCCTCATACGACACGCCCTCGATCTCACCCGTGCCGCGCTTGACGGCACGATTGATGGTGTCGTTCGGCATTTGGTTGCTCTTGGCATCCGTGATGGCTTTGCGCAGACGTGCATTCGCCGAGGGATCTCCCCCACCATCACGTGCTGCAATCACGATTTCGCGTATCAGCTTGGTGAAGAGCTTACCGCGCGCCGCATCGATGGCGCCCTTCTTACGCTTGATCGTGGCCCATTTGGAATGCCCGCTCATTCAACTCACCTCATCCTGTGACGGCTAGAAAAAGGGTCGTTCGACTACCACATTCACCGCCTAGTGTCCGTAGTCCGTGTTTCGTGGCGAAAGTTTCCTGCGCCTGCGCGCGGCAGACAGAAACCCGACGTCCCCTGACAGCTCGATCGACGTCGCGAGCGGCCTCCCCCACACGGCATCGCGACGGGCGACGATCGTTCATCGCCGCAATCGAAAAAACCCAGGCGTTTGCCTGGGTCTCGTCGTGCGAAGAAGAGGACTCGAACCTCCACGGGTGTTACCCCACCAGCACCTCAAGCTGGCGCGTCTGCCATTCCGCCACCTTCGCGAAAGCACCTTCAAACGGGGCAGTGAAAACTAGGCGTTGGCGCCACCATGTCAAGAGCCAACGAACCGCGCCTCACATTTCTAGGAGCGATCACCGCGCTGGGTGACGCGCCGGCCGCTTTCGGAACCGAATACGGTTCAAACCACCGCCTCTGAAAAAGTGCCGATGCCGATCGCGGACTCTCAACGAGCAACCACTTCGCTGAGGGCTTCACACAACTCGGAGATTTCGAAAGGCTTTCGCACCCACGCAGAAAGTTCGAGTTGGTGGCTTGGAACGTTCGCGCTGCCACTGATCAGAATGACGGGCAGCGTGCGGTTGTTGGCCCGCAGCTCGGCCAAGGCGGCCGCTGGATCGGCCTCGATGGGTGACAGATCGACGAACGCCGCGTCCACCAGTCCCGCTTCACACAACTTGCGTGCGTGCTGAAGGTTTGCAGCAGGAAATACTTCAATCCCGCGGGCGGCAAGTCCCATCTGAACCATTGCCAGCACCGCCTCGTCGTCTTCGAGCACGAGCACCTTCAACCCGCTGAGCCCGGCCGCAACGGGAACACGTTGCGAGGTACGGGAGGGGGCTTCACTCACGGGCCACAGCAGTTCGAACGCCGCGCCCGGGTTGGCCGTGAGAGCACTCGAGTCTCTGCTGCTCGAGTCTCTGTCACTCGAGTCTCTGTCACTCGACAACAGCCGCAGCTTGCCACCATGTTGTTCGGCCATCGCGTGGCAGTAAGAAAGCCCGATGCCTGCGCCGCCGGGACGCATGGATTGCCCTCGAGCGAACAAACTGGACTGCTGGTCCCGCGAAAGGCCCGGACCTTGATCACGAACCTCGAAGGCCACGTGACCCGACTGCGCGGAGCTGGTGAGCGTTACAGCGCTCCCTCGCGGGGAGAAGGCCAGCGCGTTGAGCAGCAGGTTCACGAGAATTTGCAGCACCGCGTCAGGCGCATCGATGCTGGAGTCGATGTCCGCCAGCTTGGTGCGCACGCGAACCCCTTTGGCGTCGGCTTCTCTTGCGACCGCCGTCCGGGCGTCGTTCATCACCGACGCGCTGCTACGGGCTGCTTCAGTGGCTGGCGGCGGACCTCCGATCGCTCGACGCGCAACGGCATGGCCGCGGTGTGCGTGAGAGTAGGCCACCTCGACGGCGTCACGTAACGGACCGTCAGCAACCTTGCCACGCACGTCACCCAACCAACCGAGAACTACAGTCAGCGCATTGGAAACTTCATGCAGGGCGCCGGCCAAATCGGCGCCGTCCGCATCTACACGCTCGGGGCGACTCACAACTCAACATGCTAGCGCGATTTTTCCAGCCGAGGAACTATTTTTCCAAGGGCGACCATGAAAGACCTCGCCCGACAGAATACCCCGAAGACTGGAAACGTACGTCAGCGTGGGATGCCGGGCATCGATGTCAGCCGCGGAGGCAAAACGAGTTGAAATGCGCCATCGGCGCCGCTTCTCGCTTCGCCAATCTGTACGGCTCGGTGCGCACAGTTGGCCGAGAGTCCGGTGTCGCTGAATTCTACACATGAAGGTCGATCCACTGACACTGGCGTACCCTCTCGGTTCAATAGCACGTAGGCTCTGATCTGCGCCCCGGGGAATGGCCCCACCCCGCCCCTCGGCGTCCGGAACGTGAGCTGGCCGAAGTGTAGTGCGGGCAAGCCGACCTCCAACTCGCCCAATGTGAGTGGTCCGCCGACGGCAAATGGCGAAACCACCAGCCAAGGTAGCCAGGAAGCTTCGGGTGGCTGAACCGAAAAGACGTAGTTCGCCATCAGCGTTTCGTCGCACCCGCGACAGTCGACGCCTTCGAGTGTGAATCGTCCGCGCGAGTCCGCGAGTGCGTTCGCTGGGCGCGGTGAATACGCGCGTGACGACAGCGCATTCGTCACTCCACCCCGCCTGGCTGGCGTCACCCGAACCATGGTGTTTTCAGCTTCCACACCACCAAACAGCGTGACTTCGCCCGAGATCTCGACGCCGGACGGCACTTCCAACACTCGACCAGCTTGAAGGGTCTCCCCCTCACTTCCCGACGCTGGCCCCCAAACCGTGACGCTGGTTTCGAACACCGACGGACCTACTTCCTTTGGGTAAACACGTGCGCGATAGGAGCCGGGCGGCAACGCCGCGAGGATGCCGCCATCTTCTGCGATGTCGACCAGCTGAGCGTAACGCACGAAAATACCATCGGGGACGTCAACGAGTGCGCTCGCAGAGAACTCGACCTGACCACGCACGGGCTTGTCGGCGTTGCCCTCCTCCCAAACCCACGCGGCGAAGTCGATCGAGAAAGCGAACGTCTCCACCGCAGGCACGCGCGCGACGCCGAGTTCGAGCGCCTCCAGCGCGGCGAGGTCCATGAGTATCGTAGGTCGGTTGCGATCACTCGGGGGGCGCAGTCTGAGCAGTTCACCAGCCGCCGGGTAGTCCGGACCCAAGACTTCCGACAAGCGCAGATCGGCCACGGCCATGATGGCACCAGTTTGGTCCTGCTGCTGCATGTCTTCGCTCAGCGCGCGCTGGGTAGACATGCGTTGTCCCGTAGCGCCGTGAACGATGTCGACGACCCACCCGTCCAGTTCGTCCTGCCAGGGTACGATGACCTGCAAGGGTCTGGTTTCGGGCTGCACCAACGCCAGGTCTCGCACGCCCGTCACCTCCAAACCTCGAATGATCTGCGGTACGACCTCGCACTCGCTCGACGTCGGCGGGAACCGCTTCGCATCCTCCCAATACAGGTCGTAAGTTCCGAGGGGCACGCCATGGAACTCGTAACGGTTGAGGATGTCGATGGTCGTGTCGGAAACCACGCGTCTGCTGACCGTCGACAACTTCCTGGCTCCCAAACCCAGGTTGGTCTCGTGAGGGGTGAGGGTCAGCCGCACAGGCAGCGTCGCGCAGGCAGCGTCAGACGGAAACGCCAATATCACGTCCCCCAGCACCCGAGGGGGTTCCAACACTTCGAGCACGGTTGGCGCCGAGAGCGAACCACCCAACGCGTCGAGTCGCTCGTACAGGCGAAAACCGCCGAAACCAGTATCCGTTGCGGGAGGGGTGATTTCCAGCAGTAGCCCGGGAAAGTCGAACTCGGTCGTCTTACACAGACTCAGCTCGGGATCACACACGCCGCGGGTGCAGTCGTCGTCGGTCACACACGTGAGCGGCTCGTGAATCACGTTCGTCGGTGGCGCGGGTGCGGATTCTTGACACCCGAGCGACAAGAGGGCGAGGCCCGCCGCCTTGACGAATCGAGGCAGAGCGTGTCGGCTGTCACTGACCCAGGGTGTCATCCGCCTCCATCACTGTGCTGGTGCGTCGATTTGCTGCCCCAGGGTGGGGCAGTCGCGGACGTCAATTTCGCTGTCCTGTGAGGGCAGTACAGCGATGAACCACGTGACGCCCGTAGCCAGACTCTCATCCGTCAACTCCTCGCCGAAGCTGATCGAGTTGCTGAGCAGCAGCGTCACCGTGTGACAGCCAGACAGATCGGCGAGGCTGACCTCCTCGTTCACCTGACGGGTTTGGTCGTCGAAGTTCGATGGATCATAAGTGTAGGGCCCCTGGGTGGATCGCGACGGCCTCCCCGGCTCCGCATCAATCAGGAACTTCGCCACCACTCGCGATCCGAGATCTTCCGACCTGAACGGTACTGTGACCTCCATGGTTTCCACCCCAGGAGGCACTTGATAGATGACTGAAAGTGGAGGATCGACCTGGGCTCGGTTGACCACGGGCGGGATCTGAGCGGGGGCCTCATACGTGGGCGGGTCGGCCAAACACCCCGTGACCGATAACCAACCCGCTGCCGCCAACCCGCCGATGCGCATCACGATACCTGTCGGATGGCTTGGTTCAGAGTCCGCGAAAAGGCAAGCAAAACGTGGAACGAGAGGCACGCAGCAGAGCGGGAGTCAGAGCGGGCCAAGATTCGAATGGGAGCGGGATGGACGCCAGCGCGCGTTGGCAAACTCGCGACTGGTGGCGAAGCGTACGACGTCTGCCAGCGCAGGACTGTGATCGCAGAGCGCCCTAGCACCCTGTGGCTGCGCGAGCTGTGCGAAGTCGAGTCCTTCGTCGGCGCAGACTTGGCGAGAGGCGACGCCCAAATCACCAGATACGAAGAGCCCCGCGCGTCGCATGGCGCGCAACGTGGCGAGCCAGGCGACGCGGTAATCCATCGCCTCTGGTTTGGCAGCCAGCTCTTGCATTCGACGCTGCGCGTGCGGACCGAGCTCCCACAACCGCTGAGCGAGCGAGGCCACGCTGGCCGCCGAGGCGTGTACGCGTCCTGGCGGACCAAACGCCAACAACACGGCGTCGAGTAGCGCGCGCACCTCGTCTTCGGGCAGCGCCAACATCAGCGCAAACTCTGGGCGGGTGGCGAGCACCATCCCGCCGAAGTGAAAACGAAAGTCGGGCGTGTCCGCGAGGTCGGGTCCTTGCACCAACAACTTCGGTGCCGGGTCGACGAACACGTGAAACTGTACGGGTCTCGGCCCGTCGATGTGCAGCACTGGTACCCGCACGCCGAACAGCCGCGACACCATCGCGGTCAGTTGTCCCAAGGGCATGAGAGACTCGGGACTCACGGCTCGCACGCCGGGGGCCAGGTTCGCAGGTCGACGCAGCAACTGTGGCAGCGATTGCAACACCAACGCCAGCACCTCGAGTACAGGCTCCGCGTCGCCGCAGAGCAACTTGAGTAACCCATCGGGCACCACGGGCTGCTGCCCCAAAGCGGGCGCCACGGGCGCTCTCTCTGGATCGCTGAAAATTCGCTGGGCGTGGCGCAGCGCCCCAATCAAGACGGCATCGTCGTCCGCCACGGCCGCATCGATCAGCCGCTCCAAAATGGCTGTGTCGCCTGGCCGTCCTTGCGCCAGTCGCAAACACACGTTTACCGCGTCGTGACTACGATTGTCGTCCTGCCGATAGCGTTTGAGTAGCTCCTCACTGGCCGAAATGGACCCCCCGCGCATGCTCTCGACCAGCTCCCGCTCATCCCGCTCGCTGTGGTCTCGCGAAGCGGGCCCTTCGGAGCTCGTCGCCGAGGGACTGTCGTCCTTGGGGGCGCGGACGTCGTCGTTCGACGCCGCTCTTGGGGCGACTTCGTTCGGCGTTACCGCGCTCACCGCGGGTTCGGTGTGGGCAGTGCCAATGGCGTGCGTCGTGCGGACGACGGACTGCGGGGAGGTCTCGTCGGGAACTGTTGCGCGAGCTTGGCGCACCTCTGAACTCAGCGAGCTCTGCGTCCCCCCGATACCCGGATCCGTTGATAGTCGCGGCCGGGCCGCGGGCATCGAGTTCGCACTCTTTCCGAGCGTCTCTCCCGACGCAATCGTCGATGCCTGACTTGCACTCGATGCCTGACTCGCACTCGATGCCTGACTCGCACTCGATGCCTGACTCACACTCGATGCCTGACTCACACTCGAGCCATCGACCTTCGCAGCAGGGGCCGTCGCGCTGGCGCTCGATGAGCTGGCCGCTTTGGCGGGGGCATCAGGTGAACTGCCGGATATCAACGTTCTCCCGAGAGTGCGCGCATCGGCGCTGACACTGACGTCGACGTTGGGTTCATTCGAGGAAGCACCAGCGGCGCTCTCCCAGGTACGTGCGAACTCCCTGCGCATACCTGGCTTCGGCGGAGGTGAGTGCGGAGCAGCGCCAGGCGGGTTGGCGGGCGGAGCAATGCCGCGAGCGGTCGTCGGGGCGCGAGACACCTGGGGCCCCGCAGCCACCACGGGCGGCTGCGGCTCGAGGGGCGGCTGCGGCTCGAGTGCCCCCGCTGTCACGAGCTCCTGCTCGGGAGCCGCATCTTCCGCTTGGAACAACGCCTCGACTGATGGTGGGGATGCTGCGGCGATTGGCGTCTGCTTCGGCAAGGTCATGCCAAGGGCGGTGCGTCGCCGCGGACTGATGCCATCCGCGTTCACGGGCAGAAACTGTGCGGGCCGTGACATGGGCTTCGTCGCGGGCACCTCGGGAGACGAAACGCCGCGCTTCGCCTCCCCCAGCATCAGCATGGTCGTGGGCGGGGACTCGGCGGGGTGGTTCGTGCCCCGCATGGGCGAGTCGCGGGTGGGCATGGGCTCCGTTTCAGGCGGCCCTCGTGTGAGGCCCGCCAGCTCGCTCGTCCACCGCGTCAGCTGAGCCTCGCTAGCACACTCCTGGGCGCACGAGATCGCTCTCTCGAGCACTTTGCGACGCTCTCTCAAGCCGAGATAGTCGTGCGCCCCGAGGGCGACCTCGAACAGCTCGAGTGCCTTGGATCGTGTCGCTCCCTCATCCAAACGCTCGGCGAGCGCCAACGCCATCAGCGGGTGCAGCCCACGACGACGTCTGAACTCTTCGAGCTCTCGCCTACCAGCGCCGAGTCCGACGCGTTGGTCCAACGCCTCCGCCAACAAGAAACTCCTCAGCGCCGCTTGATCCAGATCTGGGATCTCCCCCAAGCCTCTGAGCGACGTGATCGTTGCGAGCGCCTCGGCGGTGGTACCTGGGCCGCGTTCCAGGTACTCGAGACGACGCAACAACAACTGAGCAGCAACGTCCTGTGGCTCCAGCTTGACCGCTTGCTGCGCGAGCGCGATTGCCGCAGCAGAATCGTCCTCGCGAAGCCGCAACTGCGCAGCCTCGATCAACCAACGTGCGCGCAACTCCGAGTCGAAGCTGTCGATCGCTGCCGCCGACTCGAGCGCGCTTCGTAACTTGTCGTGACGATCGCGCTCTCGCAGCAGTTCGATGACGAGCAGCGCGATTTCTCCCCCAGCACTGGTCAGCGTCTCGGATGTGCCGTCCACGTACCCCGCACGTTCGAGCAACTGGACCGCGGCATCGGGCTTGCCCGCAGCGACCAATGCACGTGCCGCACGTTCGTCGAAGCGAGCGATCTCGACGGGCTGGGTCGCCAAGTCTCGGGCTTTGCCCAGCGTCTCGGCCGCCGCAAGATGGTCACCAGCCTCCGTCTGCCAGCGCGCCAGCGCTTGAAGGAGTGACAGGTCATGGGCGTACGTCTCCAGGCCGCGCAACGCCAAGGCGACAGCCTTGTCGTACTGTTGGAGGTGTCTCCCCGCGATGTCGACGGCAGCTAGGTAGTCCGCCACGCTTCCGCCCCCACGATCGAAACGTTGTTCGGCGAGGCGCACCATACGCTCGTGATCGAGACGCCCCTCGGCGTCACGCATCAGGTACTCGTGGGCCTCCGCATCCGAAGGGTCGAGCGCGAGCAAGTGTTCCGCATCTTCCACCGCAGCAGCACGCCGCCCCAGCTGATCGTGCAGCTGCCACAGCCGACGCCACAGCTCACGGCGCCCTTCGGGTGAACTCATCGAAGAACGTCGCAGCTCCAAATACTGGAGCTCCTTTTCCGCGTTACCACTAGCTCTGGCAACGTCGACGGCCAGCTCCAGCTCGCGGTGCGTCAGGTTACCCCAGCTCTGCAACATGGCGACGACGTCCAACGCCGCAGCGTGCGCTTTGCGTGCACCGAGCAGCTGCACGAGCTCCGCCGCGAACTGCCGTCGGCGTTTGATGGGCCACAGCTCTGCATCGAGAGAGTCCGCCAACAACGCTTCGAGCTGTTCGTCGTCGCCCAACTCCCTGTATGCGTCACACAACCTCTCGTGAAGCTGACGACGGTCGGCATCGATCAGCCACGGCTGCTCCGCTTGATTCTTCAGTAGCTCGATCGCCGCTCGGGCGTCACGGGCCATGAGCTCTTCGAGTTGTGTCCAGAACTGCGCCATGCGCGCTTCGCGAGGCATGGCTAGCTTCAGGCGCGCGCTCAACTGTTCGTCTTCTGCCACCAGCTCGCGCGCCCGTTCGATCACCTCGGGACGCGGATCGGCCACCGCAAGTGCCACTGCCAGCGCTGGAGCCTGGGTTGGTTCGTGCTTTCGCGCGAGGTCCAACGCGAGCTGCAGCAAGTTCGGTGCAACTGCGCGCCCGGTATCCAGCGCCCCGCCGACGGCGCTGACTACACGCCGCCCCGCAACAGCTTGCTGCTCGAGCGGCGGCAGCAGGTCAGAACACGAGTCGAAAGCCTTCGAAGCCGGGTCGAGCGCAATCGCTCGCTCCACGGCCGCAGCGCACTGCGCGGAGCTGCCAAAAACCTGGGCCGCCGTTCGCGCCGCAACCAGCGCGGTCTCGACTCCCGAACTGCCTTCGAGCGAGCCGAACAACGACGCCACGGCAGTGTCGAAAGCACTCTCCCAACGGGCACGCTCTTCAGGACGCTCTTCGAGCACGACCGAGATGGCATCGCCGAGTCTGGAAATCGCGTCGGGTTCTGGGCGAACGGCAAGTGCTCTGAGCAGCACCTCTGCGCGCAACTCCTGCCCCTGGGCGCCGGGTCCCGCCGAACGCTCCGCTATCTCGAACCAGTGATCACGCACCGAGGCGTCGGTCGCGCGCTCCGCAACGGCTTGAATCGCGTGAGTCGCTCGCGCGTCATCACCCACGAGCGATGCCAAGCGCAACATCAGCGCGTAGGCCACACCTTCAGCTGGTACCGCCTTGAACGCCACGATCGCGTGCTGCAGCGCGAGCTCGTGATTGCGCCGCTTCTCGAACTGCCGCGCGGCGCGGTAGTGCAGTGCTCGCTCGCCGAAGCACCCCAGCAGCGCCGCGTCGAGCTTGCCGTAAACGCGCTCCAGGGTGTGCGCGTCGTCAGCGACCGCTCGCTCGACCACGGCCAGCGCCTCCGTCACACTGGGCCAGCGGTCGATCGCCGCTTCCGCGAGTTCCGCCGCTTGCTCCCTAAAACCATCACGCAGCGAGACCGCCGCGCCCGCCAATAGCAGTGAGGCGGCCGACTCGCTGGAACGTGTTTGAGACAGCTCCCGCAAGGTTTCGACGGCTTGGGTGTAACCACAGAAAGCGATCAGGTCGCGAGCCAACCCCTCTTCGCCAGCCACTTCGTCGAGTTCACACGCTCGTTCCCAAGCGGCGATGGCTCGCCGTCGGTCGCCCGCTAGATCCCAAAGTGCCGCTCCCAACTCACGGAGCAGCACCACGCCACGGGCGCCATCTCCCGGCTGCTGGCCCGCGAGTGCGCACTCTGCCTGACAGAACAGCTGACACAACTCACCGTCCGTGGTTTTCGGTGCGGACACTGACTCGACCAAGCTCGCAATTCCATCGTCGACACGATCGGCTCGGATCGCGCGCTCCAGCGCTTCGTATGCTGCATCCGGGTTACCGCTCTGCTCGTGAAGCCGTGCCACTTCGCACAAGAGTTGCGTCGCGTCATGCGGCTCCTCGCTGCACAACAGGCGTTCAATCACGGCCACGCGCAAACTGGGCTGGTCGTGCGCCTGCGCAACGTGGTCGAAGGCCTCTCGCAGCCCTACTTCGGTCACCCCGAAGGCCCCGAGCATGCGCCGCGCCAAACGAACGGCTTCTGCACCGTCCAGCGCGGACAGGCGATGTAGCGCCCGCCCCAACTCGTCGCTCAATACGTGGCGAGGCCGCGGCTGAGAAACAAGCCAGTCGAGACCTTTGGCCATCTCCCGGGCATCACCATGAGCCGAGAGCTCGTTCAGCAACTCTCGCGTCGCGCTGACGTTCAGCGGCGCCAAGCTGACCCAGCGGCGCGCCCAACGCAACCCGACGTCGGGTTCTCGACTCTGCCGCGCCAGCTCGACGAGCTTCGCGCAGTACCGCGTGCGGGGGATCACCATCTCAGACGCGCGCTCCAGCGCCAGCGTCGCGACGGACGCCGACGCTGCGCTTGCAGCATCAGCGCAACAGACTATGGGACGGGCTGCTTTGGGGGCGGCTCGGCATGCCCGTTCGGCATGTTCCAGCGCCGTCGGGACGTCTCCCGTGGCGCTGCACATCTCCGATGCCAAGCACGACCACACCGCGTGCAGTGGTGTGGTTCCGTCTTCCGAGAGTGCCACGTACGCCTGCAAGCGACGTTCTTCACTGCCACGGAATAACGCAAGGGCGCACCACACGGCCGAGTCGACGTCGGCTGAGGGTCGCTGACCGAGTTTGGTTCCATGCACGAGTGCCAGTGCTTGCTCTGGCGACGTCTGCCTGAATATCAAGCGCATCAGGCGCGTAACCGCACCTGGTATGCCGAACTCGAGTCGCTCGCGCCAAAGCTTCTCCAGCTCGTCGAATCGGCCCAATCGGGTGAGCAAGCGGTCCGCGTCGAAAGCCGCGCGGGTGTTGCGGGGCTCGCGCTTCGCAATCTCGCAGAGTACTTCCGCATACTGACCACTGGAGTCGGGGCGTAGGGCCAGCTCCTGTGCCGCACGCTCGAGTTCGGCGATCGAAAGCGCCGACCAGTTACCTTGCCGCAGCCACACGGGGGCCGATTCGGTGGCGACCTGGAGCCGCGCCAGCTCTGCTGACTGGTTGGGGGCGAGGGCGTCATTTTGCTCCAATTGCCCCAAGGCCCAAGCGGCAAGTGGCGCCCAGCGGCGCTTGCGCGCCAAGTCCGCAAGCTGCCCCAGCAATTCCTCGGAGCCCCCCTCCGCGTGACGGCACACGCGTACCAAACCTTCGAGTAGCCAGCGGTCGTCGTCTTGCCGTTCCGCCAGTTCAGCTAGCGCGGCTAGGATCTCGCTCTGAGCGGGCCCCTGCTGTAACGCTTCCACGAGCAATGCGCCTGCGAGTTCGGCGTCGTGCGGCTCGAGTAGACGGCCCGCCGCGAGCAGAGCTTGCCAACGTACCTCTCCGCTCTCGACCTCGGCGAGCCAGATCAAACGGGCGACGAGCAACGTCGAGAGTCCGACGGGGGACAACAACCCATCTAGGTTGGGCACGGGCGCCTGCCCGGCCCCACTCTGGGCGATGGCCGCCGCGCTGAGCAGGCTGTCAGCCTCCAAGCGCAGGTGTGCGCCTGCGTCGAGAGCGGCCGAGAGCGCCAATGGCAACTGCGAGACGCTGAGCGCCTGCCTGATGCGCTGCTCGTGTAGCTCGGCGGCGAGTTGCGGGTTGTGAGTAGCATTGTGCGCCGCGCAATCTCTCCAGATTTCGTCCGCAGCGTGCACGCGGCCCTCATCAGCGAGATGTTTCGCCAAACGGTTCGCCGAGGGCGCGTACCCGGGATCGACTTGTGCGGCCTGCAGCAGGTCCTCGACGAACCCACGCTGATCCCCCTCCGCCAAGCGGCGTTTTCCAGCTTCGTACAGGGCTTGTGCGGAGCGTGCAGCCCCCACTTGTTCGGGCGCCCATGCATGTAGTCCGCCGAGCAACTCGAGCGCGAGGGCACCATCAGGTGATGCCTCGAACGCCGACTTGAGCGCAGCGATGGCACCACGCGCGTCCGCGCTGCGGGCGCGCAGTACGGCGATCCGCATCCACAGCTCCGAACGCTTCTCTGGCTCGCTGACGCGATCGAGCACCACCTCCAGTGTGCCCGCCGAAAGCGCTAGTTCACCCAAGCCAGCAAACCACGACGACAGTTCCTCGCGTAGCGCGACGTCGTCACCCATCAACAGGCTGCGACGCGCGAGACGCGTCGCTTCCGCGAGAGAACTTCCCCGGGTGACCAGCAGTCGCGCGAGTTTTGCGGCGAGCAGCCGCTCCGACTCGAAGTCCCCCGCGGCTTTGGCCTGGTCGAGTTGAGCGCGCAACGCCGCAGCTTCCGCTCGGCTGCCCGAGCGACGAGATATTGCGCGGTTGGCGCGCAAACGGTCTAGCGCGATCGACGACACCGACGACGGGGCTTGCCAATCGGGTGGCTGCAACGTTCCTGCACGTGCGTCACCTGGCGCTGCTTCGGCGCGCCCCCCGGGCATGGACTCGAAGCCCGAAATCTGTGAATCGTCCGAAGCACTCATTTCGCTCGGTGTCCCGCGCGCGTCAATCGCGGCCTAATTTCTCAGCGGGGCTTGTCGCGGGCATGACTTTGGTTCTAGCCTCTGCGCGGCCGCTTTGGCCTTTGGAGCTATTTAGAATGAAGCAAGCCGGCATCATTTCCCCTAACTTCCCACGGGTGCTCGGGTCAGTGCTAGTCAGCCTGACACTTGCAACGCAAACCCTACCCTCTGCAGCGCAGCAGACGGCAACAAATCCGCCTCAAAAGCCTGCGCCGACAGCTCCGAATGGGGGTCCCGCACCCACACCCGCCCCGAGTGGCGCAGCGACGAGTCAACCTGGCGGGGACGCTCCAGCCGCACCACCTTCAGTGGGGTCGGCTGCTGGCGACTCGGCGACTAGTGGCGACTCGGCGGCTAGTGGCGACTCGATTGCTGGCGGCTCGGCTGCGCCAGCTGATCCCGAAGCCGCCGCTGCCGCGCTCAGCGAGGGCAAGACCGCCTACCAAAACGGCGACTACGCCACGGCAGCACAGCAGTTCGAGCGTGCGAATCAACTGTCCGCAAGCGCCGAAGCACAACACTGGTTGGCGATGGCACTCGATCTCCAGGGGCGCGCCGACGAAGCCGTGACTGCGTTCGATAAGTTGTTCGCTAACCCCGAGCATCAACAGCTGGACGCGCAGCTGCTCGAACCCGCGCAGCGGCGCTACGAGTTGTTGAAGAAGATCCCCGCTACCGTGTTGCTGCACGTGGTCCCCGCTGATGCCACGGTCGAAGTCGACGGCAACGTGCTCGCGGGCGGAGCGCCACACACCTTGAAACTGGCGGCGGGGGCTCACGTCATCAAGGTTTCGCGCGACGGCTTCGCGCCAGCGGAGAGCCGACTGGAGGTCCAGGCGGCGCAATCACTGGAACACTCTCTCGAGCTGGAAGCCGCACCCGCACCCGTGACTGCTCCCGAGCCTGTCGCCGCCGAGCCCGAACCCACAGAGCCGCCACCGCCGGCGGAGCCGCGCAGCATGGTTCCCGCCTACGTGACGCTCGGCGTGGCGGGTGCGTCCGCGGTGGTAGGCACCATCTTCGGCGTGCAGGCACTCGGGGCCAAAGGCGACTTCGAGGACAATCCAACCGCTTCCAACGCGGACGCTGTCGAGCGCAACGCACTGATCGCGGACATGGCGTGGGGCGTGGCGCTGACCCTCGGCATTACGGGCGTCGTACTGTTGACCAGTGACGAACCCGTGGAAACGGAGCAGTCCGCCAAATCCAAGCTGCTCGTGGCTCCGTTCGTATCGCGCGAGGGTGGTGGCGCTGCCGCACGGATGACGTTTTGAGCCCATTACACGAAGTTGACGGGGGGAACTGGGTTTGACGGGGGGAACTGGGTTGACGGGGAGAACTGGGTTGACGGGGAGAACTGGCAGCTGCCGTCTCGCCGCCGTGCGCTACTCGTGCGGTTCGACGCTCCTCGGTAGCGACCTCCCCCCCTGGCCGACGCCAAAGGGCGTTCGTGCGAGACGCGCTCATGGCCGCTGGGATCCGCAGGGGACCAGTGCTCAGATCAGCGCCCGCTCGAACGGCGTTGCGAAGGCCAGCGTCGCCCGCTGCGGTAGCCCCACCTATCACCGTTCGAGCGACGTCGAAATCCGCCGACTCGAAATGCAGTCAGCGGTGATTTCATTCGCTGGCGCAATGTGCGCCTTGCACCGCAAGATGGCGTGAGTGTCCTACATCACCCTGCCTTCAGAGGGGATAACCTGTGTGCAGGCTGGGTGTATTGTCAGGGCTGCTTGTGTTCAGGTGGAGTAGGTGTGGGCAACCGCCCCGTTATGCTGGGGACTTGTACTGCCCACGTATACCCACATGTAGCCCAAGCAGTTGGGGGTTTTTCTTGCGGCACCCCAATCAATTGGGGTAAGCGTCGAGGCTCCAGTTTCGAACGCGCGAAACGACGTGAGCATGGTCTGCCCGAACACTGAATGGCTGAACACTGAACGCGCGGGGGCGGAAACGCCGCGACGTTCACTGATCCAGCGCGCAGCACTGCACCCGTGGGAGGTAAAAGTTACTGCTCCACCGCGCAGTCTGTTCATGAGTGCAGTTTGTTCGTCGGCGCGGTTTGTTCGTCGGCGCAGGCTGCTTTGCGGCTTCGGGCGACCCCAGTTCACTGGCCACGGGCTACTCGCGAAGAAGCCGCAGATTCGTGCGCGGTGAGCGGTTCATTGTTTTTTCAGCCGAGCAATCAGGACGAGAACAACCGCTGACACAAGGTCAGCAAGCAGGAAGCGAGGACAGGGATGGCACAAGGTGTTGAACGAGGTTTTGTCGAGAACGGTTTTGTCGACCAAGCTGGAACGGCTCAGGCGTCGCCCGATCCGGGCTTCCAACGGAACGCGATGAATCAACCAGGTACACATCCATCGAGCGGAGCGCGCGACTCGTCATCCTCCGAAGGCATGACTGTCGAACGTCGCCATACCCAGGCTGGCACGTCGCCATTCGATCAAATCGTCTGGGAGCGACGCACCAGCGTCATCACGAACCCTGACGGCTCAGTGGTGTTCAAGATGGAAGCTGTCGAGGTGCCAGAGGACTGGTCTCAGCTGGCGACGGACATCATCGTATCGAAGTACTTCCGCAAGGCTGGCTTGTTCGGCGACAAGACCAAGGGGGAAACCAGCAGCCGTCAGGTCGTTCATCGCGTAGCACACACCATCCGCCGCGCGGGCGAAGACTTCGGAGGTTACTTCGCAACTGCCGAAGACGCAGAAGCTTTCGAACAGGAGCTGACGTACCTGCTCATCAACCAGTACGGCGCCTTCAACTCGCCCGTGTGGTTCAATTGCGGCCTGTACCACGAGTACGAAATCGAAGGCACGGGCGGCAACTGGGCGTGGAACTTCGACACGAGCGAAGTCGGCGAAGTCGACAACGCCTACTCACGCCCGCAGTGCTCGGCGTGTTTCATTCAGTCCGTCTCCGACGATCTGATGGGCATCTACGACTTGATGAAGAGCGAGGCCCGCCTCTTCAAGTACGGCTCGGGCACGGGCAGCAACTTCAGCGCCATCCGCGGTCGCCAGGAAAAGCTCTCGGGCGGCGGCACGTCGAGCGGTCTCATGAGTTTCCTCGAGGTGTTCGATCGTGCTGCGGGCTCCACCAAGAGCGGTGGCACCACTCGGCGCGCCGCGAAGATGGTGTGTCTGGACATGGATCATCCAGAGATTGAAGACTTCATCGACTGGAAGGTGCGGGAAGAACGCAAAGCGCAGGCCCTGATCGCCACGGGATACGAAAGCGACTTCAACGGCGAGGCATACCGCACCGTCAGCGGCCAAAACTCGAACAATTCGATCCGCGTCACCGACGAGTTCATGAAGGCAGCCATGGGTGGCGGCAGCTGGCACACCCGTGCGCGCACCACGGGCGAAGTCGTCGACACCTATGACGCGGCGGATCTGTGGAAGAAACTGGCCGAAGCCGCGTGGGGCTGTGCGGATCCGGGCGTCCAGTACGACAGCATCATCAATCGCTGGCACACGTGCCCCAACACCAGTCGCATCAATGCCTCGAACCCGTGCTCCGAGTACATGTTTTTGGACGACTCGGCCTGCAACTTGGCCTCGTTGAACCTGACGAAGTTCTTGGACGACGAAGGCAACTTCGACGTCGAGTCGTACCGCCACGCCGCCGAAGTATTCTTCATGGCGCAAGAGATTCTGGTCGATCTGTCCAGCTACCCGACACAGCGCATCGCTCGTAACTCGCACGACTACCGCCCGCTCGGGCTCGGGTACGCCAACCTCGGCACCCTGCTGATGGTGCTGGGTATCCCCTACGACTCCGAACAGGGTCGTGCAGTGGCTGGAGCGCTGACGGCAATTCTGTGCGGTCGCGCGTACCGAACCTCGGCCTTGATGGCCAAGTCCAAAGGCGCGTTTGCTGGTTACGCGCCCAATCGCGAGCCCATGTTGCGCGTGATGCGACGCCATCAAGAAGCGGCCTACGCCATCAACCGGGACGAATGCCCCGAATCCCTCTGGCGCGCAGCCATCGAAGAGTGGAACGACGTGGTCAGCTTCGGCGAGCAGTACGGCTTCCGCAACGCGCAGGCGACGGTGCTGGCACCAACCGGCACCATCGGCTTGCTGATGGACTGCGACACCACGGGTATCGAGCCCGACTTCGCACTGGTGAAGTTCAAGAAACTCGCAGGCGGCGGCTATTTCAAGATCGTCAACCAGTCGGTCCCCCAAGCGCTGCGGAAGCTCGGTTACCCCGACGCCCACGTCCAAGAGATCGTGGCCTACGTGTCGGGGACGAACACCCTGCTCGGCGCACCGCACATCAACCGCACGAGTTTGGCGAAAGTCGGGTTGACGGACGAAGATCTGCGCAAGGTCGAACAAGCGCTACCAGGAGTCTTCGAGTTGACGTTGGGTTTCGCCCCGTGGGTACTCGGCAAAGAAACCTACGCCAGGTTGGGCATCGATTCCGCGAAGATGAGCAAGCCCGGTTTCAACCTGCTTGCGCACCTCGGGTTTACGCGCGCACAGATCGCGGAAGCCAACGACCACATCGTCGGCCGTATGACTATTGAGGGCGCGCCGTACTTGCGGGAAGAGGACTACGCCGTGTTCGATTGTGCCAACCGCTGCGGCAAGACTGGTAGGCGCTACCTCGCACCGATGTCACACATCCGCATGATGGCGGCGGCGCAGCCCTTCCTTTCAGGCGCGATTAGCAAGACCGTAAACCTGCCCAACGAGGCGACCGTCGAGGACGTGCGACAGATTTACGAAGAGGGTTGGCGCTTGGGTCTCAAGGCCGTCGCCCTGTACCGTGACGGCTGCAAAGCCTCGCAGCCCCTGTCGACGAGCAACGACGACAAGGAGGAAGCCAAGGAAGAGGCCGTCGTCGCGCCGCTCTCTGCCAGACCCGTCGGGACACGAGTACGGCTGCCCCACAAGCGAGGCGGCTTCACTCAAGAAGCGCGTGTCGGCGGACACAAGGTGTTCCTCCGCACAGGGGAATACGAAGACGGAACGCTCGGCGAGATCTTCGTCGACATGCACAAGGAAGGCGCAGCTTTCCGTTCGCTCATGAACTGTTTTGCCATGGCCGTGTCTGTGGGCCTGCAGTACGGCGTTCCGCTCGAAACCTACGTCGATCAGTTCACGTTCACTCGCTTCGAGCCCCACGGCCCGGTCCAGGGTCATCCGAACATCAAGTTCTCCACGTCGATCATGGACTACCTGTTCCGCGTGTTGGGGGTGGAGTACCTCAAGCGCTACGACTTCGCACAGGTCAAGCCCGAGCCAGAAGAAGAGCCGGCCATCGACGATCCTACGTCGAACAGCCTCGCGGAAAAGGCGACGACGACGCCCACGGTGAGCGCGCCACAGGAACCCGAAAGGGTCGCAGTCGGCGGCGAACACGGGGCGCTCGGCGCGCAGCTGGAAGACATGATGGGCGACGCGCCCGTGTGCGATGGCTGCGGGCACATCACGGTGCGCAATGGCGCTTGCTACAAATGCTTGAACTGCGGCAACTCGATGGGCTGCAGCTGAATCGACCCAGCCCGGATCTCGTCAGATCCGGGCCGCTTTCGCGGGGTGCCCACCGCCCGCGCACGGTTGCCGCGCCAATTGCACGGGTGGCTGCTGCGGGCGCGGCTCCGCGTTCGACGCGCCGCCAGGATGAACGTGTCTGACGCCTGGGCCGTTGGCCAAAGTTCCACCGCGCCCGAGCATCTATGTGCAATCGTTACCCAGCTTTAGTAAACCGGGCGCTGGAGGTGACATGTTGACCGCTTTGCTCTCCCGCTCGGGATCAGAAATCGGACTGCGTTCAGTCCTGTTGTGTGCGGCATTGGCCGTTGGCGCCACACTTGGCTGCAAGAAGGAGGAGGAACCCCCTCCGCCGCTGCCCGAAGCCAAGCCGGCAGCAACGCCAGAAACGTTGGAGCTCGAAATCCCAGAGGAAGACGCTGGGGAAGAAGAAGAGCCCAAGAAGACCGGCACGGGAGTGCGCAAGCCCAAGGGGCTCGCTGCTTGTTGCGCCGCACTTCGACAGAACGCGGCTAGTGCACCTCCAGAGACGCAAGGGCACATGTTGAACGCGGCTGCTGCATGTGACGCTGCCAATGCAGCGGGTGCGGGTAGCGTCGCGGGTCTCTCCGCGCTCCTGCGCGGCGCCAAGATGCCGGCTGCCTGCCAGTGATGCTGCCTGCCAGTGATGCTGCCTGCCAGTGATGCTGCTACCTGTGATTCAGGCCGCTGAAGCGGCTCACGCGCGCTTGCCGCAATCACGCTGCGGGGGCGGTCGGTGCCTATCGCGACAGGTGATCGAAGCCGCGCTCCAAGGGCTGCTCGCCCGTGGCGGACTGAAGACACGCACCTCGGCCTCGTTCGATGCAACCGATGACGCGGGCCGTGGGAGGGCGCACGCTAGGCCCGCCCGTTGCGACCAGGGCGTAGTCCTCGCCGCCGTACAACATGGTGTCGACGGGTGAACGACCCACCGACTCACAGACCCTTCGCAGATGGTCGCTCGCCGCACTCTCCAGCAGCGAACGATCCGCACAGACGCGGACACGACTCGCGTCTGCAATGTGCCGCAACTCCGACGCCAGGCCGTCGGACACATCCACGAGCGAGCTAGCTCGACCGACCAGCGCCCGAGCTTCAGAAAGCAGCAACGGTGGCTCCCGCCATGCTCGCACGCAAGCCCGACCAGCCCGACCAAAGGCACCCAAATCGCTGCCTTGCTGCAACAACCACAGACCCATGGCTGCTTCGCCCAGCGCACCGATCAGCCACAATTCGTCGCCCGGCCGTGCGCCGCTGCGGGTTATCGGGCGCGAAACCTGGCCGAGCACGCTGGTAGTGAAGGACAATCGACTGGAGTACGCAATGTCGCCCCCCACCAGTGGACAGCCCGCACGTTCCGCGACCTTGGCTTGGCCGCGCGCGATCGCACGGAACTTCGAGCGCGTCATGCCAGAGGGCACGCCAAGGGCGCAGATTGCGGCGAGCGGCGCGGCACCCATCGCCGAAAGATCGCTGAGCGCCGCACTCAGAGCGCGCGCCGCCGCCTGCTCGAGCGACAGCCACGACAGGTCGAAGTGGGTGCCCTCGATGCTCGAATCGATCGACCAGACCAACTTACCGCGACCGCACTTCAGGATGGCCGCGTCGTCGCCGATGGCAAGATCGACTGATGGATGCGGCTGGCGACTCAACACCCGAGTCAAGACATCGATGGCACTCCGTTCGTCGAGTGCCGGACGTTTGCCCCTGCCGCTTGGGCGTTCGCGCATCGTCATTTGCTCATCTGATTCGGGCATGCGTCCAGTGTCAACCACGCTCGCCCGCCAACATCCCGAGTCGCAGTGCGTTGCCCGCCCCCTGGCTGTGCGAATGCGCAGCGAGAGCCAGAGACTGAACTCGTGCGCGTCACTCCAACGGGATCTGGAGGATCATCTTGGCACCGGTTGGCTCGTTGTCCTCGACGAACACGTTGCCATTGTGGCCTTCGATCAGGCGTTTGACGATGGACAGCCCGAGCCCAGTCCCACCTGCGTGCCGCGTATTACCAGTATCAACCTGGTAGAACGCGTCGAATACTTTCAGCTTCTCCGAATCTTCGATGCCGCAGCCCGTGTCACTGATCGTCACTTGGATGGCGCGCTGAGGGACTGCGAGCAACGCTGCCCCGAGTCCGTCGTCCACCTCAGCATCGAGCTCGACACACTCGACCAGCGCGGTCACGGCTCCTCCAACGGGTGAAAACTTGATGGCGTTGTCGATCAGGTTGATCAGAACCTGACGCAAACGATCGGCGTCGCCGAATACGGATGGCACCTCCCCTTGCACTTCGGCCGAGCTCAGCGATACGCCCTTCTTGCGAGCCTGCGGCTGCATCGAGTGCACCACCTCCGCTGCAAGCTTGTCCATGTGCACTTCCATCAAGCGCAACGACATCGTCTCGTTCTCCAAACGCGACAAGTCGAGCAGGTCGGTGATGAGTTGCAGCAGCTGTTTACCCTTCTCGTGAATCGTCGCGACGAACTCCGATTGTTCCGAGGTCAGATCGCCCCCGATCCCACCCGCTAGCATCTCACTGAAGCCGATGATCGACGTGAGCGGTGTTCGCAGTTCGTGGGAGACTGTCGCTAGGAAGTTACTCTTCAGTCGGTCCAATTCCTTGAGCTGATCGTAAGCCTGCTGGAGCTTGCGATTCTTACTTTCCAGGTCGCGGTAGCTCTCGCGTACGCTCGCCAGGTGCATACTGCTGGTCAGCAGCGACTTGTGACCACTGGTCAAAATCAAGTCCAGATTGCGACGCAAATGTCGAGCGATCTGCGCCACGGTGATGGGCTTGGCCCGAGGTAGTTGAGCCAGTCGCGCCTTGACCTCGGTGGCGTCGATGCCGGGGAGCTGCAGCAGAGTCTTGGGCACCTGCGTGACGCTCGGAGGCAAGTACGGACCGAGCACGACTCGACCAATCACGCGATTGTCGTGCACCACGGCCGAAATTCGAAACACAGCGCCCGTAAAACACTCGTAGTCCTGGTCATGTCCGGGCTCGGGCTGCACCGCCTTGACGCCCTCTATCATCTCGTAGACCAACTGCTTTCCCGTTTCCGCTCGGGACAGGTAGCTGTATATCTCGGGCTCGCCGCTGGACTCGACGAGCAGGCCGTTGAGGCTGAACAGGCGCAGCGGCACGCGAAACAGCTCGTAAAAACTCGTCACCAGTTCGCTCAGCCCATCGCGATCAACCAGGTCCTCCAACGCCACCCGCCCCAGGGTCAGCTCTTCCAACCGAATGTCGGGAACGGACATCAGAGTGCCTCCTTCGATCTGGCGGGACCCAACCCCGTTGCCAACGCAGCGCTCACGTCGGCGCAACCGAGTTGGGAGCCAACCTGGTGGAGCAGATCTACCGGGTTGATACCTAGCTTCGAACTCAAACCATGCGTCTGCTCCAGACGTTTCCAAGTCAGGTCGAGCAAGGCCATGAAGGTCTCCACCACTCCATGCCCCTTGGTGGCGGTCGCCAGATAAACGGGCTCTTTGCCCTTGCTCGCCAACTTGGTCAACTCTGCCCGGGATAGGGCGTTCGGAAGATCTTGCTTGTTGAATTGAATCACGACCGGCAAGTCTTTGAGTGGAATGCCGTTGGCCGTCAGGTTCTCTTTCAAGTCGAGAAATGAGGCTGCGTTCGTTTTGGTTTCGCCTGCTGCCGAGTCAGCCACGAAAACCACACCGTCAACCCCTTGGAGCACGAGCTTGCGCGTGGCCATGTGGATCGACTGCCCGGGCACGGTGAACACCTTGAGTCGCACCGCGACGTCGCGCGTTCCTTTGAAACTGAGGGGCAACAGATCGAAGAACAACGTTCGATCGTCGCGGGTCTCCAAGGTGAGCAGTTGACCAGCAGCACCATCCCGCGAAGCCTTGTGCAGGGACTGTAGATTGGTCGTCTTTCCGCTGAGGGCAGGCCCGTAGTAGACGAGCTTCACCGTCACTTCGCGCGAAAGAAAGTCTATCTTCACCAGGGGCTCCGAGGTCGCGAACGCGCGACGCCCAAGCCTACGGCAACGCGTTCACGGCGACAACAACGGCGATCCGCAGGGGAATCGAGAGCAACCACACTACCCTACCCGTACGTCGCGTACTCTTCCGAAACGCTGCGCCTAGGATTCGGGAACCTGTTTCGGCCCAGCGAGCAATCGTAGCCGCGTTCGCCCACGTCGCCACGGCGCGCGACTAGACCACCGCCCGGCGTCGCCCCGTCGAGCCGTCACTCCGAAGGCTCTTCTGACGAAAACTCTGCCCACGCCGCTCTCGCCGTCGCGATCGCTAGCTCCACCGTCGCCCGTGCGGGGCCGCCCACGATACTTCGACGCTCGACTGCCAACCGCGGATCGAGCGCCGCGGCTGCCTGCTCGGACGCGAGCGATTCGTGCGCCGCTGACAGAGTCTGCACAGGAAGCTCTCCGAGCTGCACGCCAGCTTTCTCCGCTTCACGCACCAAGTCACCGACGATGTGATGTGCCTGCCGAAAAGGAACGCCTTTGGTCACGAGAAAGTCCGCCAAGTCGGTCGCGCACACGTGCCCGGCGCTCAGTGCATGCTCCAGGCGTTCTCGTTTGAACTCGCAAGTCGCGATCGCTCCTGCAAGCGCCTCCAAACTCTGCAACGTGCCCTCGAACGCGTCGAAGATCGGTCGCTTGTCTTCCTGCAGTTCGCGCCCGTAACCGAAGCACAAGCTCTTCTCCAAGATCATCAAGCTGCTCGCCTCGCCAATCAACCGAGCAGCTTTGCCGCGTACGAGCTCCGCGACGTCGGGGTTCTTCTTTTGCGGCATCATCGACGAGCTCGTCGAAAAGTCGTCGCTGAGCGAAACGAAGCCGAACTCGTAGGACGACCAAAGCACCAGCTCTTCGCCGATTCGAGACAAGTGCACGGTGGTGATCGCCAAGGCAGAAGCCACCTCCATCAGAAAGTCGCGACTGGCCGTCGCGTCGAGCGAGTTCTCCATCGGCCGATCGAAACCCAGTTGTTCGGCGACCCACGCGCGATCGAGGGGAAAGCCACTACCCGCGACGGCTCCCGCTCCGAGCGGGCTTTCGTTGACGCGCACGCGAGCATCGCGCAGGCGTTGTGCATCTCGCAGCAACAACTGCTGCCACGCCATCAAGTGGTGCGATAGCCGACTCGGCTGCCCGCGCTGCAAGTGCGTGTACGCGGGCATCAACACGTCGAGGTGTTCCTCGGCGCGCTCGATCACGACCCGCGCGAGGCGCGCTACGGATGCCAGGGTCTCGTCGATCTGGCGACGTGTCCACAGTCGCAAATCGGTCGCGACCTGATCGTTGCGTGAGCGACCAGTGTGCAGCTTGCCCCCCACTGCCCCGACCAGCTCCGTCAGTCGGGCCTCGATGTTCATGTGAACGTCTTCGCGCGCTGGATCCCAACGCATCGCGCCGCTTTCGATCTCGGCTCGAACCTGCCCCAATCCTTCGACGATGCGTTCGGCATCGCCTTCAGGGATGACGCGAGCCCGCGCCAATCCACGCGCGTGGGCGATCGACCCCTCGATGTCCTCTCGCCACAGCTCCTTGTCGATGTCGACGCTCTGGTTGAGGGCCAACATGGCTTGATTGACGGACGCGGGTAGTCTCCCGCCGCGGGCGATGGTCATGATGGCTCTCCAGTTTGGACGCTCATGAACACGTCGTTCAGCGCCCCAGAATTCAACTTGTCCATGCGTTGCAAGAAGCGTCGATAGTCACGCACGGGCTTCTGCCCTGGCTCGCAGCGCAGTTCGAAGTCGGTGAGTCGCGTCGTTGCGAAACGCAGGCATGCTAGCGACCCTTGGTTGGCCGCCGCCTGGCGTTCAGCCAGGCTCAGCGGGCGCAGGCTTGCGTACCCGCTCACCAACGCTTCCACACACGGCAAGACGAACTCGTCCGCGTAACACCACGCCAACACGCACACCATCAGGTCGTAGATGAACACCCCACGGCATGCGCTCTCGAAATCGAGCAGCGCACAGATCTCGCCGTTTTCCCAGAGCACGTTGTCCCGAAACAGATCGCCATGGGTGAGCCCACTGGGCAGCGCGTGGTTCGCAGCTCGCGTGTGACGTTCGAGCGCCGTGCGAATCGCATCGACGGGGCCTGCGAGTCGCGGCGCCTGCTCGGCGATGTGTCGCAACCTTTCGTAGAGCTGCTCGACGCCAAAACGTCCCTCGGGGATGGCCGAGAGCTGAGCACTCGCGAGGTGTACCTTGGCGAGTTCGCGCCCCAGCCGTTCGCAGTGGTGGGGCGAAAGATCCCTACCGCGCACCTCCGTGCCGACGACCCAGGGGTAGACTGCGACGGGCTTTTGCTCGTGGGTGGGGATCTCATCCGAGACGGGTTTCAACGCCTGGGCGACAGGAACCCCCGCGGCCGAAAGTTCGCGAAGCAAACGTGCCTCGGCGGCTGCGCCCTCAGCGTTCTGCTCTTCGTAGATGCGTGCGAAATAATGGGCCCCCTCTGCGGTCACCAGCCGAAAGTTGGAATTCACCGAGCCCGCCTGCAGCGGTTCGATACTAATCACGTCGAGGCCGAATTGCCGCCCGAGGCGCATGGCGGCGGCCTGGGGCAGCGGAGTGAGCAAAGCCATCGGCTGCTTCTCCCCGAGGATGGCAGCGGGGTCAAGCCCTCAGCTCGCAGCGCGTGGCATTGTCCCAATCCAGCGAGGTGGCGCGATCCATCGGACGCGTGTATGCATCCCTTCCCCCAATTCGAATGCCCGAAATCGTAGGAAACACAGCTGGGCTGTCCCCCAGCGCTCGACGCACCCTGGAACGCATCTACCGCCGCCGGGTGCCGCTGCAGAACATCACCACGCCCGAACTCGTCCGTTCCCTGTGTGACGCGTCGCGAGAGACCAAACGCCAAGTGGGCGCGCTGGTGCATCGTTCTGGCGTCGTGGAGTGGGTCGTCGTGGGCAGCGCCACGGGATTGATGTTGCCCGACATCGGACGCCTCAGGGCCGCCCATGGTCGCTTTCGGGCCCTGCGCTTGATTCACACTCATCTCTACGGCGAGCCGCTGACCCACGACGACCTCGTCGACTTGACCCGGCTTCGACTCGACCTGGTGTGCGCGCTGCAGCTGAGCCCTGCGTTCGATCCGCGCAGCATCACCTGGGCGCACAACGTCCCGCGCGACCAGAGTTCGACGGCGGCATCCTACGAAGTGTTCGGGCCCCAGCCGTATGGTCACCCGACGCCCGACTTCGGCGAGCTGATCGGCTCACTCGAGGCCGAGTTCAGCCGCCGCAGTCAAACGCGAGAAGTGCACCAGGAGCGCGCGATCCTCGTGCATGTCGGGGAAAAGCGCGCCGCAGGAGCGTTGAGCAAGGCCCGCGCGAGCCTGGTCGAGCTCGAGAGTCTGGCACGTACGGCGGGCGTTGTCGTCGTCGACGAAGTCTTGCAGTTGCGGGACCGACTGGATCCTCGCCTGGTGATGGGCCGCGGCAAGCTCGAGCAGGTCGTCATGCGCGCGATCGATCTCGACGCGGAAGTGTTGATCTTCGACCGAGATCTTTCCCCGAGCCAGGCTAGCGGAATCGCCGCCCACACGGATCTTCACGTGATCGACCGCACTCAGCTGATCTTGGACATCTTCGCTCAGCGCGCAGAAACCAAAGACGGCAAGCTGCAAGTGGAGCTGGCGCAGCTCAAGTACCGTCTGCCGCGGCTTTCCCAAAAGGACGACTCACTCAGCCGCCTCACAGGCGGTATCGGCGGTCGAGGACCGGGTGAAACGACGCTCGAAATCGGGCGCCGCCGTGCTCGCGAACGAGTCACACGGCTGGAGCGGGAACTCGCGCAGCTGGCGAAACAGCGTGACCAACGTCGACGCAAGCGACGCCAGGGTGAGCTGCCCGTGATCGCCATCGTGGGCTACACGAACGCGGGCAAGAGCACGCTGCTCAACACCCTGACTGGCGCAGGGGTCCTGGCCGAAGACAAGTTGTTCGCTACCTTGGATACGCGCGCGCGGCGTCTGAGGCTGCCGGGCGGACAGTTCGCGATCCTGACCGATACAGTGGGCTTCATCCGCAACATGCCCAAAGACCTGTTCACGGCGTTTCGAGCCACCTTCGAAGAGGCGGCAGACGCCGACCTCTTGCTCGAAGTGATGGACGCCAGCAATCCCGAGTTGGACGATCACGTGCGAACCACCGACGAACTGATCCACGAGCTGGGGCTCGGGCCGATCCCGCGTCTGACCGTCAAGAACAAGGTCGACCTGCTCACCGCGGAGGAGCGCGAAGTCATCGAAGCCGCGCCGGATTGCGTCGGGCTGTGCGCGCGTGACAAGACGACTACCGAGCGGCTACTCGTCGAAATTTCGCGCCTGTTGGCCGACAAGTTGCCCGAACCCGAATTTTTCGACAACTCGGGCTCGCGCGAGCCCGACCCTGCTTCGTGTCCAGCAACTCCCCCCCGCAACGATGCGCTCGGTTGATTGTCTACGCGGCGCTGCTCCTCTCGACGGCAAGCTGCAACACTACGCTCGGAAGTGCGCGCGAGGCGTACGAACAGGCGCGCTACGCCGACGCCATCGCTCTTTATCGCAGCGTCGACAGTGACGCGCTGGGCGCGAGTCAGCGCGCACGCTGGCAGCTGTACGCCGGGCTGAGCGAGCTGAGTCTCGGCAATCTCCAGAGCGCGGTTGCTTACCTGAGCCAAGCGCGTTGCGCGCTCCAGTACGACGACCGCGTACTCGACGACGTGGAGCGAGGTCGTCTCGCAGCAGCGTGGATGAGCATCGGACGCATGCCGAGCGAAAGCCTGTACGACACCCCCGAGCGACCGACGCGCTGCCCATGAAAGCCTGAAAGCTTCATCACCTCGTCTACTGTGAAGGCGCGATGCGGTCGCTGGTGATGACCTCGTCCCAAGACGAACTGTGCCCGTCGTAGTGGACCTTGAAGCGTTCGGGACCGAGCACTTCCTCGATCGTCGCCTTGTAGACGGAACCCCGCCAGGTCACTCGAATGCGCGCTCCGACCTCGTAGGCGCTAGTGGGCTCATCATCTTTTTCTTTGATGCCCAAGGCACGCGCGACGCGGCCACATAGTGGCGGTGGATTTACGGGCGGCGCCTCCAAGCGGCGCTTGATGTCGTCGAGAGCGACCTCCGTATCCCAACGCGCCTCGTAACCTTCGAAATGGACACGGTAACGGGTGCGTCCGAGGTCGGCGATGACGAACGCGGGGTACTCGCCCTCACACCAATCGACGAGCACATACTCGCCTACGCGGTAACGCTCCTTGCAAGCGCTGAGCAGCACGCCGAGCGCCATCAAGAGTCCAACTTCGCGCGCTCCCATCCTGCCTCCTTGAGGGGAAGTTGCCCCTCGTCCAGCCAGCGCCGCACGAGATCCCTGGTGTAGAGATACGAGCTCTCCAGAATCGCTCGACGCGCGCCAAAACTGGCTGGATTGTGCATGAACAAACTCGCGTCCGTTGCCGCTGGCTCCACGACCACTACCAGTTTTCTTGTCTCGCGTCGGACGCGCTCGATGGATCGGGACAACAAGCCGTGGAGTTTGATGCGGTTGGCCTGGTTGGCAACCCACATCGCGCCCTTGTCTCGAACGCTGCTGCGCACGCCGTGACCCGTTGGCACTACGCTGACTTCGAGCGGAACCAGAGGATTGACGACGACGATGATATCAGCGCCCAACTCGGCGGCGATGTCGACATGGGACACCTGTGAGGGGCTGGGGTTCATATAGTGTTGTTCGCCAATCCGCACGGGTGAAAACAGTGGGGGAGTCGCCATGGAAGCGATACAAGCCCGACTGATCGACACGTGCTCCAAGCCCTCCCCACCGAAGATCGCAGGCCTGCCACTGTCCAACTCGTGGGCGATGATGCGCAAGTTGGCAGGCATCGCTCGAAACTGGTTGGGCACACCGCGGCGAAGAAAGTTGTCCTCCAAGAAACGCTCGTAGCCGTCCAACGAGAACATGCCCGCCGGCATCGAGTCGTAGAGCCGAGCAAGCTCCTCCCACAGTACAGCGGGTGACGGAGGCGCAGCGCGGGTGAGCAGGCTGCGAGATCCCTGACCCAACGCGCCCAACGCGGTGCGCACGGTACGCCGCCACTCGGCGATGTCCATACGCAGGATGTGACGTCGTTCGAGCGGAAAGTAGTCGTCGGCTGGATCCAGAAAGGCACGATAAATGCGCTGCACGTCGCGCCCGGCAGCTAGCGCCGCGGCAACACTGGCTCCACTGCTCGTGCCCACGTAGCTGTCGAGGCTGCTGCCCGAAAACCCTGTGAGTGAATGCTCTAGTGCTGCAAGCGCGGCAATTTGAAACATCGCGCCTGGCGCGCCTCCGCCAGGTAAGCAAAGTGCAATGTGCGGTGACGCCATGAGTTCGTACGGTTGGTCTCGAAGTGCGCAGCCCAACTACGAATACCAGAAGCGTCGAGTCAATCAAAGTCGCTGCGTGCGCGTCGAGTCGCGTTGCGCGACCCGTCGCAACAGCAGGATCAGGCCGAAACCAAGCAGCAAGCTGACCCCGACGGTCAACGGATGCCCCAGGCCGACCCCGAGGCGTATTTCGTAGTCGCTCACCAGCATCAACAGCGCCGCACAGTTGAACGACACGTGCGCCGCGATACACGCCCAGATACGCTCACTGGCGGCGCGCGCGACGCCGAGCACCAGGGCCACGCCCATCAGCGATGGCCAATCCCGCACCGCTGCGTGCGCCGTGGCAAAGAACGAACTACTGAGAACAATCGCCACCCAAACGCGAACTCCGCGGAGCAACAAGCGGTATGCAAGTCCGCGGTAGAGCATCTCCTCGACGATCGGCCCGAGCAAACCAACCATCAGGAACAAGGCCAGTAGTTGGCCGGGGCTATCGTGCCTGAGAAACTCCGCACGGGCCGCAAGCTCGACCTCGCTCGTGGGCCAGCGGGCTTCTATCACGACTCGAAGTGAGTCAGCAGCAGGCTTGATTGCGGCTCCGATGCCAAGCCCGATGAGTAGTTCGGAGGCGCGCGCCTGACCGAGTCCGAGAAAACGCAGACTCGGCTCGAAGCTCGACTCGTCTGGAACCGGCGGTTGGTAGCGGATGGCGGCGAACAAGCTGAGGCCACCGATCACGAGAACCTCGAGTGTTCCCATGCTGACGACGTCGAGCCCCGATGGAGCCACGGCCGCGAGCAATCCGACGGAAAGCTGCAACGAGACGATGGCGAGGGCGCACCAGGCGGCGGCGCGCAACACCCACCAGACGGGCATGTCGCGAAGTGGCGATTCAGACAATGGATTCGGAGCCGAGCTTCATCGCAAATACGGCATGACACCGAACTGGGCGACGGTGTCCTTGATCAATTTGGGATCGCTGTTCGGATAGTCGGTAGTGTGATGCAAGCCTCTACTTTCCTTGCGTGCCGCCGCGCAGCTGACGATGAGCTCCGCCACGGTGGCGATGTTGCGCAGCTCCAGCAAGTCGCGGGTGACGATGTTCTTGATGTAATACTCGCGAATCTCTTCCTGCAGTAGTGCCACGCGGCGCGCCGATCTTCGCAGACGACTGTCGCTGCGCACGACGCCGACGTAGTTCCACATCGTACGTCTGAGTTCGTCCCAGCTGTGCGACACGACCACGGCTTCGTCCTCGAGCGGTTGGTCTGGAGGTTCCCAGTCGGGCACGCTGGGCGCGGGCGCGCGACGCAGGTCGGCGATCTCGTGGGCGAGGCTGTCTGCGGCGCGCTTTCCGAATACGAGCCCCTCGAGCAGGGAGTTGGAGGCCAAGCGATTCGCTCCATGTAGGCCTGTCGATGCGCATTCACCCACAGCAAGCAATCCAGGCAGGGTCGTACGCCCCATCAAGTCCGTGGTTATCCCGCCGCACATGTAGTGGGCCGCTGGAACCACTGGTATCGGCTCGGTCGTGATGTCGATCCCGTATTTCTGACAACGGGTGGAGATCAGCGGAAAACGAGCTTGAACGAAGTCTGCCGAATGATGCGTGATGTCGAGCAACACGTAGTCGGAACCCGTCCGCTTCATCTCGCGGTCGATCGCGCGGGCGACGACATCGCGCGGCGCGAGGTCCGCCATCTCGTGGTAGCGAGACATGAACGCTTCACCGCTCGGCAACTTCAAGACAGCCCCCTCGCCTCGTAGGGTCTCGCTGATCAAGAAGTTCTTCGCGCGCGGGCTGAACAAACAAGTCGGATGGAACTGGTAGAACTCCATGTTCGACACTTCGGCCCCCGCGCGATAGGCCATCGCCACCCCATCGCCCGTAGCCACGTCGGGGTTCGTGGTGTACAGGTAAACCTTACCCGCGCCTCCCGTCGCCAGCACCGTGGCTCTCGCAACGATGGTTTCTACCACCGACTTCTTTTCGTCGAGCACATAGGCGCCCACACAACGCTCGGGCCCACCGAGCCGACTTTGCATGATGAGTTCCACGCCCATGTGCCACTCGAGCGTGCGGATGTTGTCGCGCTCGGCAACCGCGCGTAACAGTCCCTCGTGAATCGCACGACCAGTGGCGTCGAGCGAATGGATGACTCGCCGCTGGCGATGTCCGCCTTCCCGTCCGAGATCGAGCTGGCCAGTGGCATCTCGTGTGAAGTCGACACCGAGCTGAATCAGCCAGTCGATGGCCGCGGGCCCGCCCTCGACGCAGACCTGCACGGCGTCGCTGTGACACAACCCCGCGCCAGCCTCCAACGTGTCGACACGGTGTTCGTCGAATGAGTCTTCGGGAGACCAGACGGCAGCCACGCCGCCTTGAGCCCAAGCCGTCGCAGCGTCGACGTCTTGCCGCTTGGTCACTAGCGTCACCTCACCGTGCTCCGCGGCGCGGAGCGCGAAAGTGAGGCCGGCAACTCCACTACCGATTACGAGGTAGTCCGTCTGGATACCCATTCGCCGCAGTGTAGGCGTTGCCGCAGAGCGTAAAAAGCACCACGACGCAAAAGCGCCGCACGGCATCGCGCGCAGCGTTGTACGAGAGCCACCGATCGGAAACGCGCCAGCCGTTTCGAAGCCGAAAGAGCCCTTCGAGCTAATCAGCCCGCCGACCATCCGTCACGCGTTCACGCGCGGTCGATGCACGTCATGAACCCCTCGCCGCGCGACACCTCCGACTCGCTCATTTCGCGGCAAGTGCAGCGCTCTCGTGTTACAGCTGACGAACAAGGAGGTAGTACGGAGTGAAGATCCTCGTGGCTATCAAGCGCGTTGCCGATCCGGACAACGCTAACCGTATCAAGATCGCAAGCGAGTCCATCGATACGACGGGACTCGAGTGGAAGATGAACCCCTTCGACGAGTACGCATTGGAAGCAGCCCTACGGCTGACGGAAAATGGCGCACAGTCCAAGGTGCGAGAAGGCGAAGTCGTTGCCGTCACCATCGGCCCCAAAGACGCCGAAGCGACGTTGCGCTCAGCTCTGGCCACGGGCGCAGATCGAGCGATCCGCATCGACGCCACTGACGAGGAACTCGATGGACGACTGGTCGCGAAAGCGCTGAGCAAGATCGTCGCCAAAGAGAGCCCCGACTTGGTCTTGATGGGCAAACAAGCCGTCGATGGAGACAGCAACTACGTCGGGCAAGCATTGGCCGAAGCCTGTGACCTTCCGATGGCAACGTTTGCCGCCACTATCAAAGAAGAAGAAGGCGGGGCGCTCGTCAGTCGCGAAGTCGACGGCGGCACGGCAACACTTCGCTTGAAGTTCCCCGCGCTGATTACGGTGGATCTCCGCATCGTTGCGCCGACCAGTGTCTACTCGCTGAAGACGGCGGCCGACTACAAGTACAACGACGGGGTCCGCTTCGCACCGCTCCCAGCGATCATGAAAGCCAAGCGCAAGCCCTTGGAAGTACTCGCGCTGGCGGACCTGACCGACGGCGCCACGCTCTCGTCCCGATACGTCGCATTCTCCGCTCCCCCTGCTCGGAAAGCGGGCGTGAAGGTCGACTCGGTCGATCAACTCGTCGACAAGCTCGCCAACGAGGCACGCGTTCTGTGAACGCGTCCAGCAAAGAAGGATCACGAAGATGACGGACATCTTGATCGTAGCAGAGGTCAGCGGTGGCAAGCTCAAGCCAGCTACCGCTTCCGCCGTGAGTTTCGCCAAACAAGCGGTCGCCGCAGTCGGAGGCAGCTTCTCCATCTTGGCTATCGGCGGCGCGGGCACGAGCGCTGCCGCAGCGGAGCTGACGGGATTCGGAGCCGCGAAGGTTCTGGTCGCCGAAGATGCGTCGCTCAGCGACTACTTGGCGGAACGTTACGCGCCCACGGTCGCCAGCGTGGCCGGGGCGTTCGGCTTGGTCGTCGCGACGGCTACGAGTTTCGGCAAAGACTTGATCCCGCGAGTAGCGGCCAGACTCGATGCGAGCTTCGCGGGCGACTGTTCGGGAGTGAGCGCGACGGACGGCAAGCTTGCGTTCACTCGACCCATGTACGCCGGGAACGCGTTCGGAACCGTAGTGCTGTCCACTGACAAGCAAGCTGCCACTGTTCGTCAGAGTGCGTTCGAACCCGCCGTCGCCGAGGGCAGCGCCTCTCCCGTCGAAAACGTCGCAGTGACCGCTCCGAGTGGCGCTAGTGCCCGTGTGGAATTCGTCGGCGTCGACCAGGTCAAGAACGAACGCCCGGAGCTGACCGAAGCCAAAGCGGTCGTGTCGGGCGGACGCGCACTGAAGGAGCGCTTCTTCGACGTATTGGAACCCCTGGCGGACCAGCTGGGTGCAGCCATCGGTGCCAGTCGAGCCGCCTGTGACGCGGGCTACGCGCCTGGCGACTTTCAGGTCGGGCAGACTGGCAAGATCGTCGCGCCGCAGCTCTACGTGGCCATCGGCATCTCGGGCGCCATCCAACACATCGCAGGCATGAAGGGAGCCAAGACCATCGTCGCCATCAACAAGGATCCCGACGCGCCGATCTTTCAGATCGCCGACTACGGACTCGTGGCCGATCTGTTCGACGCCGTTCCCGAACTCGTCGAGAAGCTGAAGGCTCGCTGAAGGGCAGACACGAGGTCGAAAGCGAGCGAATCGGACCTCGCGGGCCGACTCCGGACGGCGCGCTCGAGCAGCGCGCTTGACATGCAGGGGCGCGGATTACATGCTCCGCGCCCCTCAACGACCGCTTTTGATTACGGGGCGTAGCGCAGTTTGGTAGCGCGCACGGTTCGGGTCCGTGAGGTCGGCAGTTCAAATCTGCCCGCCCCGACAAAGAAAAAAGACGCCGACCAGTACCGCTGGTCGGCGTTTCTGTTGGTCACCCGCTTGCGAGGTTGTGCCAACGCGACGCGCTGACCAGCGGAAGGCTTGGCCGCTGGGCAACACTGCGGTAGCAGCAAGTCCCAATGCACATTCGAGACGCTTTCCAAGCCCAGCAGTTGACCTGCTCTTTCGAGTTTTTTCCCCCCAAGTCGGAGAAAGGCGCCCTGGCGCTGTTCGATACCGTTCGCCAGCTCGAACCCCTCAAGCCGTCTTTCGTTTCGATGACGTACGGAGCTGGCGGGTCCACTCGCGACCTCACTCACGATTTGGTGGTGCGTTTGAAGCGGGAGACGACACTGGACCCAATTCCGCATCTCACCTGCGTTTGCCACAGCCGAACGGAGATTAGCGCCATTCTCGAGCGGTACGCGGCCGCGGGCGTCGACAACATACTGGCGCTGGGCGGCGATCCCCCAAAGGACCGACTGAACTACGATCGCAACCAGGATGAGTTTCAACACGCGACCGACCTGGTCGCTTTCATCCAACAATTCAACGCGAGCGGTAAGCACCCATCGCGGCGTGGGTTCGGTACGGGCGTCGCAGGCTTTCCAGAGGGGCATCCGTCGACACCCAACCGCCTGGAGGAACTCGACCACTTCAAACGCAAGATCGACGCGGGTGCCGACTTCATCATCACCCAGCTGTTCTTCGACAACCGTGACTTCTACGACTTTCGTGAACGCTGCGAGCTAGCTGGCATCAACGTGCCGATCGTCGCGGGCATCATGCCCATCACCAGCATCACGGGGATGCGACGAATGGCGCAGCTAGCGCTGGGCGCGCGTTTCCCCGCACGCTTGCAAAGAGCCCTGGCACGCTGCAACGAAGCCCCCGACGCAGTCAGTCGCGTTGGGGTTCATTGGGCTACCGAACAGTGCCTGGACTTGATCGACCAAGGCGTACGAGGCTTACACTTCTACACGCTGAACAAGTCGACAGCCACGCTGGAGATCTACCGCAGTCTCGGTGTGGAGGACAGCGGCGGGCTTCAGCGCTAACTCGAGTACCCCGCCTGACGCCGTGGATGGCGCGTTCAGGTGAACACCTCGGCGCTGCTGCTGGCGCCTTCGCTCTCGCCCAGCGGCACCCGCTACCTGCCTCACCAGATCGCATCCGAAGCACTGTTTCTGTCGAATATTTATCAACAATTTCAGCAACTTATGCCAAAAGGAACATTTAGTGGCACTGTAACGCAAATGCCCTTATAGTGTGAGTGCAATTTGTTGGTTGTGACCAGAGGAGCCTTACAGCGTGCCGATCGAACTGCCTTCCGTCCGAATCCTGATCGTCGATGACGATCGTCAAATCTGCGAATACATGCAGACCTTGCTGGAGCGTGACGGTTTCACCGTCCGTGCCTTGACCGATCCGACCCTGGCGGAGGACGAGGTTCGCCAAGGCGACTACCACGTCATCATTCTGGATCTGATGATGCCCAAGTTGGACGGCATCGAGGTGCTGCGGCGGATCCGTAACATCGACAAGGACATCGCCGTCGTCATCTTCACCGCTCACCCGAACCTCGATTCGGCGATTGCGTCGATGAAGCTGGACGCGGTCGACTACTTGAAGAAGCCGTTCAACGTGGACGAGTTCCGCGAGGTGCTCGCCCGGGTGATGCGCAAGAAGGGCTTGGCCCGCACGCCCGAAGAGCAGCTGCACAAGATTATCGGCGACACCATCCGCACCTTGCGCAAAGAAAAAGAACTCACGCTCAAGCAGATGAGCCGTCGCACGGGCTTGAGCATCTCGCTGCTGTCCCAAATCGAACGCGCTGAGTCCAGCCCATCGATTTCCAGCCTTTACAAGATCGCCGTTGCGCTGGACTCGCGAATTCAAGACCTGTTCGGCCGGGAATGACCCCACGCCCGAAGGGCGTCCGTTGGCTTGACAGGTCCCCGGCGGGCAAGCATAGTCCGTCGCCCCAAACCCCTGCCGAAGTAGCTCAGTCGGTTAGAGCAGAGGCTTCATAAGCCTTGTGTCGGTGGTTCAAGTCCACTCTTCGGCACCAA
>CBFGUG010000017.1:0-116369 GCA_965651905.1 uncultured bacterium | reverse complement strand
CAGAGGCTTCATAAGCCTTGTGTCGGTGGTTCAAGTCCACTCTTCGGCACCAACTGTGTCCACACCGAAGCCTCCGCCGACACGCGGAGGCTGGTTGGTTCTCAGCGACCTTCAACTGCGTGACGAAGGGCCGCTGTTTGATTGAGGCTCGAAGCGCTCCGCGATGAGCGCCGTTGCCGCGTCGACCATCGAACGTTCGCTGTAGCCTTTCTCGTCGCATAGGCGGTCGATGAATCGTCGTGCGGCTTTGCGTTCGTCGTCGCTCAGGTTCCCGGTCGACTCTCGAACGACCTGCACAGCGTGGTGGCACAGCTTGGCAAGGGCCTCGCGTCGCTCACCGTACACGGCGTCCCGCAAGCGCCCGATGGAGTCCGAGAATATCTCCGAATTTCGCACGGGCTTGCCTGGGTTTTCGATGGCCCAAGCCGCGATGCGGTTCAGCCACGAGTGCCTCAGGTCGTCGGAGTCGTCGGGGAGCGCGAGCAACGTTTCGACCTCTTGCATCAGGCGCTCGTCCGGATCTTCCGAACCGCCTGTGATGGTGTTCTTGACCTTCTCACCTTTGACCCAGTGAGTGACGTGGTGGATGTATCTGTCGAATAGATCTTCGTAACGCCGATCTTCGACCAAACCACTACACACCGAGAAGTCGTCCTCGATGGTGGTGAGCAGCCAAGCGCGAACCTGGGCGCGAAACTGAGCGTGATCGTGATAACCGCCGTCCAACGCTTCGAGTTGCAGCCACACGTACTCGACCTCCATCGAACACAGGCGATCGAGCTCCTCGAGTACCGCGAAGGGCGACAGCCCGTTGAACTTGGGGTTCTGAGCAGCGTTGAGCAACACCGTTCGCATCTCACGCGGGCTCGCTCCGACGCTCCCCTCGTAGTGAACCTGAGCGTCAGCTTCCGAGTAGAGCTTCGGCACCACCGCGCGCAGCGCTTTGGATTTCTCGCCATCGAGACGTGCTGGCGCTTGGCCGTTGGCGTAGAGCATGAGCTTCTCGAAGGCGCTCAGGCTCCGGATCACATCGCGAACCTGGCGCGGGTACTTGTCGGGGTCGGGGCGCTTGAGCCGCGTGAGTACGGCAAACATTGCGGCGACCGACGCCGCGTGGGGCGCGACGTGGCTCTGAATGAGCGGCAAGATTTGCGCATCGTAGATTGCGCGCTCGTCGAGCCAGCTGCGCAGATATGGAGCGCGAATCAATACCACCCGACTTCGAAAGCTCTCGAAGGTGGGGTGCTTGCGAAACGCGGTCAGCTCGACTTCGTTGGCGCTCGAAAGCATCACGCAGTTCGTTCGAATGTTCTGGGTTGGTAACGCGACCTCACCCGTTTCGACCGTGAGCTGCAGGTACTTGAACGCATCGATGGGACGCTTGAGCAGGTCCGAGAACTCGATGATGCCACCAGAGGCTTCGATCAGCTCTCCGTGCGCTTCGAACAGGCTTGCGGCCTGCAAGCTGGAAGGCAGCGCGCCCAGAGAACGATCGGCGGTGATTTGGCGTTCACTCGCGTCGATGCTGAGCTCTGGCCCCAGCGTCACGGCCCCCGTGCGGTAGCGGCGAGAGATGAAGTAGCGCTCGACCTGAACGTGGCGCAACACTTCGTTCAATTCACCTTCGGCACTGGCGAGGAGCGCGTCATACACTACGCGGTTCTTGTGCGACAGGCTGCCTTCCCACAGCCAGTCGTTGATGCGAGTATGCTGGTCATCGCGTGGGAGCAACTGTTGAAGTAACTTCCTTCGAGCGTCACGCGGCAGCAGCAGCAGAGGATGGTCGCGGATTTCGTCGAGCAAACGCGCGTCGATGAACTCTTCGTCCAAGTGAGCGTAACTGTCGCCTGCACGCGCCTGAAGACTCTTGTCGCCGAAGCCGATCGCGCCCTTGGTGGAACGACGATTGGGGAATACCCAGTGAAACCGATACAGAGCACCATCATCGGTCTGCGAGTAGTGCTCGAGCGCCAACATCAAACAACGCGCGATGGTGCTTTTGGCTGAACCGTTGGGGCCGTGCAGGAGCGGCAGTCGGTTGGCCCTGCCCTGACGACTGAAGTTGCGAAGCACGCGATACAGCTCGGACTGCAGCTGTTCGTGACCGACGAGTGCGTCCGCGCGCGCGGCACCTTCACCGAGCCACGCCAGATCGAACAATTTGAAACGACGGCTCTTACCCCAAGGCTTCTTGACGTCCTCCGTCCCGAAGTGGTCGAACGCGTCTTTGAGGTACTGCGCGGCATCGCGAGAGTGACGCCGCGGATCCGCTTCGAATAGTTCGAGGTATTGCTGGTAGGACAACACCCGTCGTTCGCTCTTGAACTGCTCTTGTACCGAGACCGCTATCTCTGCGAGATCGTCCAAGATACTGCTACTCGCCATGGTCTCGTTCTACCATGAAAGTTCGTCCTCGGCCCCCAGAGCTGAGCGCTCACCACAGGCCGAGGACGAGCAGCGCGCCAACGAGCGCAGAAACGACGAGCGCGAACACCAGGCCCCAGCGCGGAGCGGGAGCGGACACCGCCAGCTGCCGCGTCGTCACCACGCCACTTTGCTCCGACACACTCGCCTCGGCCCGCTCACTGGGGGGCGGCATGCGAGAAGCGGCAACCCCCAATCTCTGCTCCAACTCCCGCTCGGTGGTCCCAGCCCAGCTGGCGTGATCGCCATCCAAACCCAGCGCCCGACCGACGCCATCAGCGAACTCTCCTACCGTCGATGGCCGCTGCTCTGGCGTCTTTGCCAGGCCGCGGAGGATCGCCTCATCGAAGGCGTCAGGAAGGGCGCCCACCCCCTCGTGCAAAGTAGGTGGTCGAGGTTGCTCGGACAAGATCTGAAGCAGAATGCTCGGACCGTTGGGGCCATTGAATGGAACGCTGCCAGTTACCGCCTCGTAGCTGATGGCCGCCGCGGCCCACACGTCCGTTCGATGATCGAGCGTAGGCAGTCCTTGTGCCTGTTCGGGGGACATGTAGAAGGGCGATCCAATCGTAGTGCCCATCACCGTGAGCTGCTTGGCGCCCACGCTCTTGTCCTTCACCGAACCAAAGTCCAAGATCTTGACGGTGTCGCCGTCGGGCGTCTGACACAAGAACAGGTTGTCTGGCTTCAAGTCACGATGAACCCATTTGCCTGCGTGAGCGAAGTCCATCCCGAGCGCCAACTGACTCAGCATGCGCACCAACCTGGCGGGTGTGACGCGGCGCTCACGACGGAGCAGTGCACGCAGTTCTTCGCCCACCAAGAACTCCATGATCAACATGTAGCTCCCATCGTCGGTAGGCTTGAAGTCGAACACGTCCACGATGTTCGGGTGACTCAGATGGCTGCCAATTTCGAACTCGCGCCGAAAACGTTCGACCGCAATCCCATCCCGCGCGCACTCGGGATGGAGGATCTTGACGGCAACATGACGATCGTCCCGTTCATCGATCGCTTCATACACGCGGGCCATGCCGCCATCCGCGACGACCCGAAAGAGCCGATACTTGCCGTCGAGTCGCCGCCCCAACCGAGGGTCGGCAGGGTCACTTGGACGCTCCACCTCCAGCGCCGGGCGCAGTGCACTTCCGTCAGCCTGACAGTAATCGGCACCCGCCGAGTACAGACGGAAACACTGGGGACAGGCCTTCAACGTTCCCCCAAACGGCGCGTGCCGGGCAACGAGCGCGGCCGACCAACGCTACGCTCGAACCCCGACGCCAGCATTGTGATCTCGAGAGGTCAGCCCGCCGCAGGTTCCTCTTCCGCGGCCCCTGCCTCTGCCTCTGGCGGATCGTCACGATAGTACAGAATGCGGTTGCAGCTCGGACACTGAGTGAAGTCAGTCGCGCGCCGCAACTGCTGGAACATCATCGGTGGGAGAGCGATGTGACAGGCGCTACACGTGCCTGAACGTCCTGCGCTGCAGAGCGCGCTACCGCGTCGGCGGCGGATCATTTCGTAACGTCGATACAACGGTTTCGGCACCGACTTGGCAGCTTGCTCGCGTTCTTCACTCTGCCTTCCAGACTCTTTTTCCAACTGCTGAAGTCGGGTTTCGACAGCCCCCTCACTAGACCCCAACTCCGCGGCCAGGGCGGCACGTTCGGCCTCGGTCTGCTGAGCTTCGTTCTCGGCTTGTTCAATCAGGCCGGCAAGCTTCTGCGTTTCGATCTCGCGATCGCGGAACAGTTTGCGCAGCTCTTCGACCTCTCGCTGGGCAGCGTTCACCTCACGCTCCGTGCGGCTGCGCCCGAGTTTTTCTCGGGAGCGCTCCATCTGCACGCTCATCTGGCGCGCTTCGCCGATCAGATCCGAACGTGTGCGATCCATCTCGTCCACGCTGGCTTTGATGGCGGCGAGCTTGGCTTCCAGCTGGGTCAGCTGTTCACGCTTGCCGCCCAACGTCGCACGCTCCGCGTCCAGCTCGCCCTGCAGCTGGGCGAGCGCTTCATCGAGACGTGCGAGGTTTTCGAGGGCTTGTACTTGTTCTTGCATACTCACTAGTTGATGAGCTCCTTGAAGTGCTCGCGGGCGCAAGGCGTTCGCACGAGACGACGCCGTTCAACACACGTACTCTCAAACACCCCGCTCCAGTTGCGGCTCGACGACATCGTTGCCACGTGAGTCTCGGAGCTTCGCACCGTGGAGCAGACCGCAACCCCACGCGGCCGACGGCAAACGCGTCGCCGAGCACCGCTCGGGGGGGTACACAGCGGGAGTCGTGGGCCCACCAGGGTTCGAACCTGGAACAACCCGGTTATGAGCCGGGGACTCTGACCAATTGAGCTATAGGCCCTGAAGTCCGCAATTTGGCGCGCGCTCCCCATCGAAACGGGTGTGGTAAGGCGATTGAACGTCGCGCCACTGGTCGGCCTGCGCACGGCGCGGACCGTAGCCGATGCGCCTAAACCAAGCAACCAGCGTCAGTGGGGGCCTGGAAGGTCGACCAGCGCGTCCGCACAACAGCGCAGGCCCGTGGTCGGGTATCGAACGAACGGATGCTGCGTCTGGATGCTGCGATCGCAGCCGATTGAAACCTGGTTGTAATGCCCTCCCTTCAGGGCGGCGGCGTATCCCGCAGGATGTTCGCTCCGCACCCATTCGCGAACGTTGCCAAGCATATCGAAGACGCCGTGAGGCCCAGCGCAGCGGCTGGGCGCACTCGGACGGCGACCGTCCGCGCCTTCGAACGCAGCCGCTATGTCCGCGCCCGATCGAAACTGCTCGATGGAGATCCGCAGCGTGCCCGCCCCGACGTTGCACTGCCGTTCCTCGTCTATCCCCCGGCACGCCGCGGTCCACTCGCTATCTAGACACAGCCGCTTCCCCTCCGCGTCGCAGTAGTGCTCCGCCTCGGCAAACGTCGCGAGCACCGCCGGGCGAACACCCTCTTGGTTCGGGTACTCGAAACGATCGATGCAAAATCCAGGGCGCTGGAGATCGACGTCGCAGCCTGCGTCTACGCTGCGGGCGCCCCTGGAACACGACGGATCCGCCAACCAAACCATGTTTGGCGGGCACATCACTTCGCTAAGCGGATGAGGCTCGGCAAAGTCCGGGAACGTCAGCCCTGCTTCGCTGGTTTCGACGCTGACCTGCGTCCCTACCGCTGCGTCACCAGGCGGTAGCGCCGAGCCGCTCTCGATCAACACGCCTTCCACCACTGGGCGAGAGAGCCAGAGTGTCCCCGCAACCGACACCGCGATGATCACCGCAGCTATGAGGAGTCGAACCCGCATCGGCTATGCTGCGTCGGCGCTATCGCGAGCTGAGACGCGTTGATGTAGTCCTGCAAAAGAAGCGCATCCTGCCTAGGCCTCTACCAGAACCGCACGTTTTTTGTTGAGCGCACAGCGCGGCCGCGCGCCGCCACCTGCGCTCTAGCTCCCCGAGGCGTGATATGTTCGTGGGTTCGATGAGCGAACTCGTGATCGTTGGCGCACGTCAGCACAACCTCAAGAATCTCAGCTGCAGGTTGCCGCGCAACCGCCTGATCGTGATCACGGGCCCGAGCGGCTCTGGAAAGTCGTCGCTCGCCTTCGACACGATCTATGCCGAAGGACAGCGCCGTTACGTCGAGTCCCTCTCGGTGAGCGCGCGACAGTTCTTTCGTCAGCTCCCCAAGCCCGATGTTTTGCAAATCGACGGATTGAGTCCAGCAGTCGCGATTGAGCAACGTTCGGTGTCCGCAAGTCCGCGTTCGACCGTGGGCACGGCGACGGAGCTCGCCGACTATCTACGGCTGTTGTATGCGCGAACAGCTACTGCGCGCTGTGCCGTCAGCGGCGAGCGGTTGCGTGCATTCACGCCCCAGGAAATCGTGGACCTGCTCGTGGACCGCGGCGATGGCGCGCGTTTGGTGGTGCTCAGCCCCGTACGACGCGCAAGCAGTGACCCGCTCAGCCCAATTCTCGACACGCTTCGCCGCGACGGCTTCGCGCGCGTACGCCTCGACGACCACGACGTGGATCTGGGCGGCGCTGAGCCCCCGGAGACGCCGTCCACGCCCTACGATCTGGACGTCGTCGTCGACCGCATCGTCGTCCGCTCCTCCAGCACGGCCCGACTGACGGACTCGGTCGAGTTGGCGCTGAAGATCGGTAGCGGCACGCTCCGCGTCGACTTCATGGACGGTCAGCCGCCGCAGCCGTTCAGCTCACGCCTGGTCAGCTGGGAAACGGGCGAGGAGCTACCCGATCCCGAGCCTCGCCTGTTCTCGTTCAACAGCCCGCACGGCGCGTGCCCGGAGTGTAATGGGCTGGGCGAGCAGAACACCATCGACGCCGAACTGATCGTCACTGATCCCGCTCGCTCTCTGCGACGAGGAGCAATCGGCGCTCTCGGCCGACGTGGGTCCGTGGCTCGTTCCGTCGCGTTGGACCGCATCGTCAAAGCCATCGGCATCGATCCCGATGCGGCGTGGCAAGATCTCCCCGAGCAGCAGCGCAACTGCGTCCTCTACGGTCGAACGTCTGGGCGGAAAGCCGAGCGTTACGACGGTCTGGTCCCGATGTTGGAACGGCTGCTCAATGATGGAGAGCCTGGAGTGGATTCAGAGGCGGATGAACTCGGAGCCCAGGAGGACGGCGCCCTGAACGCAGACGACGCGAGACAGTTCGTCACACGCCGACCGTGCGCAGCCTGCGGCGGAACGAGACTACGACCTGAAGCCCTCTCGTTCACCATAGACGACAAGACGATAGCGGACGTCAGCGACATGACGCTCGATCGACTCCATGAGTGGGTCTCGGCTCTGCGTCGCGACATGCCGTTCGAACCGAACAAACAACCGGTTGCGCGCTCCCTGCTGGAAGCAATCGCCGAAAGGCTGGAATTCCTCAATCGCGTCGGCCTGTCCATGCTCAGCCTTTCTCGCGGAGTCAGCAGTCTCAGTGGTGGCGAGAGGCAGCGAATCCGCCTCGCCACCCAACTGGGCACGGCACTAGTCGGGGTGTTGTACGTTCTGGATGAACCCAGTGTCGGATTGCACCCAGAAAACAACGCTCAGCTCTTGGCAGCAATCCGCGCTCTGGTCGAGCGCGACAACAGCGTAATCGTCGTCGAACACGACCGCGACGCGATTCTCCAAGCGGACTTCGTCCTCGACATGGGACCAGGGGCTGGGCGACTGGGCGGCGAAATCGTCGCTTCAGGCACCCCCGAACAGATCGCTGAAGATCCCCGTTCACTCACTGGACCGTACTTGCGCGCTAACGCCAGTTTCGAGGCCGTGAAACGCAAACCCCCTGGGCGAAACATGTTGGGCGTGCGAGGCGCGTCCCTGCACAATCTGAAGGACGTCGACGTCGACTTTCCCCTCGGACTCGTGACTGCCGTGACAGGTGTCAGCGGTTCGGGCAAGAGCAGCCTCGTGATGGACACGCTACTGCCCATCGCTCGCGCTGCACTCAACGGCGCCAAACGAAGTAGCCAAGTGCACGCGCGACTCGAAGGCCTCGACCAACTGGAGCGCGTGCTGAGCGTCGATCAACAACCGATCGGAAAAACGCCTCGCTCGAACCCCGCGACCTACACGGGGATCTTCACCCAACTGCGCCAGTTGTACGCAGAGCTGCCCGAGGCCAAGGCACGCGGTTACAAGGCTGGACGCTTCTCCTTCAACGTCAAAGGCGGTCGCTGCGAAAAATGCATGGGTGACGGCGCCGTCCGCGTTTCGATGCATTTCCTCCCAGACATCTACGTCGAGTGCGAGTCGTGTGGAGGCTCGAGATACAACCGCGAGACGCTGCAGCTCACCTATCGCGGGCACCACATCGCGCGCGCGCTGCAATGCACGGTCGATGAGGCCAGTGTTCTGTTCGCAAACGTGCCGCGCATCGCGCAGCGCCTGGAAGGCCTACGCAGCGTTGGCCTCGGCTATCTCAGCCTCGGACAAGCCGCAAATACGCTCTCGGGGGGCGAGGCGCAGCGGCTCAAGCTTGCCACCGAACTCCACAAACGAGACAGCGGTGGCAACCTCTACGTTCTCGACGAGCCGACGACCGGTCTGCACTTTCGCGACTTGGACACGTTGTGGATGGCCATCAGCCAACTGCGGGATGCAGGTAACACCATCGTCATCATCGAACACAACATGGACCTGGTAGCGCGAGCCGACTGGGTCATCGACGTTGGCCCAGGCGCGGGAGAGCACGGCGGACAGGTCGTCGCATCGGGCACGCCTGAAACGATCGCCAAGACGAGTGGCAGCCGCACTGCGCCCTACTTGGCGAAAGCCCTGAGCCCCGCGGCGCCGCGCTCGGCGACGTGACTCAGCCGAAGTCGCGCTCGACTCGCTCTTGCTCTTCTTTGCAGCGGATGCACAGCGTGGCTTCGGGACGAGCCTGAAGACGCTTGACGGAGATCGGTTCGTCACACTCTTCACAAATGCCGAAAGTGCCGTTGTCGATACGCTCCAGAGCCCGCTGGATCTTGTCGAGCAGGTTCTTCTCGCGACCGCGTAGGCGGAATGTGAACGCTTGCAAGTACTCGCTCGACGCCAGGTCCATTTCGTCAGGCAAATCATCCGAATCCAGCGTCATATCTTGCTCGAGGGTCTGCTGGGCCCGACGCACGATCTCGTCGCGCTTCTCGGTGAGTTGAAGACGGAAGCCCTCCAACTCTTCTTTGCTCATTGGTGCTGCCATGCGATCTCCACGGTTGGCCGAATGGGCCGACCTCCCCAATAATGGGGCAGGGAGAATAGAGACGGGCGGAAGAAACGTCAATTCGGCGCTGCGGTCCCCCAGGACAACAAGCCCCTAAAACCCCACCATCAACCTGAACCTCCCCGGCCGATCGACCTAGCGGTCAACCAATGTCGGGTTCACAGACCCGCGCCGTACGCTCTCACCGCGTTGACCAAGCCGTCAGCGATCTTTTGACGATACCTGGCGCTGTCGAGACGCTGTTCCTCCGTCGGGTTCGAAATGAAAGAGGCCTCGAACAATACGGCTGGCATTCGCGCCCCAGCCAAAACGAAGAAGCCCGCACGTCTGACGCCCCCATCCAGCACGCCCGCATAGTCGTCTTGCAGGGACGTGACTGTCGCACGTTGGAGCAGTTTGGCGAAATGCACCGACGCGTCGACGGTGGCCTCGTCCACCATGCTGCTGACGGTCGATGCAAAGTCTGCAACCGCCGCGTGTGAGGCCGCGTTCTCACGCGCCGCAATGCGCTGAGCGAGGGCGTCCCCCGAGGCGTCGAGCACGAACGACATCACTCCGTGGGGCTCCGCGCTCTCTGCGGCGTTGCAATGGATCGAGATGAATAGGTCCGCGGCGAACGCATTGGCCTTCGCCACGCGTTCATCCAAGGCAACGTATCCATCGCCGTCACGGGTGAGCAGCGTGTCGACACCTAGCTCACGCGCGATCAAGGGCGCTGCGCGATGCGCGATGTCGAGGGCGACGGCTTTCTCTTCGAGGCCCGTCATGCCGATTGCACCCGGGTCGAACCCACCGTGCCCGGGGTCGAGCACGACGCGCCGCAGACGTCCTCCCTCACCAGTTCGGAAACTCGGTGAGCGGGGCGGGTGTTTGGAGACATCGATGACGAGGCGCGACGGCTCGGGCAGGTGGAAGATCCGCTTGTACACGCGTTGCTGTAAATCGAGCACCACGCGCAGGTTTCCAGGCTGCTGCCCTACCCGCACGCGTTCGACGATCCCCCCTACGTCGAACACGTCCGCCCCCGTGTACTCCGCATCGGGAATGTCCACGTAGAGGCGCGGCCCACGGCCGTCGACGGCCGCCAGTTGACCCACCTGATACGGTGCCTTGTGCGTGAGAAAGACGACGATCCTGGCCGACTGCTTGGCACCGTAGCGATCGATTTTCGTCACTAGCAACGCCCCCGACGACTCGGGTTCATCTTGAAGCCGCACGGCCGCCTCATCGGGGTGCGTTTGTGGTCGCGGCCCGAGCACAGCGAGAACCCTTTCGGCAGGCTCGGCGCAGCCCGGGGTCAATCGCAGCTGCTCGGCAAGTGCGCGTGCCGTCTCGAGCTCCGCGATCGCCTCGGACTGAATCAGCGCCGCACGCAAGCGGGCTTCGCAACCCCGCTCGCCCGAAGCCGCAGCAGCGTAGGCAGTCAACGTCGCCTCGAGCGATGAATCATTCGGCGCGTCTCGCCAACGCCTCTCCAGTTGCCGGGCGAGTTCGAATACTTCCACGCTCGCGTTCGACGGCTGGTCACGACGCCCGACGCCGTCGGCAGGGCTCGGCGCAGCTTCGGTCTGACAACCGTGCAGCGCCACAGCAGCTAGCACGAGCAACCATCGCATGGGACGAGTCTTGCCCCCGAACGGCCGTCGACGCCAGTTTCCAGCAGCCAAGACCTGTGGAGCGCATGGTTCGGGGATCACGCTGCGTGTTGGTCATCGTCGCCCAAACGTTTCAGCCAGGTGCGAAATGTGGTGCGGGGAACTCGCGCCGCGCGGGCAGCCGCGCTCACGTTCCCCGCGTGTTCGTCGAGCAAACGTTCGGCGTCGGCGGCGGTGAACACGCGGCGTTTGCGCAATCCCACCTCGGGCATCGACTGCTCGAGCTGCTCGAGATCGATCACGCTCCGACCTGGCGTCAAAGCCGCAGCGCGATACAGCACGCTGCCGAGCTCGCGTACGTTGCCCGGCCACGAATAGCGGATCAACCGAGCCAGTGCCGCTCCAGACAACTCTTTCGGGCCGAACTCCGACTCGGTACGCCTGAGCCAGTGAGCGCACAACGCGGGGATGTCACTAACGCGCTTACGCAGGGGTGGGACCTGCAGACTAACCGTCGAGATGCGATGGTACAAATCCTCGCGAAACTGCCCAGCCGCGACCTGTTCCATCAGCGGACGCCAACACGCGCTCACGATTCGAACGTTCACCGTTCGCGAGCTAGCAGCGCCGAGCGGACGCACGACACCATCCTCGATCACCCGCAACAGCTTGACCTGCACCGACGCAGCCAGGTCGGCAATCTCGTCCAGAAACAAAGTGCCCCCGTCCGCTGTGACGAACGCCCCTTCCCTCGCTTGAATGGCGCCCGTGAACGCCCCTCGCTGATGCCCGAACAGTTCCGCGTCTGCCAGGCCCTCGCTGAGCGTGCCCACGTTCAAGGCTAGCATCTGCCCTTCACGTCCACTCAAGCGGTGTAGCGCATGAGCGACGACATCCTTACCTGTGCCCGATTCACCTTGCAGCAGCACTGGGGCACGCAGCGTGGCGTAGCGACGGATCTGGCGTGCAAGCTTCCGCATCTGATAGCTCCGACCGATCAAGCCCGCGATGGGTTCGTCGTCGGGCTCGTCGGGCACCTCGGAGCGTGGCAGCACGCTGATGGTCGTGCGTCCAATCACGAAGCTCGCGTGAGGCCCGCTCAACAGCGCGCTTCTAACCAGTGCCCCACCAACATAGAGCCCGTTGGTCGACCCCAGATCTTCGACTTGCAGGCCACGTTTGGTGGCCGCCAAGCGCGCGTGGACGGCACTGACGGACGCATCACGAATTCGCACGTCGGCGCGCGTGGACGCGCCAAGCGAGAGCGTCTCACCCTCCGCCACGACACACGTGAGCGTCTCTTCGCGGTCGGCCACTTCCACCTGCCACGGGCCGACCCACGGGCAGTGCTCCACGCGCTCGGTCGACGGTTTACAAGCCTGGTCTCGGTTGCTTCTGCTGGTCATCTCGGGGCGTTATCGTCAGCGCCCGACGTAGGTTGCGTGGCAATTCTCGGCCAGCGGCCCGCACGCTAAAAGACCAGCGATCGCCCTGACCGACATCCATGGCACCGCCAGGGTACAACTCGCCCCGCGTGACCCGAAACTGGGAGCGACACGTCCCGTCGGTAGGGCAAGCAGGGCGGCGTCGATTGATCGCTGCGGGCATTGTACAGCTCGCCGCGCTACGCGCCCGCCGAGCGGGGTCGCAGCGCGCCGACCGAAACTACCTGCTCACTCATCGACGGGGATGGTCACCCCGAGCGCGCTACGGAGCGCCGCGTACTGCTCACTGACCATGAAGACCAACAGGTCTTTCATCTTGTCTGCGGCCGACAACCCAGCGCCCGTTCGTTCGGCGCTGAGCACCTTCTTGGCGACCTCCAGATCACCACACAGCAGCAACCCAGCGCGACACGCCGTCAGCTCCGCCGCCTCGTTCCAACGTTTGATGTTGGCCTTGCTGCCCTCTTGCACGAACGCTTTCACTACCTCACGTAGATGCTCTTTGGCACGTGCATCGATGAATGGCGTGAGCGCGGCAGCAGTCGCTCGGACGTTCGACGCGATTTCCGAGGGCAAGGGCGTGCTCGGCGCGCCGATCATCACGCCCGCGAACAGCATGACCATCAGATCACTCTGCCCAGGGAACAAGTTACGAATGTAGAACTCTGGTCGGTAAGACGCGAGATGCTTGCCGCAGATAAACGCCATCTCATGAGGTTGGAACCCAGTCAGCACAGCTCGGCCCGCCTCCGACGCTCGCGGCTCCGTTGGCAACGCCTCCACTGCGCCGACCTTGTCCTTGCTGATGTACAGGTCAGGAGACGGCATCCCGAGCACCTGCGCCGACCAGCCAAAGGTACGAGCAAAGGTGACCGTGGAATTGGCCGGGTCGTGTTTGCTGCCCTTATCGGGCGTCTTGCTCCCGCCGACCTGCTGGATTTTCGCCTTGAGTGCCGCCCCCGCAACTCCCTCGAGGATCCTCGAGAGGTAGGGGTTCGTCCGTGGATGGACCAGTAACCGCGCCCAGTGCTCGCCGCTGAGACGCCCTTGCACCTTCAAGATACCCTGTGGTCGATAGTCCTCGAAGAAGCGCTGCTCCTCGGCGTCAGCCTTGCGCAAGAACGCCATCACCGCCGCAGCACACCAGGCTTCGTCGTAGGAGCGCTTGTACAAGAACAAGCGATACAGAGCTCTATACGGCTCGAGTTTGAGCGGATCGGCTTCCAGCACGTAGCGCTGCTGAGCGATCGCCTTGTCGTACTGCTCGCTCACTTCGTACAGCTCGGACAGGATATGTCGATCCCGCAGGTCCGTGGGTGAGACGCGAGACGCGGCTTCGAACGCATGGATCGCCTTGTCGCGATCCTGAATGCGGTCACGGAAGACGAGCCCGAGCTGATACCAGAGCTCGTGTTCGAGATCCGTCTTGTCCTTGCCGGCAATACGGTGGAGCATCTTGCGGTAGTTGCGCTCGAGCTGCTTCCAGTTCTTCGACTGGGTCAGGATCTTGTTGATGCGCTCGAAAGACTCCAAGAACTCCGGGTGCATGTCGAGCGCCTCGTTGAAGTACTCGACAGCGCGATCGGAGTCTTCGATCTTGTCGCGATAGAGCTGGGCGATCGTGAAGAAGTAGCGCGCCTTCTTCTGCGGCTCCGACTCGAGATCGGAGATCGTCAGCAAAGTGTCGATCATCCGTTCCCACTCCTCGGTCGCCTGGTACAGACGCAACAAGCGGTGCAACAACACGTGATCGCGCGGACGAATCGTCTGTGCTTCCTCTAGTGCGTCGATCGCCTTTCGGGGGTTTTCGGCCTTGTCGCTCCACACCGCACCGATGTCGAGCAGCAGGTCGAAGCGCAAGTCGTCTTCGACCAACGTATCGAGCACCTGGCGCTTGTACTCGGCAACCTGTGGCCAGTCCTGCTGCTCCTCGTAGATGCCGACCAACGCATCGAGCGTTGGGCGGTGAGCGTCATCGAGCGCAAGTGCTTTCTCGAAGTTGTTGACCGCTTGCCGCGCCTGGGCCTGCTCTCGCTTGATGCAGCCGAGTCGGTAGTAAACGTCCGTGCGCTCGACGACTTCGTCCTCGCCCAGTGCCGTGAGCACCTTCTGATAGTTGCTCAGCGCGGTTGGCCAGTCTTTCAATCGGTATGAGACCTCCGCGATACCCCGAACACTCTCCTGCGACGTGACGTCCAGCTTGAACGCCTCTTGGTACGCCTTGAGCGCTTCCTCGTCGTTGCCCAAGGCCTTGTGAATCTTGCCCAGCGTGTTGTTGATCTCGTGTTGCTCCACTCGATCACCACCACGCCCCCGCCGCACGAGTAGCTCAGCGAGCGGCACGGCCTCTTGCCAACGTTCTTCTTCGACGTAACTCGCGACCAGCGGCGCGGCAGCCTCCTCGCACTCCGCATCATTCTCGATCGCCTGCTCATAGGCCTGGAGTGCCGCTTCGGGCTCGTCGAGCTTGTCCGCCCGCATGCGGCCCAGTTCGACGAGCAACTTCGCCTTGGTCCGTTCGGATTCGGTGTAGACGACCTCTTGTTCGAGGTACTTGGACGCCGCGTCCCAATCCTCCTCGACCGTCGACAGTACTCTGAGTGCTCCAAGCGAGTTCAAGTGCGAGGGGTCGAGATCCAACGCTCGTTCGAAACTCTCGCGAGCCCCGATCGGATCGTCGAGCCTGTCGAGCTGAGCCCGACCGATTCGATAGTACATGTCCACGCGCTGACCGCCATCCGTGGTCAGATCAGCGACCTTCTTCAAGCAGTCGATACTGTCGTGAACGTCGCCGCGCTTTTCGTAGAGCTTCGCGAGTGCGTCCAAGGCGTCGACGTTGGTGTCGTCGAGATCGACGATCGCCTGGTATGCGGAGATCGCCTGCTCGGACTCGTGAAGTTCATCCGCGTAGACCGCGCCGATCTCACCATACAGCCGTACCTTGTCGTCGTGCTCGGCGGCCTCGTCGATGTGCCGCTGGTAACAACTGACGAGATCCTCCCAACGCTTCAGACGCCGATAAGAACGCGCCAACCCCTCGTAGGCCGGGGCGTTGAGCGCGTCGATCTCGAGCACCTGCTCGTAGCGTTTCGCGGCCACTTCCGCCTTGAGAAACTGCTCTTCTTGTAGTTGTGCGAGCTTCAGCAACACCTCCACGCGTTCGCGCTCCGACTGAACGCTCAAGAGTTGCTTCTCGAGCACGTCTGCCAGCTCGTTCCAACGCGAAAGGTGACGATAGACGCGTTCGAGACCACGCAATGCATCGAGGTTGGTCGCATCTGCGTTGACCACGGCCGCGTAGACGTCACAAGCCCGCTCGGGCTCCGACAGTTGCACCTCGTAGAGACGCCCCAACTTCAGTCGAGTTGCGGCGAGTGCTTCGGCGTCGTGTAGAGCCTCGACCTTACGCTTGAGCACCTCCACCAATTCGCCCTCGGCACCAGACTGATCCGAGTACAACCCCTCCAGGGCATCGAGTGCTGGCAACAAGTGCACATCGATGGCGAGTGCGCGCTTGTAATACGCGATGCTCTTTTCGGGCTGTCCCATGTACTTGCGGTGCAAGTCGCCGAGGTCGACACAAACCATCTTGCGGTCGTCGTTCTTGAGTGCCTCGCTCTCGGCCTGTTCAAGCGTGGCTCGAGCTTGTTCCAGATCGCCACTGACTCGCAGATTGGTCGCCTTCTGCCGAATCACCTGAACGTTACCAGGGTCGCGCGCGAGCACCTGGTTGTAGTACTCGATCGCGTACTCGCCTCGCCCCAGCTCCTCGCCATACCACTTGCCCAGACGCAAGCAGAGCTTGATGAAGTCGGCGTCGGCTGTCTGCTGCTCGAGTAGTTCCTGCGTGTCGCGGATCAACTCCTTCCAGCGGTTCGTCGCTTGCACCAGCTTCGTGAGGTACTCGAAGGTAGCGTCGTCGTGGAAGTCTTCCTTGAAAGCCTGATCGAGCGCAACGAACGCCTGCTCGTTGTCGTCCAGTCGCTCCTCGAACACGCGGCCCATGCGCCGCCACAAGTCGCTTCGGGTCGCCTGCTCTTCCATGACGTCGAGCCGCGCAAGATAGATCTCGATGAGTGACTCCCAACGCGCACTACTTCGATGCAACTTCTCGAGTTCGTCGAACGCTTGCTCGTGCAAGGGATCGACTTCGAGGATCTTCTCGAAGGCATCCGTCGCGCCGTCGTAGTTCTCGAGCTCGGAGCGCCAAATCTCGGTCACTTCGCTCAGCTCGCGGATCTTCTCCTCTGGCTGCTCGAGAGCGGCGGCTCGCTGGATCTTGACCTTGACGACGTCTTCCCAGCGCTGCTCCGTGCGATGGATCTTTTCGAGTTCCTCCATCGCTTCGAAGTCCCCAGGGTCGACTTCGAGCAAGTGACCCCAGGCTTCGGCCGCCTCGTAGGTCTGATCGAGCACTTCGGCGTAAACCTTCCCCAGCTCTCGGTAGATCGCCGTCAGCTGTTCTGTCTCGAACAAGCCCGCTGCCCGATCCACGGCCGAGTGAAGGGCCATCACCAGCTCACGATGATCTTCGCGGCGCCGCCAAATGTCAGCAATCGCCAAGAGCGCGCCTGGATGGCTGTAGTCGATATCCAAGACACGCTGCCAGGTCTCGAGCGCTTCGTCGTCTCGCCCCAGCTGCTGGCTGAAGAGCTTCGCTCGACGACTCAGCGTCATCGCACGATCCTCGTCCGTTTCCGCAACGTCGTACTGACGTTCGAGCAAATCGCTCAGCTCGGCCCAACGCTCCTGATGCTCGTACAGGTCCGCAAGACCGTTGAGCGCCTCGACGTCATCACCTCGCAAGTCGAGAACTCGCCGCCACAGTTCGGACGCTTCCTCGAGCTTGCCCAGCTTCTGCCAGGACAGTCTCGCCATCTTGGCGCGAATCTCTGCTTCGCGCGCCGCACCCTCAGCAGCATCGAGCTGGCGCTGATACACGCGCATCAGATCCGGCCAAGATTCCTTCTGCTCGAAAATGCGCTCCAGTGCGAACACGGCATCCGAGTTGGTAGGCTCCAGCTCGTCGAAGATCTGGCGGTAGGCGCGCTCAGCGTCGTCGAGTTGCGCCAGGTTCTCTTCGTACACTTCACCGAGGCGCGTCAGCAGCACGACACGGTCGTCTTGATCCTCGGAAACCTGAGCTCGTCGCTCCAAAATCTCAGCGAGGTCTGCCCATTCCTCGAACGCGGTGTGCACGCGGTCCAGGTTCTCGAGCGCGGTCGGATCCGAAGGAACGACGCTGAGAACGAACTGATACGACTGCTTCGCCTTTTCGGGATCGCCGAGTTCCTCCTCGTAAACCCGCGCCAATCGACAGCCCACGGCCGCCTGAACCTCTGCCGCCACGCCCTCCATACTGACTGTGTCTGCGTAGTGCGCGGCAAGACGATTCCACCCATCGTCGATGTACGTAGCCAGACGCTCCAGCTCCTCACCAACCTTGGAGTCCAGCGGGTGCTCGAGTAGCGCTTGACAGTAAACCTCGAAGGCACCGTCGACATCCATCAGATGTTCTTCGGCGTCCTCGGCGATCCTGTAGAAGAGCTGCAGTCGCTCGTCGGGGTCGGCGCAGTGGATGAGTTGTGCGCGGTGAACCTGACTGAGGTTTTCCCATTCACCTGCCGCCTGGTACAGCGGCGCCAGTACGGCGGCGATCTCCGCCTGCTTCACCTCGGCGTCGAACAGCGCCTCCAGCGCTGCTCGCGATTGGGTGTGTTCGGGAGCGGCGTCCAGAACCTCGCGGTACGCAGCGATCGCCGCGTCGACGTCCTCCAGGTAGTGCTGGCGCACTTGTCCGAGTCGGAACTTGAACTCGAGGATTTCATCGGGGCTGTCGCCCACCTCAGCCTCGCGCTCGAGCACGCGCACCAGGTCGGGCCAGCGCTCGGCCATCGAGTACAGGCGATCGAGTGACGCCAGTGCCGCGCGGTGGTCGGGCTCCTGTTCGAGCACTCCGTTGTAGTGAAGTACGGCGTTGTCGAGATCTTCGAGTTGTGTTTCGTAGATCGCTGCCACCCGCATGCCCAACTGGATGCGCTCGTCGACGTCTTCCAGCTTGCCGAGCTCGTCTGCATAGAGACGCGCGACGTCGTTCCAACGCCCAAGCGCCATTCCCAGCCGTTCGAAACCTCCGAGGGAGTCTTCGTTGCGAACGTCCAATACGACCGCACGTGCACTCACGTCGAACGCGCGAGCATGATCCATCAAGGTCTCCTCGGCGATCAGCGCCATGCGCTGCAGCAACTCGACCTTCGCGTACGGATCTTCGGTATGGGCAACCTGCACTTCCAGAGCGCCGAGCAGCCGCTCGAACTCACCTGCCGCTTCGTAGATGGGCTCGAGCACCATCGCCGCAGCGAGCGGGGCCACGCTGCCACCCTTGATGTTCTCGAGAGCAGCCAGCGTGGGCGAGTGCCCGGGCTGAATGCTGAGGATCTCCTGGTACAGCTCGACGGCGCGCGGCACATCGTCGAGGCGCTTCTCGTACAACTCGGCGATGCGATACTGGTAACTCAGAGCCTCCCCGACGTCGCTCGTGAGCTCCGCCTCCTGAGTCAGCACTCCGAGCAGATCACCCCAGTTTTCGGACGCGACGTAGAGTGCGTCCAAACGCCCCAGCGCTTCGATGTCGTTCGGGTCGAGCTCCAGAACACGCTGGTAGTTGTCGATCGCGCGCTCGAGGTTCTGCAGCTCTACCTCGTAGACTGCGCCCATCTGATAGTAGATGACCTTCTTCTCCTCGGGGTCGAGAACCAGGTCGGCCTTCTTCGCCTGCACCTCGAGCAGCGCGGCCCAATCCTCCGCCTTGAGATAAAGATCGATCAGCGCATCGACGCTCTGTTGGTCCTCTGCGTCGAGTTCCAGCACTTTGCGGTATACCGCAACGGCCCGCTCAGGCTTCTCGATGATGTCTGCCTCGATGCGAGCGGCCTGGTACAAGGCTTCTTTCTGCTCTTCCAACACCTCGAGCATTTCCGCCTTGCGTTGGAGAATCAGTGAGGTTTGCTCGTACTGCGAGGTCGCCTGGTACAGCTTCTGCAACGACTCGGCTGCTTCCAGGTTCACGGGATCGATACTGATGACCTTGCGGTAGAGCTCGACGGCCCGCTCGAGGTTCGCGAGGTTGTTCTCCACCACGGCAGCGGACGCCATGTACAACTGGCTGGCAACTTCGTGATCTTCCTCTTCCTTCTCGCTCGCTAGAGACTCGAACTGCGTAGCGAGTTCCTCGAAGCGATTGGTCACCTCCGCTAGTCGAATCAGTTGGTCGACGGTCATTTCACTCAGCGGATCCACAGCGAGCGCACGGCAGTACGTTCCAAACGCCGCGGATACGTCCATGATCGCGTCTTCTTGCAAGTTCGCGATTTGGTGCAACAGCTCCACCTTGCGCTGAACGTCCTGCTCACGACGTTCTTGAATTTCGTAGACGCCGATGAGCTTCTGAACGTTACCCTGCGCCGTGTACAGCGGCTCCAAGATCTCCGCAATCAACAGCTCGTTGCCCTCGGTTTCTGCCAAACGCTCCAGTGCGGAGATTGCCGTTTGGTTCATCGGGTCACGATCGAGCACTTGGCGGTACGTCTCGATGGAAAGAGACGCGTCCTGCATATGCTCCTCGCGGAGCCTCGCGAGTCGAAGCATCAGCTCGACCTGTTCGCCTTCTGTCTCCGCCAGAGCCAGCCGAGACTCGAGATTCTCCGCCAGGTGTGACCAGCTCCCCTGGGCTGCAAACAGCTTGTCGAGCGCGCCTAGAGCCACGGTGCTGGCGGGAGCGAAGGTGAGCACTTCCTGATACGCAGCGATCGCCTTCTGGGGCTGGCCCAAACGCTGCTCCAGGATGCTCGCCATTTCGGCGTAGAGCGTTTCCTTTTCGGTTTCGTCGAGCGTCAGCGCAATGCGCTTGCGATAAACGTCTACGAGGTCCGACCAACGTTCCGCGCCTCGGAACAAGGTATCCATCGCGAGCAACGCCTCGACGTCATTCGGATCCAGTTCGAGCATTCGCTCGAACGACGCAGCCGCTTCGTCAATCTCGCCGCGCTGCCCCTGTATAGCTGCAACACGCACTAGGTATGCGCGTGCCAGGTCTGGGTCAGCGACGCTCTCTGCGACCTCGCCGTACAAGCGCTCCAGCTCATCCCAAGCCTCCGCCATGCCAGCGAACGATTCCAACTGCTCCCTGAGGCCGAGATTGCCGGGCGAGAGCTTGACCGCGCGGGCCTGCGCCCCGTAGGCCGCCTTGCTGTCCCCCAACTGGGCAGCCGCAGTAACGGCGATCTTGCAGAGCACCTCTACTTTGCGCTCTTCGTCTTTGACCCCCTTGGCCAGAATCTCGAGCACTTTGATTAACTCAGGCCACTGACTCGAGTTCTCGTAGATTGCTTCGAGAATCGTGGCAGCCTCAGCACTGAGCGGCCCCTTCAGCAATCCTTCGAGCGCAGCTCGCGCCCCCTTGTGCTCTTGGTTGATGAACAGGATCTCTCGATAGTTCTCGAGGGCGGAAGGTGCGTCGTCCAGGTGCTGTTCTTGGGCACGAGCCAGTCGAAACTTCAGATCGAGCAGTGTCTCTTCAGCTGCCGCCAACTCGATTCGCCGTAGCAAGATCTCGGCGTATGCGTCCCACTGCTCCGTCTTCTGGTAGAGCAGGTCCAGCGCGCTGAGTGCCTCCTCGTCAGCGGGGTCTTCGGCGAGAACCTCTTCGTATGTGGCCACCGCGAGCTCGGCCTGGTCCAACTGCTCGACGTACAAACGCGCGATCTCGAACAGAATCTGACGACGCTGCTGCGGATCCACCGAAAGCTCTGAGCGCCGCTTGTAAACAGCGAGCAACTCCTTGGCCCTCCCTGCCTGCTTGTAGAGATGCTCGAGCGCCCCGAGCGCCACCTCGTTCTCGGGTTCGGCCTCGCACACGGCACGGTACTGGACGAGCGCGTCGTCGAGCCGATCGACCTCCTCCACCAAGATGCGTCCGAGGCGGAGTCGCAAGCCGATGGGCTCCGCCATGCCCGAATCGATGGCCTTCTCATAGGCCGCGATCATCTCCGCCCACCCGCCGACGGCTTTGGCGGCCGACTCGGCCTCTTCCTGAGACTGTGGATCGTCGGGCAGCAGCTCGAACGCCGCCAGCAGGCACTCGAAGGCCTTCTGCTTGTCGTTAGCTCGCCCCATGTACAACTCCGCTAGCTGGCGGAGTAGGCCGAGTCGCTCTTCGGGATCGGTAACGTGTTGAAGCTTGACTTCGATCGCGCCACTCAGCCCCTTGGCATTGTTGAGGCTTTCGTAGATGGGGATCAACCGATCTGCCGCATCTGCGTGGTCGGGAACGGTGGCGAGGATCTTCTCGTACGCCCGCGCCGCACGATCGGGCTTCCCCTTCTGCGTCATCCACAACTCGGCGACTTTGAGCAGCATGCGCACGCGTTCGTCGTCGTCGGCCGCTCGCGACTCGTTGCTTTCTAGAACCCGAATGAACTCGTCCCAGCGATCCGTCTGAGCGTAGAACAGCTCCAGTTCGTCCCACTTGCCCAGCGCGATGTATCGCTTCTTGAGCTGTTCCTGGTAACGACGATCGTCCGGGGAGTAGATTAACAGCTGACGATACGCTTCGGCAGCGCGCGCGTCATCCTTGAGCCGGTCACCCGTAACCTGCCCGAGCTTCTGCAGGATCTTTTGTTTTTCTTCTACGTCGTCCTCGAACGCGACCAAACGCTCGAGCACGTCAGCGAGTTCTTCATACTTGCGGTCCCGCTCGTACAACTGAGAAAGCGCGCGTAGCGCGTCAGCATCGTTGGGGTCGGCCTCCAACACGACCGACCAAAGCTCGATGCAAATCTCCGGGCGCTTGATGCGATCGCTCGCCAGCTGAGCGATCTCTTTGTAGACGATCAGGCGGGCATCGGGGTCGAGCTGCTCCGCCTCACTCTTCTGCAGCGCGATCAGCTTCTCCCAATCGCGTCGCTTCTCGTACGAATCGCGCAGGAACGCCGTCGCCTCGGGATGCGTCGGCTCGACCTCGAGAACTGCCTCGTACGCCTTGATCGCCTCAGCCTGATTGCGGAACTTCGCTGTGTAGAGGTTGCCCGCTTGAAGATAGATTTCTACCTTCTCCTGACTCGGGGGCAATGCGTCGGCGAGGGCCGTCAGAGCCTTGACGTACTCGTTGGGGCGGCCTGACTCCGCGGCATTCACCGCGTCCCGCAGTTCCTGGATGTCAGCCGATTCTACCGTTGTTTCTTCACCCACAGTAATGCTCTCTGGTTTTGCGTCAGCGTCGTGAAATCTCGGGCAACCCCACCAAAGGCCGCGCGCGAAGGGAGAGACCCCATCGTGCGTGCCGGGGGCGTACTTCCGCCGAAACGCTGGCTTTGTTCGAAAACTTAGTCAATCCTCGCCGGGCGTCCTCGTGTCCACGAAGTGTGAGCACGACGGACTGATTGGGGCTGGCGTTTCCTCGACCGCAAGTGATCTCGGAGCGGACATGCTACAGGCATGTCGACCCAAAGTGGATAGCCAGATGAGCGAATCGGCAGCGTTTTTTCTGGCCTCATGTCCGCGCGTCCGTGGCCGCTACACCCTGCTGATGATGTAAGAGAACGTGCGTCGCTGACCATGCAGTAGGACAAGACGGAGCGCAGCCGCCCCCTGCCTACAGTCACAACACGACCGACACTGGCAGACTGGTGCCAGCGAGCCGTCGACGACGCCAAGCTGCCATGATTCGGCACTTCGACACACTGACTGGCAACAACCGAAAGAGACCTGAAACCGCAAGCGATTTCAACTAGGTACAGAAATGCAGAAAGGCGGCGCCGAAGCCCGCCTTTCCACGTCAGCTGCCGCGCGTGATGAACTCAGCCGCCGCCGAGCTTTTGCACCAGCGCCTGGCTGGTCTCGCACTGATCCTTGTAGGTCGTCGCGCCCTTCTTGCCCGCGCACGCGCGCTTGTTGAAGGACTTGAGCAAGCGAATCGCCTGATCCTTCTTTGGTGGCTTCATCACCGCGTACGTGCTTCCCAAGTTGAAGGCGATCTCCGGGTGAGTGTCACCGCCGACGGCGTTGGCGTTTTCGAGTACTGCAACTCGCGCAGAGTCGTCGCCCTTGGCCTGATACACGTTCGAGAGCAGCGTGTAGATTGCGTACAGCGAGTTCTTGTTCTTCTGGACCTTGGGTAGAACGCGCTCGCCCTCCTTCAAGACCTTCTCCGCCTCGTCATAGAAGCGCAGGTTGACCAGTAGCTCACCTAGTGGCGGATAGAAGTAACCGAACTCACCGGGGTTGTGCTCGATCGCTTTGGCGTAGTTCTCGAGAGCCCCCTGGTCGTCACCCGTCCACATCAGCGCGGTTCCGAGCCAGTGGTAGCACTCTGCGAAATTCGGATCGGTCTCGATGCACTTCTGAAGCGGCTTCTTCGCCTCGTTGTAGGCGTCTTGGTTGCCGCCCATCGCAATCTGCATGAGCGCGTAACCACGGTAGTAGTAGTAGTCGGCGAAGTTTGGCGCCTGCGCCGCGGCTTGCGACAGGATCGATTCCATCTTCCCCCACTCTTCCTGCTTCTGGTAGGCCTGGCTCAACTTCCAGAGGATTCGGTGATTCGTAGGATCGAGACGGATCGCCTCCTCGTACTTCTTGATTGCGCCGCTCACGTTCACCGCGACCGCTTTGTCTGCCTGGTTCGCCAGGTTGATCGCCTCGATGTGATCGCGGCTGCATCCCGTAGTTGCCACGCCGAGTACTAGTGCGCTCGTGACGACCGCTTTGGTCAAGTTGTGCCAGATCATGTAACAGCTACCTCATTCTCTCTTTGCCGCACGGCCGCGCCGCAATTGCAGCGCCCCGGCCACGGCTCAACGCACTCGTACTACTTTTTCAAATTCCAGTTCAAGCGCGTATAGCGTTGGGGTCCGGATCGAGTCGCGAACCAGCGTCAATCACCTCGCCCACCGAACTTTTTCAACAATCCTCGAAGCACCACGGTCCTGTCCGCCTGCTGCGCGCACGCGAGCAGCCTCGCAAACTCGAAACACGGCGCCAGGAAGCGGCGACGTCCCGAATCACAAACGAGAGAAGCGCCTCCACCGCAAAGTGGAAGCGCCTCTGTTCGGACTCCAAACCCGACGATCAGCCAGGGGAGAACATAATCGGGTAGACGACGGTCACGATGCCGCCTTCGGGCTTCGGGAAGCTGAGCCCGTAGAACGCGCGAACCGTGCAGTTGACCACGCCCGAGTCCGGGATGCTCGAACCACCATTGCTGACGTTCGAAACCGAGCCATCACGGTTGATCACGAATCGAACTGAGACTCGCCCTTCGAGGTTCGGGTTCGCCCCGAGGCCCTTCTCGTAGCACAAGCGGAATCGACCGAAGTTCTGGCGAACGATACGCTGGATGACTTCCTTGGGGAGCCGACCGCTGACGGTGGTCGCGCCCATTCGAACCCGAGGAGCCTTGGTCTTGTGGGACCCACCCAGTCGGCCGTGACCAGAGCCGAAACCCTGCCCAGTACCCGTGCCTGCGCCGTGACCGAGCGTACCGATCGAGCCGAGGCCGATACCCTCACCGCGGCCACCGCCGCCTTCGCCGATGCCCGACAGACCCAACCCGCCTGCTCCGTACGCGTCGCCGATCTCGTCGCCCCACATGTTACCCATGGCGCTGACGTCATCCATACCGAGTGACGTTTCGCGGCCCCAGGGTGCCGTCGGCGCGTTGGGATCGCCCGCTGCACCAGTGTTGAGCAGACCGATCATGCCGAACTCGACCGCCTCACGCAAAGCGGCCTGACGTGCGATGTGGGGATCGGGATTGTCCTTCGGACCTTGAACCGCGTAGCGCTTGTTCGTGTCCTTGCTCGTTTCCTTACCCATCGAGCCTTCTTCGCCCTTGGCTCGGGTACCAGTGCCGCCTTCCTTGTTGTCGGCGTCCTCTTCCGGGACCTGATCGGTCTCTTCTTCCTCTTGCTCGCGCTCGGCGCTGGCATCGAGGTACTGCTGAATCAGGATCAGTTGGTCCTGGTCGATGCCTTCACCGTCCGTCAAGCCCATGGGCGGGACGAAGAACGCCATGGCGAGCATCAAGCTGCCGACCGAAAGGAACGACAGACCGAAGTACATCGCCACGTTCCAGTCGAAGCCGCTCGCCAGACCGTGGGGAATCGGCTTGCCCGCGTTCACTGCCTGAACCTGGAATACCAGGTCGTGAACCTGCACTCGGGCCTTGGCGCCCACGGGAAGCGGAAGCTGGTGCGCCCCAGCAAGCTCCGCGCAGGGTTGCGACTGTGCTCGCGCCTCGTCTAGCGACATGACCGGCTGACCCGTAATCTCGACGGTTCCCACAGAACCCTGAGGGATGACCACCGCAGCACTCGAGGCGTCGCCGATCACGACTGGCATGCGCGTGGTTCCGAGCTTCTCGGAGGGAATGAAGAAGTCGACAGAGAACTGCTTTCCCTGCTCTTCACCCACGTAGTAGTTCCGCGGTGGTGTGAGGTGGTTGACGTGTAAGACATTTTCGCCCCACAGAACCATCACCTCGACGGATGCCACATGCGGCAGCTCCACCTCATCGGGTGAAACGTCCGGGCCCGACTTTACGAGACTGTAGGTGTAGGTTCCCTCGGGCGCGTCATGGGGAACCGCTGCAGCCGCTGCAACTGGGGCGGCAGGCGCCGCCGACTGCGCAGCAAACGGATTGCCCGCCGCGGGATTGGCCGCGCCAAACGGGTTGTCACCACCCGCAGCAAACGGATTGGCGGCCGCCATGCCAGGCGTCGTCGACTGGTATTGCGGGGCGCCGACGCCTGGCGGCGCCGAAGGATGTTGCGCGCCTGCAGCGAACGCGGGCTGTGCGGGAGCAGCGACAGCCGCCGCGTTCGGCGCCACGCTCTCCAGTACCGCGATCGTCATGCCAATCTGGATTTGGTCGCCGACGTTGAGCCGCGCCTTGTTCACGATGGCGCCGTTGACCGCTGTGCCTGGGTCGTTACCCAAATCGATCAGGGTGACTTCATCAGCACTCGTCACCTCGATGACGGCGTGCATTTTCGCCGCGGACGGGTCGTTGATGCACAGGTGGCTGTTCGGATCCGCACCGATCTTGACGATGTTCTCGGAGATTGCTTCGCGAGCAACCAACTGCTCACCTTGGTAGACTGCGAAGGTTAATACGGCGATTGACATGTTCGATTTTCCTGTAGGGAGAGTCACGTGGACGAGAGTTCTGTCGGCGCCCGGCGCTCTATGATGCTTCTGCTCTGATTGCGTGAACGTGAACTGGGATTCGCGAGGGCTGGTGCGAGGGACGCGGGTTTTCAGCTACCTCGACCACGGGGATAGATGGCTAGGCCTCGGAATTGGGCTGACGGCTGAATTGGGCTGACGGCTGAGGACCTCAGAGGTTCTCGACCGACTTCAACATCTCGGGAACGAACGTGGTTCGTGGGCGAATCAGGGTCGTGCGTGCAGCCTTGGGGCGAACGCGAATGGTAGCGTCGTTCGGCCCGAACCCGCCTGCGTTGAGCGGATCGTCTTCGAACTCGTACCCGTACCCGTCACCCTCGTCCTGAGCCATGGCGCCAGGAGCTACCATCACCAAAGAGACAGCCACTAGGGCAAACAGAACCTTGAAGTTTCGACGCATGTTGCTCTCCTGATTACTTTCTCGAGTCGATTCCCACCGCGGTTGCGGTCCGAAGTCACTGCTTTTTGGGTGTTTGTTCGAGGATCATCCCCGTAGCGGACTGGCGCCCCGGAGGAGCTGTGCCTCCAGGTGTGCGCAGTGGTGACTACCGCGTCCGAATTTCGCTCGGACTGTAGTCCCCGCTGCTCTGGCGCGTCAATCGCATTGCTTGATCCAAAGTGAGTTGTGGGGCGTTGTCGATGGCTGTGTGGGACACCCCACTGCCGCGAGGGTTCCACAAATTTGCTAACGGCCAACTTTGCGTACCAGCGTGAAGCGCCGAATCCTCGAAATCGAAAAAGTCCACTGCAGGTACAGCAGTGGACTTTCTCTATGCGGACTCTTGCTGCGGGTACCAAGAGCGCCCCACCGCCCAACGCTGGCTTGGGCTACTTCTTCTTGGCCGGCTCAGCCGCCTTCTTGTCGGCTGGCGCCGCCTTGGCGTCCGCAGGCGTTTCCTTGGCCTTGGCGTCAGCTTTCGCCTTGTCTTCTTTCTCCTTAGCGGCGGCTTCGGCTTCAGCCTTGGCCTTCTCCGCTTCTTCCTTCTTCAGGCGCTCCTCTTCTTTTTTCCGCGCCTCTTCCTCTTCCTTCATCTGCTGGTCCATGCGTTCTTGCTCGATGCGAGCCTTCTCGCCTTCCTCGATGAAGGTGATGGTGTCCTTGATGTCCTGGACGCGATCCTGGCTGCGGTTGACCGCTTCGGCGAAACGCTCGTCACCGCCAGCCTTCGAGATGAACGCCTCGTACTTCTCGATGGCTTCACGCAGGGTCGGGATCGACTTCTTGGGATCTCCAGACGCCTTCGCACGGAACTCCTGCGTCAGGATCGCCTCGTTGTAATACGCCTCAGGACGAGAGGGATCGATCTTCTTGCACTCCTCGAGATGCTTGGCGGTTTCGGCCACCTGCTTGTCGAAGTTGGCGTCGTCGATCTGCCCACGTAGTGCCAGCGCTAGCCCGAGCTGAGCCTCGTAATCCTGCGGTGCCAGCTTGAGCGCCTCACGATACGCCGACTCAGCCTCCTTGAACCCGCGGAAAGACAGGTTCACGGCCGCATAGTTCATGTGAGCCTCGTAGAACTTCGGATCTAGGCCACGTGCTTTCGCGAAGCTCTTCACCGCGCCATTGAAGTTGTCCATCTGCACCTGGATCAGACCTGCGGTGTTGTAGATGGGCGCGTAATTGGCGTTCTTCTGCATCGCTTGGGAGGCGACGAGTGCCGCGAGCTCCAGCTGCTGCTGGCTGACCGCCTTCTTCTTGGCACCCGCCACGACGAGACCGCGCGAGCGACCTGTCTTGCGACCGGCTTTCTGCTTCGCGAGCTCCATGTAGTAGATGGCAAGCTGGTTGAACGCAGGCATGTAGTTATCGTCGATAGCCAACGCGCGCTGAATGTTCTTCTTCGCGCGCTCCATGTCGTTAGCGCCATCGTCGTTCGCCTGATCGTTGCCTCGTTCCATTTGGAGCGCAGCAATGCTGACCAATGCCTCCACGTTTTGGAAGCGCGCGTCCTTGATGATGCCCCATAGATTCGACACGGTGCCGTCGAGATCACCCGTTTGCTTGTAGTCGAACAAGGCCATTTGCGCCTTGCCACGGCTGAACGTCGGATCCGCTTGGCTGGCAGCCTGGTACTGCTCGAGCGCTTCCGCTTCCAAGCCGCAACGCATGTACGTCACGCCCGCGTTGTAGAGCGCGGTGGGCAGAGGCTTTCCAGTCGCCGACTCCTGCGTCTCTGACGCGGCGATGAATTGCTTGGCGATCGAACGACACTTGCTCTCATTCCAGTCGAACGACTTGTCGTTCGCGATGAAATTGTCGAGCGCCGCGCTGTGTTCCTTCTTGGCCTCTTCGGCAACCTTGTACTTGCCGCCGGGACCTTTCGCGGGTGCATCGGCGGCACTAGCCGGTCCTTTGTCAGAAGGGCCACCGCAAGCCACGCTGAGCAGCAGGGGAACGAATGCAAACTTCTTCAAATGCTTCATGACTCTCGTATCCTTCGCTGAGGCGCGACGGAGGGCTGACGCCCTCCGCCCTTGCGCCAGCCGACTCACTTCTTGTCGCCGTCTTTCTTGTCGTCCTTCTTGCTGTCGGTCGCCGCAGGCGCCGGCTCAGCCGAAGTGATCAGCATGGGTTCACCGTCCGCCTTCAGCGGGTAGGGCTTCTCCTTGAGCACGCTGTTCACTCGATCGGGAGCACCACGGAACTCGTCGATCAAGTGGAACTCAGACTTGTACTCCTCAGCCAACCACTCTTCGCAAGAACGGCTGAACTGGTCGAAGTACTGGTACGTCACGGAGTACTCCAAGCACGTCTTGTACGCGCTCTTCGCGATCAACTTCAGAGGCTCCGAGGCGTCGTCCAGAGCACCGTAGTACGCCGTGCGGATCTCGTAGTCCTGCTTCATCTTGTCGGGAATCGGCGCGGCACGGAACTCCTCCACGAAGGTCGACCACATGCTTCCGACCTGTGCACCACCCGCAATCACCCACTTGGGCGGAGGCAGCGGCTGAAGGTCGACGATCTTCTTGTATTCCGCGGTGGCGGCGTCGACGAGCGGCTTCTTCTTTTGAATCCAGTCCTTGACCTTGGTGTTGATGTGCTTGAGGACCGAGTCCTTGTCGCCGGGTCCCTTGTACGCGGGGAACGTCACCTTATCGACCGCAGCCTTCTTCTCTTCGGCGAAGTAATAGAGCGCCTCGCCGACGGCGGTGAGTGCACGGCCGAGTCGACGCTGCTTGGTGGCTGGATCGCCCTCACCCGACTGCACTTCCGCGGCGGCCTTCTGCGGATTGCTCCACGCCCCGACCACTTTGGAGTACTCACGCTTGGCGTTGGTTTCAGCCTTGAGCTGCCGATACGCTTGCGCCAACAGCGCGTGCGCTTCGACTTTCACATCCAAGGTGGCCTGCTTGTCGATCAAGTTCATCGCCGTACCAGCGAGCTTGTTCTTGACCTGCTGCCAGTCACCCTTCTCCCCGTAGTGAGAAGCGATGGCGAACGCGATCTGGGCAGCTTGTGCGGGCTTGCGTCGACCGAAGTTGCGGTTGAACGACTGTGCCGCTTCGATGGCCTTGTCCTCGTTTCCGAGGCCCAAGCTGAGCACCACCGAATCGCTGACTGCCTTGTCCGCGTCTTCACCCTTGAACTTCGTCGCCTCGGCGTACTTCAGTAGGAAGTTCGCCGCAGCGTCGTAGACCGCGATGGCCTGGTAGTTGCGCCCGAGCTGGTACAGCGACTTTTGCGCGAGCTCGGTCTCGTGCAGGTTGTACTTGGGGTTGAGCAGCAAACGCCTGACGCTGATGGCCTTGGCTAGCAATCGACCAGCCTGGTAGGCCTGCGCAGCGTTGAACAAGACCTCCTCGAGCTTGCCGCACTTGGAAGCCTCACCTGCCTCGATCGAAGCCTCACCGTACTCGCGCCAGATTTCGATGTAGGCGTCGCCACCAGCCTTGTAGTTGACGAGCGCGTCCGCGCCGCCAGCGTCAGCTTTCTCGACGAGCTTCTCCGCGCGCAAGCGCTTCACGTCACACTGGATGCGCGTGAGGATGTCGCACTGCTCCTTGTTCTCTTCGTACTTCTTCTCGTCGCAGTAGAGCTCCAAGAACGCAGGCACGTCGTCGCCCATTTCCATGAAACACTCGGGCTTCGGTGGCTTCGACTTCGATCCCAACACGTTGACGGACTCGAGGTACAGCTGCGCTGCGTAGATCGCCGAATCGTGATCCGAGTGGTTCAACGCGACGTCGCGGAACGCGATTGCAGCTTCCTCCCAGTGCTGAGCCTCGAAGTAGGTGCGCGCTCGCGCGTACTTCACCTCGACGTACTGGTCATAGGCTTTCTTGTCGCCGTCCTTGGGCTTGATGTAGCAGACGTAACGATTGAAAGCCTGGACCATACCTTTCTGCATGTCGGTGAAGTCCTTCGGCTTGAACTTCTCCCAATCGTCGGCCTCCTTCTCTTTGCCACGGACGCTGTCGGGGGCCATGCCTGTGCCCTTCTTGTCGTCGTCGCCCTTGTGCATCTGGTCGTACATCTTCTGGTAACAGAGGACGGACGCGTACGCGGCCTCGGGCGCTTCGGGACTCGACGGGTTGGCAGCCACGACCGCGTCGAACGCAGGACCGCAGTCTTCCCAACGCTCCTGCACGTACAGGAGATCGGCCATCGCGTACTTGATCTTGTAGATGTTCGGCCAGTCTTCCTTGACGATCCTCGGGAACTCGAACTGCTCGAACTGCTCCTGGGTGAAGTTGTCGACCACCTTCTGGTACAGCAACGATGCGAGACTCATCGTCTCCTTGTCGCCCGTACCTCTGGTTCCGCCCGTACCAACTGCCTCCAAGTGCCAGCTCATCGCTGTTTCTGAGAGCAGCTCGGCAGTGCGGTTGTCACACTCCAGCTTGTCCTTGTCTGGGTGCTTGCCCGCTCGGAACTCCGCGCGAACTTCGAGTTGCTTCTCGAGCTCCTTGCGAATCGCGACCTTGTCACCCGACTTCATCGCCTGGATGGCTTGAGTGATCTTGGTCTGGTAGAAGCAATTCTTGTCGCCGCGGTCCCGCGTGAGCAAGTCACGATAGAGCACGACTGCTTCTTCGTAGTGACCAGTGTCCAAGTAGGCGAGGCCCAGATCATTGAGCATCTCGACCGTCTTCTCGTCACCGCTCTTGTCGCCGCTGAGCGGACGGAAGAAGTTGTACGCCTTGTCGGGTGGTCCAGCCACCGCGTACACGGGGATCAGGTCACGACGAGCGGCCTTCTGGAGCTGCGGAGCGTTGGGAAGCTTGGGGAACTTGTCACCATAGCGAATGACTTCCTTGAACTCCTGGATGGCTTCGCCGTACTCGCCGCTGTTCCAGTGGACGTACGCCAACTTGTAGTGTGCGTAACCCCAAACACCGTTCTCTGGTGGCGGGTACTCGATCACCTTCTTGTACGCGCTGGCGGCTAGCGCCCATTTCGACGGGTCGCCCATGGCGTCGTTGAAGAACAACTCGCCGAATGCCAGATAGGCGTTCGGAACGTACTTGCTCTTGGGTGCCTTCTCGATCAGCTCGAGGTACACTTTGCGAGCGTTTTCGAGCTTGCCAGCCTGCTCGTACTCGTACGCCAGGTAGTACAGGATCTCGTCGAGCTTGCTGTAATCCGGATAGTCGCGCTTCATCACGCGGTAGAACGCGATCGCCTTGCGGCGTGCCTCGTTCAGGATCTTCTTGGCCTTGAGCGCCTCGCGCTTGTTCGTTTCGTAGGTGTTGCGCTGCTTCTTGCGCTTGGCCTCATCGCGCTTGATCTCGGACTCGATCATGTCGCGATTCGCAGCCGAACCTAGCTCCACGTAACCTTCTGCCAGACGACGAACCAGCTGAGCGCGGTCCTTGTCGTTCTTCTTGGTCTTGCGGAAGAGCCGTTCGAGGCCTGAAATTTCCGTGATGAGCAGCGCCCTGGAACGCGCCTGCAGACGCGCCTTACGCGTGTCACGCTGGCCCGCCATCATGCTCTCGGAAGCGTTCTTCGGTGCGAGGCTGTCGTTACGCTTCTTGCGCTCCGACGGCGGCGGCGCAGTCTTGAACGCCTTGCGGTGCCGTGCCTTGCCTCCGAACTCCTTCGGGCCCTTCGGACACTCGTTGATGTTCTCGTAGGCTTTGGGATTTACACACTCTTTCGAGAGGGTTGCCTCGGATCGCTCCTTGGCGACTTCACCTGCATGACCGTCGACCGCCACCACGCTCGCTCCCATGAAGGAGAGAGCGGCCAGGGCGACCGTCAAGAACGGGATGTTTCGTGCTTTCTTCATCTCGCTAATTACCTTCCGCACGCTGACTCGACGACCTGCCGATAGAAACCGAGTTCGTCACGCCAAAACTCGCCGTCGAACTGCCAGATTACGTGCTCTTCGTCCGGATTCACGACGCCGTAAATCTTGGACTCAGCCTTGCTGACCTGTCCCGCCTGCAATTTCTCGTCGAGCAGATTGCGTTGAGCGGCAGTGATGTCGATGAGGATCTTCTCACCGTTGTTGAGGTGTTCATCCAACTCCGCAATGAAGCGGCGGTACCGAGACTTGGCCAGTTCGCCCGCGTTGTTCACGGCCATCTGACGCGCTTCAGTGAGGCGATCTTGGATATAACCGCCGAGACTCGAGGTTCGGAAACTGCCGGGAGCTTTCTCGAACGTCTTCATCTCCTTGCCGAGCAGCTTCACGTACTCGATGTTGCGCAGCAGTTGACGATCGCTGAGCGAGTGCTCGACGACGCCTTTGATCGCAGGTGAGAGGTCCGCCTTACCGCTCTGCACCTGGAGCAGGAAGTTGTAGAACGCTTCACCCTTGCCCTCGCCCTCGTACTCTTTGAGGACCTTCTTCAGCTCGTCGCGAATCGGCACGAACTTCTTGTTGAAGCGCGCCACCACGGTAGTCGCCGCCTCGTAGTTGCAGTTGGCGAAGTAGATGACCGCCTTGAGAATCTGGGCCTCAGGGTAGAACGCACCCGGGAAGTACGGCGCGTCGATGGTGTGGATGTTGCCGAGCGCTCGCGGGTAGTCGCCTGCCATGAAGTACGCCCACGACTGCTCGAACAGCGCGTCGAGCCAGTACTCGCTCGCGACGTCGATTTGGTTCCAGTAGCGAACTGCGGCGCTGAGCTTCTTCTCGTCGACACTGGGCGCGTTGGTTTCCGGGTCCAGGCGGATGGAAGCCGAGTAGTACGTTCGTGCCTGTGACAAGTAGGCGAGATCCTGCATGCGACGCTCGTCCTCGACGCCCTCCACGCCTTCGTCGAGCGCGGTTTCGATGCGCTGGAACGCCTTGACCGCGGGAACGCTCTTGCGCATCTGCACGTAGCTGATGCCGCTGAAGAACTGCGCCTGGACGTAGTACTGACTCGACGGCTTCACGCGGTTGAACAGGCGGACCGCGTCGTTGTACTTCTTGTCGTGCTGGTAGCGGTAGCGACCGAGCATGTAGTTGAGCTGGAAGTACAGGTCACGCTGCTGGGGGTTGTTGAAGCGCGCCAGATCGCCATCGCCGTAGCGCCCGACACTGTCGATGATGCCCGCGGGCTCAGGCAGCTGAGTGGCGAGCTTGCTGAGCCAAAGCAGCGTCTGACCGAACTTCAGGTGGTTCTTGTTGCGCGCGATGGAAGCGAACATCGCGTAGCTCGCCTGGTAGAACTTCAGACGGTACAGGCTGATTGCGAGCCAGTACTCTGCGAGCTGCTGGTTACCGGGATCGTCGCCCGTATCGCCTGCCACCACGCGGTGCAACCCCAGCGCAGCTTCCGCCCACTTCTGCTTGTCGAACATGCGCTTGGCGGCCGCGGCCGCTTCGGTCATCTGCCCGGCGACGACGGGAGCCTGCTCGACCTCTTCGGGCGCCTCGTCCGCTTTGGCTTTACCACTGGCTTTCTCACCAGCAGGTGCCTTGCCTTTGGCAACGGTGCCGTCAGCAATCGCCTCTTGCACTTCCTCTTCGTCGTCGAGGTCGATGACTTGGGCTTGAGCTGCCCGAGGGCCCATGACCGTCGATCCAACGAACAACGACGATGCCAATACACAAATTCCGGCAATGCGCTTACGCAACATCCGTCCTCACTTTCAGCGCCTGGTAATGAGACACAACGCCTTGATGACTTTTCGCAGGGGTTAATCGTTCTTCGCGCGCCAGCGAGATGCAGGCACGCTTCGACTTTCGAAACGCCACTAGGCTCGTTCTAGTGCTTCTAGGGTTCACGTGACTGCTCACGAGATTGGGGTTCACGGGAGAGCGGTAACGCGAAACGGGATGCCTCCACAACGCCAACCGAGCATGGCTCGCTTGCTCGTCGGGTTGAGCCCAAGGAAACTGAGCCCAAGGAAACTGAGCCCGAGACGCCGCACGACGTCGCCGCGAACGCGCAACGATCCCGCAGCGATATCCGCCCGATGTTTCGACCCAATCCCAAAAATCCAATAAGAACCAATAGATACGACCTCGCGGCGCCGGCGATGTTAGAGACGCGCAAAGCGGATTGTCAAGGAGCGTTTCACCTTGCTCCAAAGCGGCAAAATTACGCTCCAGCTGGCTACTGTTCTCGTACTTCATGGGTTCGCTTCGATCATCGTGACTTCTACTGGCGAGGTGGTTTGGAGTCGGCGTCGTTTCGTCGCGCGAGCTTCGTGACCTAACCTGGTGCGATCCATGATCACGTCTCGCGGACACGGCGCAGACAGCCATCCACCCGATCGATTCGAGCTTAGACAACTGCAACTCGCGCAGACACATCTGCGGAAACGATCCTTGGGTGTCGCCCATGGAGCGTCAGTTTCATTGAAGAGTTCGGCTAGTTGAAGAAGGTGGATTTGCGATTGACGAAGGAAACGGCGCTCGACTACGTTCTGCCACGCCTCGGCAGACCCGTTCGACGGGACGAGTGCACGCGACACAGCACGCGCGAACAACCCGAGAAAAGTCCCGAACTATGAAGCTAATTCTCACCCAGCGCCCCACCGCCAGCGATTCGGCATCAGCTTCACGAGCCTCGACGTCAGGCAGCGGTGTGCTGCGCCTACTGTGGTTGGCGCTCGCAGCAGCGTCCTTGCTCTTCGCGAGTGGTTGCGAGGAAGGTGGTATCGGCGATCCGTGCATCCCAGAGGACGAGTATCGCAGCAACTTTTCCGGATACTCGGGCGACGAGGTGAATGTCGAGAGTCGTTCGTTTCAGTGCGAGACGCGCGTGTGTTTGGTGAACAAGTTTCAGGGCCGCGTCAGTTGCAAGTACGGCCAGGACCAAGGCGCCGCGGGCTGCAAGACCCCCGACGAGAGCAATGACATCGAGGTTCCCGTCGAGCCGCAGCTCCAAGAACGACGTCCAGATGAAGCAGTGTACTGCTCTTGCCGCTGCAAGGGCCCCCAGGCGAACGCTCCTTACTGCGAGTGCCCCGACGGCTTCCAGTGTATCGACCTGATCGACGACATCGGGTTGGGTAACGCGCAGCTGGCAGGCGGCTACTGCGTGAAGTCGGGTACGGACCTGTCGCCGAGCGAACTCGAGACGGATGCGCGCTGCGAAGAGAGCAGAAACAACTGCGGGACGGCTGGCAACTACTACGAGTGATGCGAGTCACGTTGGGGCCCAGAAACGGTTGGGCCCGCACGGCTGACGGCACCGCGGCCAGCAAAGGCCGCAACTGACGACCACGTTGCCCGACAAGGGCGTCGTGGTCGATTCACTTGGTGGCAATGGTAGCGGGCGCTCCCCTCGCGGAGGGACGAAAAAAGCAGGAGATCCCGCGGCCGAGCGTCAGCCCGAACCGAGATCGGGTGGCCCTCCCGAACGCCGTTTGCCCCACCCGTCGAGCAGTCGGCAGGCGCGCGGTAGGTCGGCGGAGGAAGTCGTCTGCCGCTACTTGGCGGAGCGCGGGTTCGAAATCGTCGCACACAACCTGCGTCTAGGCGCGCTGGAGTTGGACATCGTGGCGCGCAAGGCGGACCTGGTGGCCGTGGTGGAAGTGCGCACCCGCTCCGCTCACGCGTGGACGACGGCTCACGGCAGCATCCTGCCTCGCAAGCGCGAACGCCTGCGCCGCGCGGCTCAGCGACTGTGGCGCATTCGCTACCGCAACGACCCGAGCGTCACTCGGTTGAGAATCGACACCGCCGCCGTCGTGTTTGCAGCGGGGGGTCCGCGTGTCGATTACTGCGCGGCGGCCTTCTCACTGTGAGTTCGCGAACCGGGTCGCACGCCTCAGTCGCCAGTCGTCAACGAGCGACGCATTTCGCCCTGTAAGTCGTGGAGGGGCTTGAGCTGCTCCGATGTCGAGGATTCCTGGAGCTTGGATATTGCCGAATCCAACAGCGCGATCTCCTCTTCCTGACGTTTGCGAAGCGCTCGCACCATGTCGTTGAACGCGTCGAAGAACTCCTTGAGCTCGTCGCCTTTGCGCAGCGGACTCGGGACTTCGAGGTTACCGTTCTCCAACGCCCTGAGCTGCCGCTTCATCTTGAAGATCGGACCTGCCACCTTGTGCGTGACCACGATTCCCGCGAGCCATAGCGTGACCACCAGCGCCACCAACGCGCCGATCAGCAAGATCGCGAACTCTCTCCGCTGACGGTCGAGCTTCACCACGTGCTCCTCGAGTTGCTTCTGCTGATCCTCGTACTTTTGCATCTCGGCTTTGGCGTCCGCCTCGAAGGCTTCTTTCAGCAGCGGGTTGTCGCCATATTCGGGATCTTGGATGAGATTCATCCGCACGACTTCACTGACCTTACGACTCTCCGCGAGCACTTCTTTGGACAGTTCAGCTTTTGCAGCGCTTTCGTTGAACGAGGCTTCACTCGCACGCCACAACAGGACCCCGGCGATGACCCCGATGAGCAGCGCGACTGCCGCCACGTACGTCGCGTACTTGAGCTGAAAACGTGAATCGAGCAGGTAGTTCTTCAGGTGCCGCTTGTGGCGCGGGCGCTGCGACGTGTTCGCTGGTGATGACATGTTCGGTTCCGCCTCTTTGCGTGGTGAATCGTCGAATCAGATGCGCGACGCGGTTTTCGCCAAGTCCGGCACCAGGTTCTCGGCCGCCACGCGGATCATTTCGTTCTCCGAATCTGGATCCGGCGACTGTGCGCCAGCCATCGTCAGGTTGCGCGACATGCTGCCCTTGAAGTCCTTGTTTGGGTAACTGAACAACGCGAGTTCGAGCGCGAGTCGTAGATCTCCACCAGCGTAGTTGGCCTGAACCTTGGGCCACAAGAATATGCCCTTGACGCCGCCGTGCTTGCTCAGCAGGGCCTTGGCCTGTTCGTCAGTTTCGCTGGCTGGCGCCACGACGAATCCCCCCAGCTTACGTATGTGCTTGATTAACTCCGCCCGCACCGTGCGATTGAGCTGCCCGTTGGACTGCGCCGTCTTGTTCGTCACCTCGCCGATGGCGACGTAGTATTTCGTGTCGGAACCGATCGTCGCGGGCGGCTCGATACGTGCGATCGCGCGTTGGATGACGCTCTTGACCTCTGGGCTTCCCTCTCTGCCCAGCCGCTTCGTCAGGCAATCACTTCCCCCAAGCGCGAGCCGCCCCAGGCCTGCAGCGGCTGCAGCCCGCACTGTCGTGTTTTCGTCGTCCAGGCCCGTGCACAAGTGCGCTACTGCAGCGCGACTCCCACTGGCGCCGAGTGCCAGGGCGGCCTGCGTTCGCACGCGAAAGTCCTGGCCGCTCTCGAGCAAGCGACCCAGTTCGGCAACGCTGGGGGCCGAACCTCCCTGCCCCCACGCAGGTGCAGCCAGCAGCAGTACCCCCACCACCAACGCCGCGACGAACTTGATCGTGGCCATCGACGGCATCGTATCACAGGGCCTCCGAGGGTCACCTTCGATTGTTTCGAGAGCGCGTGGAATGGCTCCCACCGACGCCCACTTCGTGCGAGAACGGGACGCGGTGTCACGAGTCCCTCCACTGCCCCCAAGGTTGATCTTGGCTGCGCTTCTCGTAGCCATTTGCGCGAGCCTCAGCCTCTCGCTCGCAGCGCTCGAGCTGCGGGTTCGGGCGACGCCTCGCTTCGCCGACGTGAAGACTAGTGCGCACCCGGCCGGCACCAAGGTGGTCGGTTCGCTACTCGACGAGAACGACCAAGCCGTCACCTCGCGAGAGGTGCAGCTCCACGCGCCGAACACTCACGCCCAAGCGTGCGAAAGCGGCAGCGCCGCCGTGCAAACGGACGCCGAGGGTCGATTTTGCTTCATTCTGGAAGGGACGGTACCCGACCGCGCGCAGCTCAGCTTCGCGGGCGACGACTATTACGCCCCTCGCTCTCGCCAATTCGCCGTCGATCTCTCGCCCTCCCAACTGTCCCTCGGCATCGAGGTCGATGCGACGACTTGGCCGCTGTCGAGTGCCGCACAGCAGGTGACCGTCACGGCGTCGTCCCACGCCGCAACAGACGAACGCCATGCCGTGACCCTCGAACTGCTGCGCAACGATGGGGCGGAGGCTGTTCAGATCGCGCACGGCCACGTGTCCGTGAATCAGCCCGCCGAGTTCACGGTTGTCCCTTCGCGTCTGGGGGCTCCGGGACCAGCGACACTGGTCGTGAGTGCGGACGCCACCCCAACCACGCGAGCCAGCAGCGCCATCATTTTGGTCGGACATGCGACGCTCGCTTGGTCGGGAGCGCTACAGGCCGTTCGCCCCGAGTTGGGGTTCGAGCTGGCGATCTCCGCGATCAGCGAACACGGCGAGCTGAACTCGGGCTGGGTCGAGATCCTGGTGGGGGACGAACGGGTAGGTAGCGGACCCGTCCGCGGCGGCATCGCCCGCGTCAGCGCCCGCTTCATCGCAGGACAACACGAGCAAGTCGAGCTGCGCGCCCGCTACGTCGCCGAACACTCGTGGATCCGAGCGGGAAACGATCTGCACGGTGTGTTGCCGATCGCTCGGGCCCCGTTGTGGCTTCATCTGCCCTGGATCGTCGTCGGCGCCCTGGCAGCTGTATGGATCTTCCGCGCTTGGTGGCGCCCCAAGCGACCACGCCAGTCCAAAGCTGAACAGGCCCCTCGAAAACAGCCCACGCCAGGCGCCGTCGTGGTGACACCTGGCCCGCCGCAAACGGGCTGGTCTGGCATCGTGTTCGACGTCCACCAGCGACAAGCCCCGATCGAGGCCGCAGAGCTTGCGATCACGTGCCCTTCGGTGGAGGGCCGGGCCACGCTCGCGAGCACGCTGAGTGACGTCGAGGGGAGGTTCTCACTGGGTGCTGTCGGCGCGTTACCCGAAGGTTCGCGTTTGGTGGTTCGGTCGCCGCACCATACTCAGCTCGTGCTGCCCGTCCCGCCTGAAGGCAAGATCACCATCGCGATGGTCTCGCGCCGACGGACCATCCTCGAGCACCTGCACGAATGGGCCAGAGCACAGAGCTGGGACGTCCCTGCGCTCGTCACCCCCCAGCGAGTTGCGAACGAAGCGCGCAGGCGAGAGCGACCGCACACCGAACGTTGGGCCTTGCGAGTGCAGCAAGGCGTTTTCGGACCTTTGCCTCCAGATGAAGAACTGGAAGCGGATCTGACCGCTCCTCAGCCGTCCCTCGAAGTCGATCCGCACAAGCGTTGACGCGGCAACTCACGCGATTAATAGTCGCGCTCCCAAGCGAGGGTGCAAAGCATGGATCCCGTCTACTTAATCGTCATTGCGTTGGTGGTGGCCGTCCTCTTCTTCCTGTTCAAAGGTAAGAAGCCTGCGGAAACCACGGGGGCTGCCGCTCCGAGTACGTCCACAGGCTCAGAGAAGAAGCCAGCTGCCGAGAAAGCTCTTCCCGAGAAAGGACCGAGCGCTCCGAGCGAAGCCAAACAACCCGAACCGGCCACATCTCCGAAGGCGCCGGCCGACGCTGACGCCAAACAATCGTCGACGCGTGCACCCGACCCGCCTTCGGGGCAGCGGCGGCGCGATGAACCACCGCCACCGCCCTCGTCGAGGAAGCCACAAGTCCGCGACGTCAGTGGGCTGCGCGAAGGCCTCGCACGCTCGAGGGACGATGAAGGATTCTTCGGCAAGCTACGCTCGCTGTTCTCGGGGAAAAAAGAGATCAGCGCCGACCTCGCGGAAGAGCTCGAGGAAGTATTGCTGTCCTCCGACGTCGGAGTCGCCACGACCAGCTCGATGCTCGAGCGCATCAAGTCGCAGCTCTCGGCAGGAGAACTCAAAGACGAAGCGCAGGTTTGGCAAGCGCTGCGTACGGAAGCTCACCGCATCTTGGATGTCGACGGCAACCAAGGCGACATTCGCTTGGAGCACAAGCCCACCGTCGTGCTGTTTGTCGGCGTCAATGGCGCTGGCAAGACCACGACCATCGGCAAGTTGGCCACGAAACTCCACGCCCAGGGAAAGAGCTGCGTATTGGCAGCTGGTGATACCTTTCGAGCGGCGGCGGTTCACCAATTGGTCGCGTGGGGTGGCCGGGTCGGCTGCGAGGTGGTCAAGGGCAAGGACGGCGCCGACCCAGGCAGCGTGATCTTCGACGCCGTCAAGAAGGCTCAAGAGCTCGGCGCTGACGTGGTTCTCGCTGATACGGCAGGAAGATTGCACACCAAGAGCAATCTGATGGCGGAGATGCAGAAGATCGCACGCACGACAGGCAAAGCGTTGGACGGCGCACCCCACGAGATCCTATTGGTGATCGACGCGACGAACGGGCAAAACGCGATGGCCCAGGCAAAGGAATTCAAAGAAACCCTCGATCTGACCGGCATCGTGTTGACCAAGCTCGACGGCACCGCCAAGGGCGGCGTGCTGCTCGGCATCTCCGACGCGCTGAAGCTTCCTGTCCGTTTCATCGGCCTCGGTGAGCGCCCAGACGATCTGCACGAGTTCATCGCAGACGATTTCATCGAAGCACTGCTCGGAAGAGAAAGTTGATACGAGAGTCGACAGCGACGTCCTAGTCACCGGCCGTGAATTGAAGCCAAGACGTTTTCTATGGTTGAAAGGTCGAAATTCTTGGTGATATAGTCGCGCCGCGGTTCTGAGCACGGATTTATTCTGTAGTTTCGGGCATTTACACCTCCTCTATATAGTTACACGAAGCATCGCTAGAACGAGCGGAAGAAGGCATCGGATGAAGAAGATTCGCATTGTGCTCCTCGCAGCGGCAGCTCTCTGCAGTTACCCGGTCACGGCCTACGCACAGCCCGACGAAGAGGCAGAAGTCGAAGGCGAAGAAGCAGCCGGGGACGAAGAAGGTGTCGAAGGCGAAGGCGAAGGCGAAGACGTCGAGGGGGAAGAACTTGGTGAAGAGGAAGACGAGGAGCAGTCTGCAGAGGACGCTGCACTCGACGCCGAGCTCGGCCTCGGAGGTGACGGCGAAGAAGACGGCGGTGGTCTCGGTAACATCTGCAAGATCGATCCCGAAGCCTGTCCGACGCTGGACTTCGACAAGGAAGCTGCGCGAAACATCAAGGAGCCGCTGTTCGCGGTCCAGCAGATCTTCGTGCTGCGGGTGAACCGTCTGGAGTTGCAGCCGTTCTACGGGTTCACGTTCAACGATCAGTTCGTAGCGCACAACGCGCCAGGCATCGGGTTGAACTACTGGATCACCAACGTACTCGCGGTCGGCATCAACGGCAGCTACTACGAACCGTTCAACTCGGACTCGGAGTTCAACTTCTACACTCGCCGCGCTGCACGCATCAACGTGCCACTGACCGAGTACCAGTGGGGTGCTGCGTTCAACTTCACGTACGCCCCGCTCATCGGTAAGTTTTCGGGCTTCGGTGATTTCATCTTTCAGTACGACGCGTACGTCGTCGGCGGCGTCGGTGCGATCAGCACCCGCCCCATCCCGGTCGTCGATCCCGACAACCGCGTTTTCGACTTCAGCCCGCGCCTGGCGTTCAACGCGGGGCTCGGCATTCACATCTTCTTCAATCGTTGGTTCGCCGCTACCGCGGAGATCCGCGACTACATCTTCAACGACCAGCTCGAGCGCACGGAAACGATCGCGGGTGAAGAAGACAACCCGGACACATGGGAAGGTGAGAAGAAGCTCACCAACAACGTTCAAGCACAGTTGGGCTTCTCCATCTTCTTCCCGTTCTCTTTCGAGTATCGCTTGCCGAAGTGAGAGCAACCAGTCTGAGCAGTTGGGTCCCAGGGTTAGCGAACACGGTTTCAGAGAAGGATAGGTTTAGGTGAAGGGCATGAAAGAACGGTTGCTGAAGGTTCTTACCGCTGCCGCGGTGGTTTCGATGACGGTCGTCAGTTTCGAGAGAACGGCGAACGCCCAGGAAATCCTGCTGACTGGTCCGCTCGCGGGCGCAGAATCCGTGCGCAAACAACGACTCTACCGCGAAGGTCGTTTCGAGATCGCGCCGTCCGCCACGTTCACGTTGCTCGACGAGTACAAGCGCCAGATCCTGGTTGGCGGGCGCATCAACTACAACTTCACGGACTGGCTCGCGATCGGCGTTTGGGGTGGCTTCAGTCCCGAGCCGCTCAAGCTCGACACCGCGCTGACCGAGGAGATCCAAGATCTCAACGAGACCCGCCAGGCCGAGACAGGCAATTCCCCTCCCAGCCAAGAGCACAGCCTGACGTCGGTCAACATCAGTAACGACTTCTCGAAGCAACTCGGCACCATCGACTGGATTGCGTCTCCGCAGATCACGCTCGTGCCCTTCCGCGGCAAGATCGCCATCTTTCAGTCGGTGTACGTGGATACCGATTTCTACTTGTTCGGTGGTCCAGCATTCGTGGGGCTGAATGAACGCCAAGAATGCGAGCGTGGGGAGTGTGGTTCGGGGTTCAACACCCCCGGCACTGATGAGTTCCCGATGACTTCCGACATGAAGATCGCGCCAGCTTTCGGCGTCGGCTTCCAATTCTACATGTCACGCTGGGCAGCACTGGGCCTGGAGTGGCGCGGCATCCCGTTCGCTCGCAACGTGGGTGGCTTCGACAACCACGGCGAAGGTCCCGACGGCGACTTCCCAGACCTAGCCGTGAACGGCGACGATCAGGAGTTCCGCTTCAACCAGTTCATCACCGTTTCCTTTGGGGTGAGCCTACCTTTCGACTACGCCATCAGCGAGTAACCCCTGCCCCGCTCGAGCAGCTGCACGAGCATGACGAAAACGCCCTGGCACCGCCGGGGCGTTCTTGCTTTCGCCAACCGCGATCTCGAAACGCTACCCGGCGCACTGGCTGTGAGCAAGCAGCCGCCGTCGTGACAACGACCTACCGTGCGTCGTCGTCCCCGCCCTGGAGCGCCGGCCGCGCCACGCGCTAGCGCTTCACCCGAGTGAACTAGCGCAGTCAGCTGGCAATCTTGTCGTCCTTCAACTTGAACCCCTCGGGGAGAGCTGCAGCGCACTTGTCGCGTTGAGCCTCGGGGATGCTCCACTCGCGTTGCGCGATGCCGCGAGCGATCAAGTTACGAACCCTCAGCGACTCCTCTTCGGCCATGGCATGGATCAGTGCTTCGCACGCCGCTGGTTCGTTCATCGCAAACACGGTTCCCACGGCGTGAAAGCGGACGCTCTCGTTGACATCCTGAAGAAACGGCTCGACTGCGAGGCGCACGTCCTCGCTCGGGTACTCCTGGAGCGCATTGATGAGTTGCGTTTTGGGTTCCGGGTTACGCACGTACTCGGTGTCGAACTGCTCCAGCAGCTCCAACAGCTCATCTACGAAGTGCTCTTCCGCCACGATCTTGCGCAGAATGCGTAAGGGCCAGGCGATGCTCTCCGCTCGAGCACAGTAGTCACGCAGCGCGGGCAGCGCGGATTCACCAGCGGCGATCACTCCCTCAGCAGCAGCTTCCTTTTCGTCCTGGTCCGTAATCGATGGCTCGAGCTTGAAGTCGAAACGCTTGAGCAAAGCGCGCGCTCCGTCCCCGTTCTTCATTTCGGACAGAGCGGCGATCGCTTCTTGGCGGTCGTAGTCTTGAGCGAGTTTGTTGCCGACGACACGCGTCAAGCGAGCCAGCTCCTTCTGACTTGGAAGCTTCTTTTCTGTCGGACCCGATTTACGGAGAAAGTCGAATAGACCCATGGCGTCTGGTTGCCCGCGAGCTGTCGCGCGGGCGCTGGAGTCCTAGCAGGAAGCTCCCCCCACGACAGCCTTTTTTCCGCGTGCAGCGCGTGGTCGTGATGCGGAGTTCGCCGCAGGCCTGTTAGGACGCGAGAATCGAGAAAGTCGCAGCAACCGTACTGCGTCGGCGCCCCATTCACTCGGCACGCCCCACTTCACTGTCCCGAACCAGCTCCGACCAGTCGATTGGGTTGCCCGTGGTGCCGAGGCGATGGGTCACCGCAGAACTTTCTCGACAACGACCAGCGAGAGGCCGACGAACCTCCGTTGCTCGAAAGCCTCACCGTCGACTCGGCTACAGACACCTGTTTCCAAGCGCCTCAAGTGCCTCATCCGCGAAACGGCCGCAGAAAACATGGAGAGTGCTGAGCCGAGCACGGGCCAGGAGCGGCGACGTGTGAAGCCTCGTCATCCAGCGACTGCTGTCGTTTCCCCGAAACCCGCACCCACAGTCGGTCACGAGCCATTGTCGTTCACCGACGCTGGGCCAGGCGACCAGTCGGCGCTTTGAACGCCGATCGCTTCGGAAGTGATGCCCCAGCGACAACACGCGGTTGCCGCGACATGGTGGTTGGGTTAAACCGCCTGGCGCTTTTTCGGCAGCTGTCGATGAAGGCACCCCCACGGTGGGTGTAGCTCAGTGGTAGAGCACCGGATTGTGGCTCCGGTTGTCGGGGGTTCAATTCCCCTCACTCACCCCAATAAGCCAGACATGAAGGCCGCTCCCCATGGAGCGGCCTTCGTGTTTCGCTCGCTGAAGCAGCACTGCGTCCAGTGAGCGGGAGGGGGCGCCGTGCCGCGGTTCCTGAGCGGGCGAAAAAATTCCGTAAGCCAGGCCCCGCTCGCGCTCACATCACGACCGCGGTGACGCTCGGAGAACTCATCGCCGTCGGTGTGCACAAACGGCGCAGTCGTTGATTGCCACCCGCTGCTAATCTGGGCTAAGTCGCCAAGCGAGAGACTATCGCCATGAAGACACGTAACCATCTCGCTCTGGCTTTTCCTGTTCTGATCGCCGTCGGCGCGCTAGCAAGCGCGTCGTGCACGGGGGCAGAAGCCCCCCCAGCCAGCGCCGGCTTCTGGATTCAATTGCAAGACGATGACACCTCGGACGGGAACTGCGGCTTGGACGGCACGACCCGCACGCTGCCAGCAAACAACGCCTCAGTGGCGAACACTGTCGACGAGTTCGCAACACCCGCCGACCTCGAGGATCTCGAGCTGATACGCGATGGTGCGGACGACGCTACCGTGGAGTGCACGATCAAGGAGCTGGCCGTCGGCTCCTACGAGATCGACGCGCGATTCGCCGTCGGTGCCACCACCTTCGAACTTCAGGGTTCGACCGGCGCGATGACGAGTGCTGGCTACAGAAGTCCCCAAACGGCAGGTGACTTCTTACGCACCAACAGGTGCACACTGAAGACTGCCCTAGCTGCCGAGGGCGGTGGTGAGGCGATCGTCGTTTTCAACTGCCCTGGCGCCCCGCTCCCCAACACCGAGCGCGTGTGTCTATTGAACGGCGCGTTCTACGCCCGCGACTGTAAGAACTGAGTCCCGGCGCGGCCGCTCGGGGTGCGTTTCCCTGCCGCCGAACGTCGCGATCGCGCTGGGAACCTCCCAGACGCCAACCCTTCGGCAGCGCAATGCGAGCGCTCACCCGCGGCACACTCTGGTCCGAGCAGCGGAATGGTGACGGCGAAACGCACCGCGCGAACAACGCGATGAGCCCGCAAACGTAACGGCCGCGCATTCGTCGTCACGCCCGTACCCTCCGCCTCCCCGACAGCTCCCCCGAGCCTCGCACTAGGGACGCTAGTTGACTATTGCGCCTCGTCGTCAGCAGGGTCCGTTTGCGCGAGCGGATCGACCGCCCCCGACGAGGTGCGCACCCCAGGTAGTTCTTGGGTTGCCGCAAACTCCAGCCTGTTGGATGGAGGGCTGCCGACAATCTTGATCACCACGGCGGTGACGTTGTCTTCACCACCGTGTTCGTTCGCCATCGTGACCAACCGACGGCACGCATCTTCGGGCGCTGGGTTACTGGAGATGACGTCCAACAGATCTTCGTCTTCCACCATTCCGCTGAGACCGTCCGAACACAAGACGTAGACGTCGTCCAGCCGCACGTCGTCGCTGACCAAGTCGACTTCTACGTTGTCTTGCATGCCCAGCGCACGCGTGATCACGTTCTTCGGCAACTCACTGCGTTGCTCTTCGCTCATATCTGGCATGGCTGCCAAGTAGTCGTTCAAGAGCGAGTGGTCCCGCGTGAGTTGCGTGATCTCCCCCGCTCTGACGCGATACGCACGGCTATCACCGACGTGGCCGATGTACATCTTTTGGCGCTCCGAGCTGAACAGGGCCCCGACCACAGTCGTTCCCATGCCTCGCAGATCTCGGGAGCGCACGCTGTGCTCGTAGATCTGTCGATTTGCTAAGCGGATGGCCGTAATCAAACGGTTTTCTTCATCCGACAGCGCCGCGTCCGTCTGAAACGGCCAAGTCATGTCGTCCGCTTCCGTACGACGGAAGAAGTCGGTTATCGACTCCGACGCCAGACGACTCGCCACGTCGCCAGCTCGATGTCCCCCCATCCCGTCCGCAACGATGAACAGTTCGTGGGTGGGAACCACGGCAAAACAGTCCTCGTTGTGCTCACGCTGGAGCCCTACGTCACTGATACCTGCCGCCTCCGCCCGCATCGAGTCCTTATGCTACTCCGCCTCTGCCTGAGTGCGCAACCGAAGGGAGCTCCGAACGCACGCAACTCCGCACCGAGGCCAGCCGCGAATCCATCGTGATCGTCATGATTTCGGACAGGTTCCCCAGCCCAGGCTCGCGTCTGCCGCGCGCTGGGCCCCGCCCCCTCACACCTGGAGAATTTCTTTCTCCTTGGCCGAAATGGTCGTGTCCACCCACGCGCCCGCCGCCGCCACTTGCTCCTCGACCTTCTTCTTACCGCGCTCAGCGTCGTCTTCAGGCAGGTCGCCGTCTTTCTTGAAGCTGTTGAGCGTGTCGATGGCGTCATGCCGCGCCTTGCGGATGGCAACCTTGCACTCCTCGCCCGTTTTCTTGGCGAGCTTGACCAGATCCTTGCGGCGCTCTTCGCTGAGCGGCGGCACGGGAACTCGCACGATGTCGTTGTCGGGCTGGGGGTTCAGCCCCAAACCGCTGTCACGAATCGCCTTCTCGACGAGCTGAATCGTGCTCTTGTCCCAGGGCTTTACGGTCAACAACCGCGCCTCGGGGACCGAGACGGTCGCCATCTGCGCGAGCGGCGTCTGTGTTCCGTAGTAGTCCACCTTCACCGAATCCAACATCTGCGGATGGGCCCGGCCCGTTCGCAGCTTGGCCAGATCCCGCTGTAGGGCGCTCTTGGACCGTTCGATGGCCTCATCCAACTCGTTCTGCACGTCGTCTATCATGGCTCCTCCGCTAGCGCGTCCGAGCTTATAGCACCCAGCCCGCGATCTTGAACCAAGAACCCAGGAACTTGCCCTGGCGCGCAAGGGACTTGCACTAGCCAGCCAGCCGAGTATCGTCCCGCGCAATGGAAAACGGCTTGCTCAATCTACTGGCGATCGTCTCGTTGGAAGTGTTCTGCCTGGTGGCCATCCCAATCGTCTTGGTTTTGGGTACGCCAAAGAGCAAAGCCGGGCACGAAGAGGAATGACGGTTGGCGCAGCAGCGCCTTTCCTCGACCCGAGCGAAAACGCTGAGCGCACTTCAGCAACTCGCAAAGTCCCTCACGACCGACCGCTTCGACGCTGACCCGCGGGACGTTCAAGGCGCTACGCGGCTCGCGCTAATCAGTGCATCGCTGGTCCCAGCCGATGTAACACCGAGCTGGAGCGAGGTAGTTCGGCGCGTACATCTGCTGCTCGATCACCGCTCGGCGCGTTCGCTGATCGCCCAGTGCGAACGACTCCCCCTGACCACACTGGAGCGGCTCGCGCGCCTTCCTCGTGACCCAGGGGGCGTTGGACACATGTATGATGAGTTGCTCAGCAACGAGTTGACTCGCGACGAGCAGCCGGGCGCGCCGCGCTGGTCCTGCCGAGATTCTCTGCAGCGTCGTCGTTCTGGTTCCCACTACACCCCGCAGCCGCTGGCGGACTTGATCGTCTCCCAGTGCCTGACTCCTTTGCTGGAGGGTCGCGACAGCAAGGAGATTCTCGAGCTGAGAATCTGCGACCCAGCCATGGGCGCGGGCGTGTTCCTGTCGTCGGCCGCACGCTTTTTGGCGACCGCGCTTCGTCGGGCGCAGCGCCGTGAGGGGCGTGCGTGTGACGACGAACCCGGAGCGCTGCGCCTGGTAGTTCAGAGCTGCCTGTACGGCGTGGACAGTGACCCCATTGCCACGCTGCTGAGCCAGTTGGAATTGGCACGGCAATGCCAAGCCGCTATCAGCCCACGAGGCAAACACGCTCTCGACGAACGACTCAGAGTTGGAAACAGCCTGGGCGACGCGGCCTCTGACAGCGCGACGCCGGGGCTAGACTATCAGCAAGCCTTTTCCGATATCTTCGAACGTGAAAACCCTGGGTTCGATGCAATCATAGGCAACCCGCCATGGGTGGCGTACGTTGGCCGTGCCACCCAACCACTCGATTCGTGCTGGCGGGAGTACTACACTCGGCGATACCAGAGCTTCCGCAAGTACCGCACACTTCACGGCCTGTTCACGGAGCGCTGCACGGAACTTCTACGCGAAGGCGGGCGCCTCGGCTTGTTGCTGCCCACGTCGGTTGCCGATCTCGACGGCTACGCACCCGTGCGCGCCGCGCACGACGTGCGCTGCGTGGTCGACGCCGAACTTCCGGACCTCGGCGACGGCCAGTTCGCCGAGGTGTTTCAGCCGAGCATGGTGCTGCTGTCGACTCGTCGGGTTGCTGCCGACCCCACCGTGCGCAGTTGGTGCCTCGCCCGCAGTGATCTGGACGCGCAGTCGTCGCACCTGCTGCATCGTTTGGAAGAAGGACCGCGGGTTCCGAGTGAATTGTTCGGTGAACGTGGCTATCAGACGACCAAGACCGATCGCAGCCATCTCAGGCACGGTGATCGCGCGCCGACCCCCGCCTGGGTCGCCCTGCGGAGCGGCACGGAAGTCAGCGAGTTCAGCCGTCAGCCTCCCCGCACATACGCTCTGCCTCATGCGCTCGAAGGAAAGCTCCGCCCCGAATCGCAATGGCAGCAGGTGCGGCTGTTGATCCGCCAAACGGCGCGTTTCCCCATCGCCGCCAGCGCGGACGGCGTCGCCTTTCGCAACTCGGTTCTAGCCGGCTTCGAAAGCGCAGACCTGCCCTGGCCACTACTGCTGAGCTATCTCAACTCCACCCTCGTGCGCTGGTTTCACTACCAGCGCCATCGTGATGCGCGGCAGGGCATGCCCCAACTCAAGATCGCTCACTTGCGGGCGCTGCCCCGGCCGCCCAGCATGACTACCGAGGAGGGTCGTGCCCTGCACGCCCTGGGAGAGCGGCTTGCGGCACGCAACACTGGAATCACACGTGATGAGCGAGCGGAGCTCGACGCTTTGACCGCCCGCGCTCACCGACTGAGCTCGAGCGAACAGGAATTAGTGCGTCGTTGGGGCAAACAATTTCCCCCTCCCCGACCCCGTAGCCGCCGATGAGGCGCCTCCCGCGCTGCGTTGCGGCGCGAAGCGGCTTCAAAGCCAGGGTGAAGCACAGTAGGCTCCCGCCGCACCATGAAAGCCGAAGATCTCCCGGCCCCAAAGGTCTCGATCGTCGTTCCTGGACTGAACGAATCCGAGAGCTTGGGCGAACTTGCCAAGCGCATCGACGCCGCACTCGCGGGCAGCGATAGCTACGAGCTGATCTTCGTGGACGACGGCAGCACCGACGACACCTGGAAGGTCGTCACGGCCCTGCACGCCGACAATCCCCGGGTGCGCGGTCTGCGTATGCGTCGCAACTTCGGCAAGGCGATGGCCTTGACGTCCGGGTTTCGCTCCGCGCGTGGCGAGCTCATCATCATGATGGACGCCGATCTGCAAGACGACCCCGCCGATCTGCCCGAGTTCATCTCCAAGATCCGCAGCGGCTACGACGTCGTCGTGGGTTGGAAAGTCGATCGCAAGGATCCACTCTCGCGACGCGTTGCCTCGAAGATATTCAACGGCACCGTTCGTCGGCTGACGGGCGTGCGTTTGCACGACATGAACTGCGGCTTCAAGGCGTATCACCGCGACGTGATTGAAACGATCCCCATCTATGGTGATCTGTTCCGTTTCATTCCCGCACTCGCCGCCGCAGAAGGCTTTCGAGTGACCGAGATAGGCATCCGCCATCACGCGCGCGCCTTCGGTCGTTCGCGTTACGGTCTGGAGCGCATCCTGCGCGGCTTTTTCGACTTGCTGAGCGTGTTATTTTTGACTCGCTACACGCGCAAACCGATGCACCTGTTCGGTCTGATGGGGCTGCTCACTGGTCTGATGGGTCTGGCGCTCGGTACCTACCTGACGATCCTGTGGTTGGGTGGCGAGGGCATCGGCGCCCGGCCGCTACTGCTGCTCAGCGTGATGCTGATGATGATGGGCGTACAGCTGACCTCGATGGGTTTCATCGGCGAGTTCTTGACGTACCAGACGGAAAAGCGCGCGTACAAAGAACACCTCCCGATCCGCGAACGCATCTGAATCATCACTGCGCGACCATGCGGGAGCCGCCCCTGAAGTTCCCGAAAGACACCGAAGACAGCGCCACTCCAGCTACGGCAGCTCGCACCTTTCACCAAGACCGCATGCGGCAACCAACAGCGTGAACCTTCTCAGCGCCCACGACTTGTACAAGAGCTACGGGAGCCGTAGCCTGCTGGAAGGCGTCTCGATGAGCGTCGAAGCGTCCGAACGCTTGGGGCTCGTCGGCGACAACGGCTCCGGCAAGAGCACCTTGGCCCGAATCATCGGCGGCCTGGAAACCGCCGACCAGGGCGAGATCTCGAAGCGTCGTGGGCTGAGCGTCACGATCTTGACGCAAGTCCCGAACCTCGATCCGGAACTCTCCGCGTTCGACGCGGCGATGGCGGGTCTCGCCGAATGGCAGCGAGCGAGCCGTGAACACACGGAGCTGAGCGCCAAACTGCAGGCCAGCGGCATCGAAGCCACCGAGACACAGCGTTTGCTCGAGCGTCAAGCAATCCTGAGCACGGAGATTGAGCGACTGGGCGGATGGGACCTCGAACACCAGGTGCGGGCGATGCTCGAACACCTGCACGTGCCCGATCAGCAGGCCAAGACCAAGAACTTGAGTGGCGGCGAGCATCGCCGCATCGCCCTCGCCCAGGCGCTCTTGGCACGCCCCGACTTGCTGATCCTCGACGAGCCCACCAATCACCTCGACACGGATACCATCGACTGGCTGGAGGGCTACCTCCGCAACGACTTCGCAGGTGCGCTGCTGCTGGTCACCCACGACCGTTACTTTCTGGATCGCATCGTCACTCGCACGCTCGAGCTCAGCCAAGGCACCCTGACCAGCTTCGACGGCGGCTGGGAGAGCTACCTCAGTGGAAAAGCGGAGCGCCTGGCCCTGGAGCAGCGAACGGAGGCCAATCGCCAGAATTTCTTGCGTCGCGAAATCGAGTGGCTGAGACGTCAACCCAAGGCGCGCACCACCAAACAAAACGCGCGACTCGAACGCGCCGCGGAGGCCCTGGCCCAGGACGCCCCACGCACGGCCACGGGCGTGAACCTGAGTTTGCAATCGACGCGCCAAGGTTCGAGCGTACTCGAGCTCCGCGACGTCAGTGTCCGCCTCGGCGATCGCTGTTTGATCGACCAGCTGAGTCTGATCGTCAAACCCAAGCAACGACTCGGAATCGTCGGCCGCAACGGCGCGGGCAAGACGACACTGCTGCGGCTGATCACGGGCGACCTGGCTCTCGAATCGGGAGAGCTCATCGTTGGGAAGAACACGAAGGTCGCGTACTTCGACCAAACGCGCAGCGGCCTCGACGAGTCGGCAACCATTGCGCAGAACGTCAGCGACGCGCCAAGTGTTCGCCTAGGCGATCAGGAGCTGACGTTGTATTCGTATCTGGCTCGGTTTTCCTTCGGGTCGAGCGACCTCACGAAGAAGGTCGGCATGCTTTCGGGCGGAGAGCGCGCCCGTGTGGCGCTGGCCAAGTTGCTTCTGCAAGACACCAACCTGCTACTGCTCGACGAACCCACGAACGACCTCGACGTCAGCACCCTGAGCGCCCTCGAGTCGCTGCTGACGGGCTTCGGTGGCTCGGTGCTCGTGGTCACCCACGACCGCTACTTCCTCAACCGCGTGGCCACCGACATCTTGGCGTTCGAGGGTGACGGCAAGGTGATGCATACCGTCGGCAATTACGACAACTACCTGAGCCTGCGCAGCGGGCGCATCGAGTCCGACCGACAACAGAAAGCCGAGGCTCGCGCCGCGAGCAGCTCCACCTCAGCACCCTCCGAACAAAAGCCAAAGGGTAGTCGTCCTCAAAAGCTCGGCTACCAAGAACAGCGCGAGCTGGACGGTCTGATGGACGTCGTGGAGCAACTCGAGAGCCGCGCGACCGCCCTCGAAGCGGAGCTGGCAGATCCCGAGCTGTACCGAACCCGCCCCGCAGACGCGACCGCTCTGCAAGCGCAGCTCGAAAACGTTCGCGCGGAACTCGAAGCCAAGCTCGAGCGTTGGGAGCAGCTCGAGAGCAAGCGCGAAGCCTTCGAACGGGGTTGACCGCTCTCACCGAGGCGCAACCCCGAGGAGCTCTCAACCGTAACGCTGCTTCAAGTGCTCGATGAAGTACCGCGCGTCGAGCGGACTGCCCGTGACACGTCGCAGCAACTCATCCGTCGAGTAGCGGCTCGCCCAGCTCCACACGTTCTCCCGAAGCCACTCGTCGAGCGGCCCGAACTGTCCCTGCTCGAGCTGGCCTTCCAAGTCTGAAATGGCCTCTTGTGCCGCAGCGAACAGTTGCGCTGCGACCATCGCGCCCAGGGTGTACAGTGGAAAGTAGCCGAACGCGCCCGACGGCCAATGCACATCCTGCAGGCAACCATCGCGATCGTTGCCGCGGGTGTCCAAGTGCAAGAGCGCCTGCATCTGCTCCGCCCATGCCTCGGGCAAGTCTTTGACGGCCAGGCTTCCGTCGATCAGCGCGCGCTCCAGGTCGAAGCGCATGATGACGTGCGCGGGATACGTCACTTCGTCTGCATCGACGCGGATCAAGCTGCGTTCGACGCGGTGGTAGAGCGAGCGCAAGTTCTCGAACGAGAAAGCGTCTGGCTGTGCGGCAGCGGCGTCGGCAAACGCAGAGCGAATGTGTGGCGCAGCAAACTTCAAAAAGGGCTCGCCCCGACACACTTGCATTTCGAGGAGTAGGCTCTGACTTTCGTGCAGCACCATGCCGCGAGCCAAACCGACGGGCTGGTGTCGCCACACCTCTGGCAAGCCCTGTTCGTACTTGCCGTGACCGGACTCGTGGAGCACGCCCATCAACGCGGAAGTGAAGTCGTTCTCGTCGTAGCGCGTCGTGATGCGAACGTCGCGCGAAACCCCGCCACAAAACGGATGATGACTGACGTCGAGGCGCCCCTGGTCCAGGTTGAAGCCGACTGCCCCCATCATCTTCACGCCCAAAGCGCGCTGCTGCTCGACGGAAAACGGTCCCGCGGGCTGAATCACGGGCTGCGACCGTTGACGTTCGATCACGCTCTGGGTGAACGAGGGCAAGAACGCGCGCAGCTGGTCGAACACTCGAGCGATGTCCTCACTGCGCGCGCCGGGCTCGAACTCGTCGACCAAGGCGTCGTACGCGCTCGTGCCGAGCACCTCGGCCAACGACTGCCCCACTTGACGTTTGAGGGAGAGCACTTCTTCCAAGTACGGTGCAAACGACGCGAAGTCGTTCTCGGCGCGGAAGCGTCGCCACGCTTGCTCGCTGCGCCGATCGGCGCGCGCCGACGCCTCGACCAACTCGGGCTCGATGACGGTGGCGCGGCGATACCAACGCGCCATCTCCGTCAGGTTCGCGCGTTCCCAATCGCCTAAATCGCTCTGGGACTCCGCTTGGTCGATGAGTCCTCCCACTTCGGCGCGAGTGAGTAGCTCGTGGCGCAGCCGAGCGAGCCCCGCCAACGCTTCCGCCCGCGACGGGCCAGCCTGGACGGGCATGTTGACGGCCTGGTCCCACTCCGCGATGGCGGCGACCTCATCGAGCTGTCCCAAACGACGAAAGTGGGCTTGCAACTTCTCGTACGACACCAGCTGAGCTATCCCCCTGCACGCCAGGTGCGTCAAGTATGAACCTCCTACTGCTCGAACCCGAGGAACTCGACGACGCGGGTTGCGTACGTCTCGTCGGGCGGCGCGCGGAACATCTGCGCCGGGTCCTCGGAGTCACGACGGGACAGCAACTGCGCGCTGGGCGCCTGAACCAGGAACGAGGGACTGCGACCGTTCTGCAGATTGGCGCGAGCGACGTACTGGTGCGCTACGAAGCACAGTCATCGAGCAGCCCTGCAGCGCCACGCAATCTGCTGTTGGCAGTGCCGCGCCCGAAGGTGCTGTCCCGCTGCCTGGAGCACGCGAGCGCTCTCGGGTTTTCGAAGATCGCCTTGTTTCGCAGCCGCCGCGTCGACCGCGCACATCTGCTGAGTCACAAGTTGGCGGCAGAAGACGTTCGTCGGCACTTGATTGCGGGCTTGGAGCAAAGCTGCCGCGTGCATCTTCCGCGGGTGCAAGTGTTTCAGCGTTTCAAGCCGTTCGTCGAGGACGAGCTGACGGAGTGGCTCGAGTGCGACCAGCGCTTCGTCGCGCACCCAACCGCGCGTGACGCCCCCGCCCGAGCGACTAGCGAGAGTTTCGCGCTCGCCATCGGCCCGGAGGGCGGCTTCATCCCGTACGAGGTGGATGCGCTAGTGGCACGTGGATTCATCCCGATCAGCGCGGAGACTGGCCCGCTGCGCGTCGAGAGCGCTCTCTCATACTTCACTGGGCGTCTCGACGCCCTCGCCGCGGACCACCCAGGGTACACCAAACGAACTGGCTGACGGGCAACCTCGCGCGTTCGAGGCGAGAGTACGCTAAATAGGCGATTCCCCATGCCCGTCATCTCTTCACTGTTCGTGTATCCAATCAAGTCTTGCCGCGGTGTGTCCGTGACCGAGATGACGTTCGACGCGCGAGGCCCACTGCACGATCGCCGCTGGATGCTGGTGGACTCCGACGGCAACTTCGTCACGCAACGTTCCACGCCACAGATGGCGTTGATCGGTACGAGGTTACTCCCCGACGGCGTGGAAGCGACCTTACCAGGCGCCACACCGCTGCGCATCGGCGTGCGGGGCGTCGGCAAGCGCAAGGTCCGTGTGTGGAACTTCGAGGGCAGCGCGGACGACATGGGTGATCCAGTCGCGGACTGGTTCAGCACGGCGGTCGGTCGCAGCGTCCGTCTAGTGTACTTTCCGAACGACTTGGAGCGACAGGTGAGTCGCGAGCACACCGACGTCTCCAGCCAGGTCGCGTTTGCCGACGGCTACCCGCTGCTGCTCGCGACGTTGGAGTCGCTGGGTGAACTCAATCGACAGCTCGCGCAGCCCATTCCAATGAACCGTTTCCGTCCGAACATCGTCGTGCGCAACTGCCAACCGTTCGAGGAAGACCGCTGGACGACCGTGAGCGCGCCGAAACTGACGCTGAGCATTGCCAAGCCGTGCACCCGCTGCGCCATCACCACCGTGAACCAGTCGACGGGAAGGCGCAGTCGCGAACCCCTGGCAACACTCGCCAAGTTTCGAAAAACTCCCGACGGAGTGACGTTCGGGCAAAACTGCGTGCCGCATGGCAGCGGAGTACTGCGCGTCGGGGATGAACTTCAGGTGCACGCCCCTTAGGCGTCCATTTCACGTGGACGCGGCGGACGCGCTCAGAAGTCCTCGGGGTCGTCGTCAGCCAACGCTCGCGTCGCCACCTCGAACGAAAATCCAGCTCGAGCGAGCACTGCCAAGTCCTTTTGCCGCCGTTCCCGACGTTCGTCTGTCTGGCGATGATGGCCCAGTCGTCGTCGCCGTACCAGCTCGAGCGCCGCCGCTAGCTCTCCATCTCGCGTGTCGCGATCGGCTTCTGCAATCGCTGCTTCGGCTTCCTCGACTCCCACCCCTTTGGCTCGGAGCTTGGCGCCGATGCCACGTCTCGAAGTCCCGCGTCGGCGCAAACTCCCGGCCAGGTTCTCCGCGTATCGCTGATCGTTGATTAGCCCCGAGGCCTGGTAACGAGCGAGTAGTTCTTCCACCCACTCGCTCAGCTGTTCCTGCTCGGGTGGCTCGGGGCTACCTTTTCTCACCTCGGTGCGAGCGCGCCGCAGCAGCATCTCGCGCAAGCGTTTGGCGGAAGCGTCGAATCGATTGAGGTAGGAGAGCGCCACTGCCTCGAGGAAGGCTGGATCCACCCGCTTCGGGCGGCGGGCGGGTCGTTTCCCGCGGCGGGTGGTGGGCGCTGTCACAGTGCGGGTATAAATGACGTGGGCCACCTGTCGAGGGGTTTGCTTCATCCATGAGTGTCATCCGCCAGCTTGCGACACCAGTGCCGAGCACCTACGCGCTGCGCTCCGAATGCTGCCCTACTAACATTTCAACGAGCGCTGACCGCTTTCGTTCATCTATGCTGTGGTTGTTGCTGGGAGCGAAGAGACCTCTTCGATGAAGAAAAACTATATCGTCGACACCAATGTTCTCGTCCATGACCCACAAGCGATCTTCAAGTTCGAAGACAACGAACTGATCGTCCCGATCTACGTTCTCGAAGAGATCGATCGGTTCAAGCGCGACACGACGGAGCGCGGGCGTAACGCTCGAGAAGTCGCGCGCATCTTCGATTCGCTGCGTGAAGCACATGGCTCACTTTCCAAGGGCATCCCGGTCAACAGTCAGGGCACGCTGCGGGTTTACGTCCCAGAACAGCGAGCTCGACTTGCCATCGCGCTCGAGCCAGGGTCTGGCGATCACGCCATCATTCAAACGGCGATCGAGATCCGCGATTCGCGCCCTGAAGAGACGACCATCTTCATCACGATGGACGTCAACTTGCGCATCCGCGCCGACGCCCTGGGCCTGACCACGCAGGCGTACGAGAACCAAAGCGTCGAACCCGAAGCCCTCGAGACGGGCATGCGCGAGATCGACGTGAGCGCCGACCAACTGGAGCTGTTCTTCAAGACCGGACAGCTCGACGCGGAGGATCCCGCGCTCTACCCCAATGTTTGCGTCCTATTGCGTCAAGACAGCAACGACAATCGCACGGCGCTCGGCCGCGTCGATCCCGAGGGCAAGACGATCCGCAAGTTGCGCTGTCCGCGCGAGGGAGTGATGGGCATCCGCCCCCGCAACAAGGAACAGAGCTTCGCGATGGACCTACTGCTCGACAACAGTGTTCGCTGCGTCAGCCTGGTCGGTATGGCGGGCACTGGTAAGACGCTACTGGCACTCGCCGCTGGGCTGTCACTGTCCGTCGTGGACGGCACTTACTCGCGACTGCTCGTGAGTCGCCCGGTGATCCCGCTCGGGCGCGACTTGGGTTACCTACCGGGCGACGTGAACGAGAAGATGGGCCCCTGGATGAAGCCAATCTTCGACAATCTCGAGTTTCTGTTGATTGGTTCGGGTACCCGCAGGCGCGGCGTCCCCGACATCGACTCACTGCTGTCCCAAGGTCAAATCGAGGTCGAGCCGCTGGCGTACATCCGCGGCCGCAGCTTGCCGCAGCAATACGTCATCGTCGACGAAGCGCAGAACCTCACCCCACACGAGGTCAAAACGGTCATCACTCGTTGTGCCGAGGGCACGAAGATTGTGCTCACGGGTGACCCCTTCCAAATCGACAACCCCTACGTCGACAGTTCGACCAACGGGCTCAGTGTCGTCGCGGATCGCTTGCGTGGCGAGCCACTGGTCGGTCACGTAGTGTTGCGCAAGGGTGAACGAAGCGACTTGGCGAACCTCGCCGCACGGAAACTCTGACGACTGCCGCGCGCCCGCGCGCGGCGCGTTTTCGCTGAGCTACTTCCCGAGCACCACCCGCTCTACGAAGTTCGGCAGCACGCGCCGACCCGCAGGCGCGTCCCCCAACCCAGCCAAACGCGCTTCCACGTCGATGCCCTCGGACTCAATCGCCGCGCGGCGCTCGAGCAGATACTCCGCGACTATCTTCGCGTCCATCTCTGGGTGAAATTGCACGCCCCAAGTCGTCTCCGAAAATCGCACGAGAGCATGGGGCTCGAGTTCGGTCTGGGCCAAGACTGTCGCATCAGGCGGCAACTCGACGATCGAATCGAGGTGACTCACGTTCGCCGTGAACGGGTCATCAGGCTCGAGCAAGGGGTTGTCGTGATGAGCGGTGATGGCCACGGTACCGATTTCACGACCATTGGGATTTGGCGCGACACGCCCGCCCAGCGCTTCTCCCAACATCTGATGACCGAAACAGATCCCGAGCGTCGGGGTCTGTGCCGCGTCCAGCGAACGCAGGTAGCGCAAACCTCGCAGCATCCAATCCGTGCGATCGCCCAAACGCGCGGGCGAGCCCGTTACGATCGCGCCAGCAACCTGTGTGGGATCTGGCAGCGCGTCGGTCGAGCGCACGTCGACCACCTGGTATGGCCCAGTCCACGCATCACCCATCGAATGTCGAATCATGTCCGCAAAACTTCCGTACTTGCGTTCTGCTCCTTCGACGGGCTCGCCCGTCACGACGATCACGAGTGGCTTCTGCACTCGCACAGTGTTGGACCACGCCCCGGTCGTTGCAACCAGCGATTCGGGGCCCCCCACACACGCTGAGCGACCGCCCAGCCGCGCCCGAGCCGCGCATCCGTGCTAAGACTTCGGATATTGGGCGACGCCATTCCTACCTCAGACGCGGGTGGACAGCTGACGCTGCCGCTAGTGACGCTGCGTGACGCGAGCAGCACCGACCTGGCCCTCCCCCGCGCCGAACGCATCTACGTCAACCGTCACCTGCCGATGTCGGACATCAGCTGGCTCGGCTTCGACATGGACTACACCCTCGCGATCTACCACCAAGACGCGATGGACGCGCTCAGCATCGAAGTCACGCTGAAGAACCTGATCGAGCTGGGTTATCCAGAGAGTCTGCGCGAGCTCCAAGTGGACATTCGTTTCCCGATCCGCGGGCTACTGATCGACAAACAGCTGGGCAACGTGCTCAAGATGAACCGCTTCGATGCGATTCACAAGGCGTACCACGGCACGACGATCATCGATCCTGCCGAGATCCAGCGACTGTATTGGCACACGAAGGTACGCCCGGACAGTGACCGTTTTCACTGGATCGACACCTTGTTCGGACTGAGCGAAGTCACCAGTTACGTGTCATTGATCGACGCACTCGAGAAACAGCGCCGCAAGGTCGACTACGCCCAGCTGTTCGACGACATCCGAAAGTCGATCGACATGGCCCACGCAACGGGCGAGGTTCACGACCGCGTGCGAATGAACTTGCCACATTTCATCGACAGAGATGAACACCTACCGATGACCCTGCACAAGTTGCGGTCAGCGGGGAAAAAGCTGTTCGTGCTCACGAATTCACCGTGGGAATACACCAACGCCCTGATGGACTACCTGCTGGACGGAGCCATGCAGCAGTACGGTTCGTGGACGCAGTACTTCGACATCGTCGTCGTTTCCGCACGCAAACCGCTGTGGTTTCGTGAAGGGCAGCCTTTCGTCGAACTCGACGATGGCAAAGCCATCGGCCAGGCTACTCGCCTGGAACCCGGGCATGTGTACCAGGGAGGTAACCTGGCGGCCTTCGAGCGACTGACCGGGATCCGCGGCTCCGAAGTGATGTACGTCGGAGACCACATCTACGGCGACATCGTGCGCTCGAAGAAGGAGTCGACGTGGCGCACCGCGATGATCGTGCAAGAGCTGGACGCCGAGCTCGCAGGCCACCAGAGCGCCGCTGCAGCGATTCGTAAGATGGTCGATTTGGACCGTGAACGCCGTCATCTCGAGGACGAGCTCAGATTCTATCAACGGCGGCTGCGGCAGATAACCCGAGACGGCGAGGTGACGGATCCGCGAGAAGAAACACGCGTGCGCCGTGGGCTCGATGGCGTGCGACGCGTACTCAAACAGACCAGCCAGGAACAACTCAAACTCGAGGCGCTGATCGACGGGTCGTTTCACCCGTATTGGGGCTCCCTCTTCAAGCAGCACGGCGGCACCAGCAGCTTCGGAGCCCAAGTTTCCCGCTACGCCGACATCTACATGCGACGCGTTTCCTCATTGCGGCACTACTCCGCCGAACGCGTCTATCGCTCGCCCCACGATTTCATGCCCCACGAGCTCTGAGGCACGGCTCACGGGTTCCGACGATAACTCGGTAGAGCTCTGGCCTCGCCGTGCTTGCTTCGACGCGCGAACGCCGGCCAGCGCACGGTCCGTCCCCAGCGACTCGCGGGGAACAGCTCTCCCGACCGGGGAGCCGTTGTGCCATGCCCCACGACGCCCGGACAGAACCCACGGGTACCGAAGCACTCGAGCCATTTTCGTAGCTCCCTGCGTCTTGTGCCTACCCCGAAGCGCGGCTCCCATGGCCCCATGGCTTCGTGTTGCCGGCCGGGCGTCGATCTGCACTCAGACAGCTCCCGACCTGTGCATTTTTGTGTTAGCGAATGCCACCGCGGCGCGCAGTTGGGCTACCGCCGGAGCCTTTGCGCCCCGTATCACGTGCCGGTGACGAGTTTAGGGCAAACAGAATGAACCTGGTCGAGTGGATCCAACGGTTGATGACCAACTTCGGAGCGGAGTGGGTCATGTGGTTGATGCTGATCTTGAGTGTCATCAGCGTCGCAATCATGCTCGAACGAGCTTGGTTTTACTGGTCGCTGCGAGACGACATCGCGCGCCTGGCCAGCGATCTGCGTAACGCGCTACGCAAGGGTGATCTGGCGCGCGCACGCAAGGAGATGGAAGCGTCTCCGAGCGCCGAAGCTGCCGTCGTGGTGGCTGGCCTCGCTGAAGCGGACCGCGGAGCGAAAGCGGCTGACGAAGCGATGAGCGGCGCAGCCGCGCTTCAACGGCTCAAGCTCGAGCGCGGGCTGGCGTACCTGGGGACGCTGGGCAACAACGCACCGTTCATCGGACTCTTCGGCACGGTCATCGGCGTCGTGCAAGCATTCGAGGCACTGGGCGATCAAAAGGTCGTCGAGGCGGCCGCCGAAGCAGCGCAAATGTCCGCGCCCCAAGAGGTGATGGCGGCCATCGCCGAAGCGCTCGTGGCGACCGCGGTAGGCCTGGCCGTGGCCATCCCCGCAGTGGCCATGTACAACGTGTTTCAGCGTCAAGCGCGCGGGATCTTGGCCAACACCGACGCCCTGTCTCGAGTCCTGATCGCGCACTTGGTCGGAGAACCTGCGACGACTAGCGCAAGTAGCGGCTCGGCCAGCGACGCGCCCAGCAAGAGCGCGAAGAGCAAAGGCTCCAAGGGCGGCGAGGAAGACTGATGGCCGGCGGCGCGCAAAGCAGCGATGAAGACATCATCAGTGCGATCAACGTGACTCCGCTCGTGGACGTCACGTTGGTACTGCTCATCATCTTCATGGTGACGGCGAAGATCATCGTGTCCCAAGGCATGCCGATGGACTTGCCGAAGGCGGCCAGCGGCGAACAGGTGCAGATGGTGTTCAGCGTCGAGCTGACCGAGTCGGGTAAAACCTTCGTGGATTCCAAGGAGATCGCCAGCGACGACCTGATCGAGTCGCTCGCCGCCGAGTCGCGAAAGAAAAATGAAGAGTTGCGCGCCGTGATCCGCGCCGACCAAAAGGTCCCCCACGGCCGAGTGATCCACGTGCTCGATCTGCTCAAGCAGGCCAAGATCGCCAAGATCGCGTTTGCCGTCTCTCCCAACAAGACCACGCCCGCGCCCGCTGCCACACCGTAGCTGTTCTCCCATCCCGAATTTCGATCTTTCGATGATCTAATCTCCAGCGCCTCCGTCGAATACCGAGTCCCCAGGCGACATGTCAGACGACGCCTCGCGGACTGAGACTTTCCCCACGGCACATGGCTTCCTCGCAGTCCCCCGCCCCCCAACCCGTTTCCAGCGCCACCAGCGCGCGCGCACCCGAGACGACCAAGGACGCCTCCGCGCCGTTCGGAGGGGTGCTGGCGTTGGGCGCGAGGACGAGTGTTCGTTTCGGAATGGTGCTGGGCCTACTCGGCGGCCTGCTCCTCCACGGCGGAGCAGCGGGCCGCGGCTACCAGCTCGGTGATCTACTCGCCCTCCGGGCTTTTTCTGGAAGCGTTCAGCGCGTGGTCAGTGAGCGTTTGAGGGCAATCCTGGAGGTCGAACTGGAGCAGCCTCCCGAGCCCGAACCTGAGCCCGAACCGGAACCCGAGCCTGAGCCGGAACCCGAACCTGAGCCCGAACCCGAGCCTCCACCCGTCCCTGAGGCGCCGCCGCCCGAGGCTCCCGAAGCACCGCCACAGGCGCCACCGCCCGCAGCGGAGGCGGCGAAGGTGCTGACAGCTGAGCCCGACCCGAACGAACCGCTGGATCTGACGGGCGACATGGGATTCGTGACAGGCAGCGGCGAACGCTACGTCGGCGGAGTGACCGCGACCCGGGGGACCGGGAAAAAAGCTGTCTACAACCGCAACGCCAGTCCAGACGGCGTGCCCGGCGGTCGAGCGGCAAAGCCAGTGCCCGCCGTGGTCAAGCCCAAGGGGCCCGATCTCTCACGCAAGGCTGGCCTCCCCAAGAGTCATCGTCTGACCACGTGTCCTTTCCCCGCGGAAGCGGACGTCGAGCAGATCAACTACATGCGGGTGAAGGTCGCCATCAGCATCTCCCCGACAGGTCAGCCCAGTAACGTCAGCGTGTTGAACGACCCGGGTTACGGCTTCGGCCGAAACGCCAAACGTTGCGCCATGCGGGAGAGCGGGTACCAACCCGCGCTGAACGCTACTGGACAGCCAGTCCCCAGCACCATGACCGTCACCATGACGTTCAAACGCTAGCTGAACTCCCCCAGCACCAGGAGTTCCGCCCCCAACGCGGCGAACAGCCACCCAAGCGTGATCGAGCTACGTCTCCTTCGACGTCCGCCACGCACTACAGTATGCGTCCAGTGACGCAGCGCCTCAGGCGGGGACGAGGCTACCGCAGCAGCGCATTTCGTCGACTACTACACTCGATCGACGGATTGACGCTATGCTCGCGAGGAATGGCAACACACGTCGACGTCCTGCGCGAAGTGAAGCTCTTTCGTGGGCTGAAAACCGAAGCTCTGGAGCGCATCGCGCGACTTGCATCGGAGGAACATCACGCCCGAGGCACGAAGGTGTTCCAGCACGGTGACGCGGGCGACAAATTGTATCTGATCCTCGAAGGCAAGATTCGAATCAGCCGCGACGTGCCTGGAATGGGCGAAGAAGCGCTGGCGATCCTGGGGCCGGGTCAGGTCTTCGGCGAGATGGCGCTGCTCGACGAATCGCCGCGATCCGCGGACGCTCGCGCGCACGAACGCTGCCGCGTCTTGACCATCGCGAAGGATGGCTTCGACGACTTGTTGTTCATGGACAAAGACCTTGCCTACGAAGTGCTGTGGAGCATGGTAAACATGCTGGCCAGCCGACTTCGCGAAACCAATGACAAGCTGACGTTGCTCTCAACCAGCGGAAAGTTCTGAGTCGCGCGCCCCCCAAGCTGGGATCGCGCCCCGCGCATCGACTGAAAACTCTCTGTATTTTCCAAATGTTGATTCGCTCTACGCGAATGCTCGTGGGCACGCTCGTGGGCTACGCTGAACTACGAAGCACTGGACGGAGGCCAAGTGTGCAGAAGTTTTGACTTCCTAACACCCGTTCAGTAAGCTCCGCCCACAATGCAGGGATTGACAAAGCGCCAGGCACAAACTCTCGACTACATCCGCCAATCCATCGAGGAGCGAGGCTATCCGCCCACCTTGCGAGAAATTGGGGAGTACATGGGGATTCGCTCCACCAATGGCGTCAACGATCACCTGCGTGCATTGGAGCGCAAAGGCTATCTTCGCCGCGAGGACATGAAGAGTCGCGCTCTGCGATTGGTTAACGAACCTGACAAAGCCAAGACTCTTCCGCTCGCCGAGGACGCGGACGACGTGGTGGACGTCCAGGTCCTGGGTCGCGTTGCTGCGGGCTTGCCGCTACTTGCGGAAGAGAACGTGATCGATACCGTGCGTGTCGACCGGATGCTCGTGCGCGGCGGTCGCGAGGTGTTCGGACTGCGCGTTCAAGGTGACTCGATGATCGAGGCGGGCATCCTCAACGGCGACTACATTTTCGTGCGCAAACAGTCCACGGCTGAGCGCGGACAGATCGTCGTAGCGCTGATCGGCGAGGAAGCGACCGTGAAGTACTACTACCCAGAGCGCGACTACATTCGCTTCCAACCAGCGAACTCGAACATGGCGCCTATTCTCGTGCGAGCCACGGATTTCAGGCCCACCATGCTGCTCGGCACCGTGGTTGGCGTGTATCGTCGACTGTGACGCGAGCGCCCGTTTCGGGCAGTGACAACGAATTGTTCGAGCTACTCCGATCCGTCACCCGGCAAACCTGAGCGCACGCGCGTTGGTGTGCGTCAACGCAAAGCGGCGTCCACAGCAATGCGGGATCGCGCGAGTGAACCTCCTTTGGCTCGCTCGGCGAGCACGGGCACCAGCGCCCAAAGCGGTGAGACCAATGCTCAGCCCAGTGAGCGCAGCAACTTCCCTGTAAGGCTGTAGGTTTCCGGCGTTTCCGCGACCCTCGCCAGCCGATTGACTCGGCTGCAAAGCGACTGCTAGCCTGGCGCAGCCGTCAGGCAACCAGGCGAGGTGGCCGTGGCTGGACGACGAATGCCCCTAGACAACCGAGTTTGCGACCGCCGCTCGAAAGAGGAGCTACTTCCAGCCAGTAGAGGTTCGGAGTGGGCAGACGCCCGTGTAAGCACACTCACAGCACCGCGGCGTCCCGGTTCCCTATCACGGCTAGGGCTCCCAGTGCTCGTCGTCGGGCTTACGCTGCTCGGCTGCGGCAACGCCATCTATGCCGTCGAATCGTCTTCGGCTGCCTCCAAGGTGGAGCAAGCACGCGAACTCGGGGCGGAGCAACTCGCTGCCTACGAATATTACGTCGCACTCGAGTATCTCAAAAAGGCGCGCTCCGAGGCTGCCGAAGCGGACTACGGCGACGCCATCAACTTCGCTGAGACGAGCCGCAAACACGCAGACAAGGCCATCAAGCTCAGCCGAGACGCGCATCGCGGAGCGGGTCGCTGATGAACGATGCGATGCTGAAGTCTCCTCGGGGTGCTCAGCGCAAGCGAAGCACGGGGCGATGGTTTCGCTGTGCCGGGCTGTCGGTTCTCGTGGTCGCGCTGCTCTCGTGTAGCGTCGCTGCGCCCGTGCGGGGCAAGCTCGCGGGGCTGAAGGAACTGGCCGAACAAGCCGAACGCAATGGTGCGATTCGCTGCGCGCCCCGCGAATTAGCCTTGGCGAAGAGCCACATCGAATTCGCGGAGGTCGAGCTGGCTCAAGGTTTCGTATCCCGAGCCGAGCACCACGCCTGGGTGGCGGAACCGAACGCTCGTGCCGCACTGGAGCTCTCGCCGCCTCAATACTGCACCGATCGTCTGTTCGTCGAAGCGGGCGATCGCGACGGTGATGGCTACCTCGATCCCGACGACGCGTGTCCAGACGACCCAGAGAATTTCAATGGGTTCGAAGATGAGGACGGCTGCCCCGACAAGCCCGACACGGACGGCGACGGTATAGCGGACGACCTCGACAACTGCGCGCTCGATCCCGAAGATCGTGACGACTACCTCGACACGGACGGCTGCCCTGAACTCGACAACGACCTCGACCTGGTGCTCGACGCCATCGACCAATGTCCAACCGATCCCGAAGATCCCGACGGTTTTCAGGACGACGACGGCTGCCCGGACCTAGACAACGACCAGGACGGCGTGCCCGATCTCACAGACCAATGTCCGAACGAAATTGGTTCCAAAGACAAAGAACCGCTGGGGTGCCCTGCTAAGCCTGCGCTAGCGATGATCACCGACTGCGAAGTGCGTATCACCCAGCAGATTCACTTCGAGTTCGACAAAGCGCGTATTCGCAACATCAGCTTCCCAGTGTTGGACGCTGTGACCGACATCTTGCAGAAGAACCCCAAGGTCAAGATCGAGGTACAAGGCCACACTGACAACGTCGGCACTGCCGACTACAACCAGGACCTCAGCGAGCGGCGCGCGCAAGCCGTCAAGATGTACCTGGTTTCCCGCGGCGTCGCGCCCGATCGTTTGACGTCCAAGGGATACGGTCTCGAAAGGCCCATCGTGCCGAACGACACGAAGGCCAACCAGGCACTCAACCGTCGCGTGCAGTTCGTGCGCACCGAGGGTCAGCAGCAAGGTTGCGAAAACGTCGCACCCAGCCAGTAACACCCTCAGCGGTGCCTACAATTGTTCGCCGATTTTCCTCCCGGTGAACGTTTCTCGGAAAGCAATAAAGTGAATCTAAAGACTTTATTTGGGCCAATCTGCATTCTCTCGCTGGCGTTGTTCGCCTCCAACGCTTCGGCGGCACCGCTGGATAAATCGGCCAACGCCAAGATCGACGAAGCGATCAACGTGCACTATTTGTCGACGAACTTCGAGAAGGCGGAAGGTCTCTTGAAAGGAACCTTGAAGGCGTGTGGCAACCGCTGCTCGGCCTCCGTCAAGGCTCGTGCGTGGATGTACATCGGCATCGTGCGCGGTGCGGGTAACCAGGATCTCGACGGAGCTGCAGCGGCGTTTGCCGAAGCCCTGACACTCGACCCAAACCAGGAGCTCGATCGAGACCTGGCTACCGACGAACTCCGCGAGCTATACGCCGAGACCACGGGCGGCGAAGTGGCGGACCCTGGGGGCGGTGAAGTGATCCTGGAAGAGACTGGAGGCGGCGGGCCCACGGAGGTCCCGACGGGCGGCATGTTGTGCACGCCTGAAGTAGTGGAGGTGGAAACGCGGCGTCCCATCCCCGTTTCTTGCACGACGGACCGCCCCGCCACCCGAGCGACCCTCTACTACAAGGAGTTCGGCGCGCCGAGCTGGAGCCAAGTGAACATGGGCAAAGGCGGGGACTCCTGGCTCGGTACGATTCCGTGTTCGGCAACGGGCAATCAGGGCAACCTTTCTTGGTACGTGAAAGCGATGGGGTCGAAGGGTGAGACCATCGACAACCTCGGCAGCGAAAACGCACCGATTCAGGTGGCGACCGTACCGAGCACCGCAGCGCCTCCCCCCGCGTACCCGGGCGAGGAAGCCCCCGAACGCTGCATGGATCCCGCCGACTGTCCCGAAGAGATGCGCGGCACGCCCGCTTGCCCCGGAACCACCAAGGGCGGCGGCGGTGGGAGCGGCGGTTGGGGCGACGCCTGCCGCAGCAGCCGCGACTGCCAGTCGGACCTAGCGTGTATGGACGGAACGTGTGAATCCCCACCATCGTGTGAAGTAGACGAAGACTGTAGCGGCGGCACCTGCGTCGACTTTCTCTGCAGGTACGAGGACGGTGACTGGGGGGACGGCGACGGTGGCGCCGCGGGCGACCAACCCGTGAACTTCGTGGGGCTCCACTTCGGGATCGATTTGGCGCAAATCTCTGGAGACGCAGTGTGCAACCCCGCCGCAGGCAGTGACTTTACCTGCTACGCGGGCGAAGAGGTGTACGCCGTTCCCGCCGTCAGCATGACTCACGATCCGATGAGTCCCACGTATGACCCTACGCAAAGCGGCCGCATCGGTTCATCACTCGCGCCCAGCACGATCCGTGTTCTGGCCAGTTATGAACGTTTCTTCACTGACAAGATTGCCGTCGAGGGCCGCCTCGGCGCGGCGTTCGGCGGCGCCCCAGACAGCGGATTCGCTGATCTGCTGCACATCGGCGTGCGCGGCAAGTACTGGTTCTCAGGCATGGGTCCGGGGTTGCGACTGTTCGGACTCCTCGGTGCGGGCATGGGCCAAGTGGACGCCAAGAAGGAGCTGGCCGTTCGCGAGTTTGCCGCAGACAACTCCGAGGCGTACCGACAGTACTGCGGCGCGGGACAGGAGTTCTGTCTGGTCTCGCCTATCACCGCTTACAAGAAGCTCGGCACCACGTTCGTCACGGCGGGGATCGGTGCGTTCTTGAATCTCGGCGATCATGGGCCCGTCGTCGAGCTCAACGGTCGTGTAATGCTCCCAGCGTCGGGGTTCGTCGTTCAACCGACGCTCGGCTGGATGTTGGGGTTCTGAGCGGACGGTGCGAACGGTTCGAGGGCTCGCGAGATGAGTGACGACGCAGCATGGGCCCACGAAGAGCTGTTGTGGCTCACACAGGCGCTGCGCGGTCACGCTGAATGGGCCGCGAGTTGTGGCGCGAGTGGCCTGCTCCCCACGACGGCTGAGTGGCTACAAACCCGCCGCGAGCAGTATCGCCAGTATCAACCCGACGTTCTGCCGAGCGACGCAGACGACGTCAGTTTCGACGAAGACGGCGCGGAGGCGCCAAGCGTCGACGCCGCCCCGAACGAAGTTCCAGTCGTGCGCGGGGCCGAGTCCACTGTCTCCCCGTCGTCGGCCGAGCCCGCGGGTGTAACTCCAGAGCGCGAGGCGGGACCAGCCGCGATCCCGCGACGCGAGCTAGACCCCGTCGTTACCCTGCAACCCGTATCAGTAGCGGATAGCCGTCCCCAACCCGTTTCGACTCGGCAAGGGACCGAACCGCCACGGGCAGCCGAGCCCACGACAACGGCGGCCTCAGCGAGCGCGGCACCCAAAGTCACCCTCCCCCTAATCCAACTCAGCGGCGACGCACAACAGCAGCTGACTCAACTGCAAGAACAGGTACGCGGCTGCACCGCTTGCTCTCTACACGAATCCCGAACCAACACCGTGTTCGCCCGCGGCAGCGGATCATCTGGCGTAGTTTTCATCGGTGAGGGACCAGGCGCCGACGAGGACGCGCAGGGTCTTCCCTTCGTCGGCAAGGCTGGCCAATTGCTCGACAAGATGATCGCTGCCATGGGTCTACCTCGCGAGGACGTGTACGTGTGCAACGTCGTCAAGTGCCGTCCGCCCAACAACCGCAAACCCACGCCTGCAGAAATGAGCGGCTGCGTCGGTTACCTCGAACGACAGCTCGAGCTCATTCAGCCCAGAGTGATCGTCGCGCTAGGGGGTACGGCGGTCGAAGGCCTGCTCGGGCTCAGTGTCGGGATCACGCGCCTGCGCGGCAACTGGCGGCTCTACAAGGGCAAGATCCCCGTCATGCCCACCTTCCACCCCGCCTATCTGCTGCGGCAGCCGAACGCCAAACGCCAAGTTTGGGAGGACCTACAAGCCGTGCTCGGACATCTGAATCTGGAAGTGCCCAAGCGCCGCAACTGAAAGCCAGCGCTGACAGCTTACGCGAGCCATCGCCGCGGCCCAGAACTTGGGCGTGCGGCTACTCCTGGGCAGCCAAGAATCGTTCGGCCTCGAGCGCCGCCATACAGCCAGTGCCCGCAGCGGTGACGGCTTGGCGGTACACCCAGTCCGCAACGTCCCCTGCAGCAAATACTCCTTCCACGGAGGTTCGCGGCGTACCTGGCTCGACCTTGATGTAGCCGTTGTCGTGCAGTTCCAGCTGCCCCGTGAATAGATCCGTCATGGGCGTATGACCGATGGCGACGAACATCGCATCGACTGGGAGTTCCCGCGTCTCGTCGGTCTTGAGGTTCTTGACACGAACGCCTTCAACGGCGCCCTTTTCCGGGTCGAGCACATCGGTGACGACGTGGCTGTACAGGATCTCGATCTTGGGGTTGCCCGTCACGCGACGTTGCATCACCTGGGACGCACGAAACTCGTCGCGACGATGGATCAACGTGACGTGTTCACACAGACCCGCGAGATAAGTTGCTTCTTCCATCGCAGTATCACCACCGCCCACGACGCAAACTCGCTTGCCACGGTAGAGCGCGCCGTCACAAACCGCGCACGCGCTCACACCACGATTCTTCAGCGCTTCCTCCGATGGCAACCCGATGTAGTTCGCCCGCGCTCCCGTCGAAATGATCAGCGTCTGAGCGAGATGCAGTTCGTTCACGTCCTCACCCACCCACACTTTGAACGGACGCTGCGACAAATCGACCTTCTGCACGTCTTCCCCGATGATGGTCGTGCCCTGCCTGACAGCCTGCTCTTTGAACTTGGACATCAGCTCGGGGCCTTCCACCGAAGTTGGGAAGCCCGGGTAGTTCTCGACGTCGGTCGTGAACATCAATTGGCCACCTGGCACCAGCCCCCCCGCGTTGAACCCCTCGACACACACGGGTGAGAGATTCGCGCGTGCCGCGTAGATGGCCGCGGTCAAACCCGCTGGGCCAGAGCCGATGATCAAAACCTTGTGCAGGGGTGCGTCCGACATGTTGTGCCTCTTTGTTCGGAATGACGGGAATGTCAACGCTGCGGCGTCACTGGCGGCCGTTCGCCTAGCCAGTCACCGCCTGCCTCTCGAAGGCGCGACCCCGGGGCCACCTCGCGGCGGCCAGTCGCTCAGCTTCGAATCGGACTCGCCTTGAGCTTCGCTTTTCCGTCTTTGATGTGAACGGCAAACTTCACGCGAGCCGCGCCATGTTTGGTCAAGATGGCGTCGCGGTTCTTGCGAAGTTGCAGTTCGAACTTTTCATACGCGATGTCCGTCGCTTCGCCGCACTCCCCGCGCAGGCGGATGTAGTCGGCGTATACCGCCCGCCACTGCACTTCCTCGTCCTCCCCGGAAACCGCGCCGCCGGGATCCGACGCATACACGTCTGACTGCGTTTCGATCACCGAGCTACCTGGAAGCGAAGCGATTCCCGCCTCGGGCATCGTCTGCTTCATGCGCGGTGGCGGCTTCGGCAGTGACTTGGCCTCGGGGAGCGTCTTCTGCGGCGCCTCGGGAACGCCACGCGGCTGACTGGGCTCCGCTTCTCGTTCGGGGAAGCTGAATGCGCTCATGGCTGGTTGCTCGGGGATATCGCCTAGAACTTGCTGAAGATCTGCAGCACGACGTGACCCGCCACCCTGAGCCACCGCATGATCGATACCGTCGTTGATCAACGTCACCAGCTTGCGATAAACGCCCGCAACTTTGCTCGCCTGCAGCTGATCCGTCTTGCCTGACGCCAACTCGTCGAGCGAGAGCTTGAAACGCCGCAACGGACGCGTGTGCTCGAGAAACGAAAACACCATACCGCCAGCGATACCCAAGAGCGCGATCAGCACGACCACCAGCAAGTTCGCTTCACTCTTGTCCTTGTCGTCCGCCATGCCGAAGAACGAAAGAGGTGTGGACAAGCTTGCAGCCTTGCGCCCAACGACGTAGCCGGCGCCGCGCGTCCAAGCCTCGCCCGGCAAGCGCGAATACATCACGCTGACAGTGGGCGAGAGTGGCCGCACCGAGCTACGCCCCACCTCGGCGTACTTCTCGTCTTCACTCAGCAGCTCGAGATCAGTGACGATCCCATCCAAACGCGACTTGTCGAAATCTTCGGGAGCCCCCGACGCGATTCGTTCGCCCCCCTCGTAAAAGGCAACAGCTGCACCCGTTCTTGCCGCGATGTCTCGCGCGAATCTGTCGTCGACGATTCGCAAGCCCAAGATAGCCCCAACGGGCATCTCGCCGGCCTGGAACTCGACGGGTCGGGCAACGGCCATGTACATCCGATCCCACACGAACACGTCGTCACGGATGTAGCCGTGCAGTGCGTCGGCAACCGCCGCGTAGCCGCCTAGCTCGAAGTCCGGGTGAGCGCGCGACTGTTCGAACCCATGTTGCCCTATCACCCGCCCGTGCATGTCGATGGCAAACACCGCGTCGAACGAAAACTCCTCGGGAACCTTACCCGCCAGCTTGTTCAGCGCCTCTTCGACCTCTGACCGCAGCTTCTTCGGGGGTGCGTCGGGCTTCTTGCTGGCTTCCGCCAAAGCCGAGACCACCTTGCGGTTCAACGAGAACTGTATCAGCTGCGCAGACCGCTCACGCGCGAGTGACTTGAGGTACCAGGTGACCACCTGGCTGTCTGACGATAGGCGCTCACCAATTTCTTTGGTGCCAGCGCGGTTGTACATGCTTTGCGCCAGGTAGAGCAGAAAGACCGCTCCAGCCAGCAGTATGGACAGCAAGACGTACCAGAATCTGGAAGCTAGCATTGCGCTTACTCCTCCCCCTTCGAGTCCGCCGCGCCAGTGTCCTCTGGCTGTTCGTCCTCCTTCGCTGGCTTCTTGGGAGGTTTGGCCTCGAGTTTGATCGGCGCCTTGGACAAGTCGATGGGTTGGTTGAGCTTGGTGATGTTCATCATCGCTGACTTACCTATCTGTTCACCAGCAAAGTACACTTGCACCTCGAACTCGCCGACGACGGGCAGGTCGACGCTGAACGCGCCAGACACATCAGGATATCCGAACGCCGCGACCTTGGGGTCGGCGACGATCCAGGTTCGTAGACTGGGCACGAGTTCGTCGCGAATCTCGTAAACTCCAGCTTCGGGAACCGTCCAAACGCGATTCCCACCAGCTTTGGTATCTCCTGGACCAAAAGTCTTGACGCCTTCGGCATAGAGCCGATGCGGGAACGGATCCGTATTGCTGAAGGTGATTTCAGTGCCTGGTGTAACCACCAGCGTGACAGGCGTGGTGCGCCCGCCGCCGATCCGCATCTCTACCTTCTTGATCTTCGGCTGCTCGGTGGCGCCCACCAACGCGACACAAACTTCCTTGGGGATGTAGGGGAACAGCTTGCGATACTCCGCCTTCACCGTGGGAGAGGGCTCGCGAAACGTATACGAACGCGCGTCGGGATCCCTCAACTCATCCCACACTGGATTCAGCAGCTTCATGTGCCCGCTCAGGCGCCCCTTGACGGGCACGGCTGTCGTCCCGAACGACGTCGCGCCAACGGCCAACAACGTTGCGCAAGCAACCAACGCTCTGCGCCCAAATGGCAACAACTCGAAAATCCTAGGCATTGCAGCACGACGGTAGTCGAGAGCGCAGCGCGACGAAAGGTGTACGCCATGCCCTTTCCAAGATTTCGCGTGCCGACGCTAGCATCGCAGCGCGTGCCGCCGTGGTCTGTGTAGGGACCTGTGGTTTCTACCCGGCTCGACACCAACCCGGCTTGCCCTACGGCTGACAAAAAACGAACGGACCAGCCTTCAGCTGATCCGATCGATGTTCCGTACCTCGTGGATCCGGTGGCAAATTTTGCGAACTATGAACCCCTAGCAAAGCTAGGTGGGAGACTGTACTCGCAGCTTCCGGCTTCCCGGTGAACCTTTCCGGGCCTAGCACTCCACTGCGCTTTGATCACCCTGGTTCAATCGTGTCAGGGATTCATCTGTCGCGCCTGTCGGACCCTGAAGAGGGAACCCTCAAAATGTATTTCCAGGAGGGCGAGTCGTCAACGTCCAGCAGCGCTCGGCACGACGATTGACGCAAACGGAACGCGCCCGAGTCGACCTCGTCGCGTTTCGACCGAGCCATCCCCCCGCGCGCGCACAGACCGAAAGTTGGCCCGTGGGCAGGCGCTATGTCACGCGATCGGACATGTCGCCCTCCTTGGCTCCGAAGTTGCTCGACGAATCACTGGCTCCCAGTGAAATTGCTGCCCCCGCTCAGGCATCTGACCGACAGCGGGCCGAAACAGGATCGCCAACGGAGCTATCGGTCGAGCTCGCGGCTCCGTCGACCGATAATAGGGACAACCTCTCAGAATTCATCCTCAAGCAACTCGACGTCCAGCTCACGAAACACGGGGCACCTGCATACGGCGGAGGCCACCTCCAGAACATCACAGATGCAGTACTCGACGCCCTGCACAGGGCGCGCGGTCTGGGTGTCGAACGGCTGACCCTTCGTTTCGCAGCTCTCGACGCGATCGCACGGGCGGGTGCGCTCTCGGTGAACGACAGCCGCACGCTGAGGTGGTGGCTCTACGAAAGCCCCGAGCAAGTCGAGATCCAGCTGCCAGAGAGCGCGTCGTCGCTACGCGTTCATTTGGAACCAGTACCGCTTCGATCACTGCTCGCCGCCCTCGCGGATCGTGAGCTAGGGCAAACCGCAAACGAGCCTCCGCCCCGATCCGACGACGTCCACTCGCGAAAGGCAGCCACGGACGGAGCCCTAGCCGAGTCGACGGAGCAAGCGCCGCACCAAACAGATGAACGCCCAACGGACGTTCGTGAGCTGGTGCTGAACGACGTGTGGGACACCAGTGACGAACTGGACGAGCCGACGACGGATACCGCACAAACCCCAAGTGGTGTTCACCTGCTCGAACTCGTCGTCGCTGACCGCGACACGGACGACACGGACGACACGGACGACACGGACGACACGGACGACACGGACGACACGGACGACAGCCATGCCACCCTCGGAGACCATGAAGTCGGGTCAAGCGACACCGAGTCGGGCGCTACGTCGCAACTGAACGACGTCCCGCTCGCGCAACAGGACGTCGTTCGTGATGACTACGAACCTTCGCGAGACGTCGCATTCGACACCGACGAGACTTTGGACCTCGCAACGCTGCTCGGCTGGAGACCAGAAGAGACGCCGACGATCCCCCCCGTCGCAAACCTCGCACCAGTCGAGGTCACCTCCGACTTCCTTTCGGACAGCCCATCCGAACAGGAGATGACGCGAGACGAATCGCCCGAAACGGTAAGTCTGGCGGACGAAGACAGCTCGGAGGCGCCAAACTCGATGCGCGAGAATCCCGGGCCAGTGGCAATCGACGACACCGACGAGGCACCGCACATCACGCGCTGGCGCGAGGCACTGCGCGCCGCGGAGGGAACCCAGTCATGGGAAGGCCTAGAGCGGTTGTTCATCGCCAACTACCTGCCACTGGTTCACCTCGTCGCAGACGGGCGTGGCAGCGCTGGCATCGAGCACGACACCCGAACTTGGGCAGCTGACTTCGAGCTCTGTTACAGGTCCGCGTTCGAACATCTGCGACGCGGTGCTGCTCGCCCCACCATGCTGCTCGACGTCCCGCAGCTGGCCCACCGCTGGGCTCGCGAATTGGACGCGACGAACGTGGAACTCGTGCTGGTGGATGGCATGCGCTTCGACGTGGGGCAGAGCGTGCACGACAAGTTGCGCTTGCAACTCAGCGACATCGCGCAGTGTGTGCAACGTGGTGTGTTGTGGGCGGCACTACCCAGCACCACCGCCATCCAACTCGAACTCCTGGCGCGCGGCAGTTGCGGGCTTCGTCAACTGACCGGAGATCTCGACGAAACCCCTTGGCGGACCCACGGTTCGGAGGCTCGCAAGCTCCGAAAATTGCGTGTGGGCTCTCACCACGTGCACAAACTGGATGTCCTCCAGTCCGAGTTCGACGCTTCGGACTGGAACCGAGACGAACGAGAATCGGCCGCTGCCGACGTAGCAGTGAGTGCGGGGCGATTCATCCGACAACAGGCCAAAAAGACCTTAGTACTCGTGTTCGGAGACCACGGAATGACGGGCGATGGGGAGCCTTCCGCATCTCCCGAAAACGTGTTGGTTCCGCTCGATGCGTGGTTCGTTGAGGACCACTGAGCGTTCCCATGTTCAAAAAATGACGGGCGCTCGCCTCGACACGTCGAAACATTGAGATAAACTGATCAACAAGTAGCGCTTTCGGCGCGAAGTTTACGCTCTATAGGCACTGGCCACTAGCGGCACGTCCCTCACTCCGCCGTGTAACCCCACGTCGGTAACAGAGCGCGAAGTGCTACGTCACCCCCACGGACGTTGCACGCGCTCGCAACACAGGCGGCGTGTAAGCTCAGGAGTCGTACACATGATCGGTTTGCCCATCGGCCTGTTTTACGCCAACGCAGTCGAGTGGGTCGTACACAAGTACGTGCTACACGGACTCGGCAAGAAGAAGGGCAGCATGTTCAGCTTCCACTGGAAGGCTCATCATCGCTCGTCGCGCCAGTTCGAGATGTACGATCCCGACTATGAGAAGCCCATCTACGACCCGGGGGGCCGAGGCAAAGAGGTTGCAGGCATCCTGGCGATCATGGCGGTGCATACCCCGCTGGCACCTGTCGCTCCCTGGTTTACAGCCGCGGTTTGGTACGCGGGGCTCAACTACCTGTACAAGCACAAGAAGTGTCACTTGGACGTCGAGTGGGGCAAGAAACACATGCGCAGCCACTACGACCATCACATGGGCGTCAACCAAGATACGAACTGGTGTGTGACGCGCCCGTGGTTCGATCTGCTGATGGGAACGCGCAGTTACATGGCTGACGACGAGGCGGCGCCGAAAGGCAAGCTCAGTACAGCCAAGCAGTTGTTGCGCGAGTTGACGCCGAAGGTGCTCTTGTCGGAGCTGCCGAGCGTTGCTGCAAACGACACCGAGGAAGAGTTCGTCGTCGCGGGCGGCCTAGTCGCTTGAAGTCGCGCCCGCCTCCCGGCGACAGGAATCCGTCCGAGCAACCCTGAAACGACCAGCGCGGTCGCCCGAACTTCGGTCACAGGAGCACTGACGGTCGCTTCAGCTGCCGCTCGTTCGACCCGTCGTGGAGCTCTCACGCTCGAGGTAGCGGAAGATGGTGCGTGGATCGACGCCGAGGTCCCGCGCAGTTTGTGTGCGATTGCCGTTGTTGCGTTCGAGCACTTCCATCACGTAACGCCGCTGAAAGTCTTCCTTCGCCTTTTCCAGCGGCTCGATGGGAGCTTGGGCTGACTCGTCGAGATCGAGGTCTTCGGTGGTGAGCAAGTTGCGATCGCACATGACGAGCGCTTTCTTCAAGCGGTTCTCCAGCTGACGGATGTTGCCGGGCCACGAGTACTTCCTGATCGCGACGAGTGCGCCTGGACTGAAGCCGCGCACTGGGCTGGACAACTCATCCGCGTACTTGCTCAGCAACGCTTTGGCGATGATGAAGATGTCTTCCCCACGCTCACGAAGCGGTGGCAGCCACAAATTGACGACGTTGAGACGGTAGTAGAGATCTTCACGAAATTCCCCAGCGGACACCATCTCCTCGAGGTTGCGATTCGTCGCAGCGATCACGCGAATGTCGCACTTCTCTGGCTTACTGTCACCAACCCGGTAAACGACCCGCTCCTGAAGCGCACGCAACAACTTCACTTGTAGAGGGAGTGCCAGCTCACCGATTTCATCGAGAAACAGTGTGCCAGTGTTCGCTTGTTGAAACTTGCCGGGCCTGCTGGCGATGGCGCCCGTGAACGCACCTTTGACGTGCCCGAAGAGTTCGCTCTCGATCAAGTTCTCTGGGATCGCCCCACAGTTGACCGTGACGAACGGACCCTGAGCTCTATTGCTGCGCGTGTGCAGTTCGTGGGCGATCAGCTCCTTGCCCGTACCCGTTTCACCCGTGACCAACACACTGATGTCGGTGCCGGCCACTTTCTCGAGCTTGCGAAACACTTCCAGCATCGACGAGCAAGCACCGATGATCTCGCCGAAACGCTTGTCGCTCAGCTCCTTGGTCAGCTTCTGCTTGTCTTCGCGAAGGGCGGCGAGCAGCATGGCGTTTTGCAGAATCAACGACGCCTGCCCAGCAAAGATGAACAATAGATCGAGCTGAGATCTCACGAACAAGTGCTTGATCTCGTCGTTTCCGACGTAGAGCACGCCGATCACCTCGCCTTGGCTCAGCAGCGGAGCACACATCACACTGCTGAGGCGCAACGCGACCACGCTTTCGCTCTTGCCGAAGGTCGTGTCGGTGAGCGCGTCACTGACGATCAGGGGGCGCTTGGTCTCGACCACGTGGCGCACGATACTGTCGCTGATCGTGCCCGCTTCGTCTTCGATACTCTCGCGACGAACGTTGCGCAGTGCGCGCACGCGCAGTTGCGGTTCACCCTCGCTTGCGTCCACCATCAACACGGCGCCGCGATCTGCGCCCGTCAGTTCGATCACGCTGTCGAGCAAGGATTCGAGCAGTTCGTCGACCGACCGAATCGTCATCAAACGTTCGCTGAATAGGAACAGCTTGCGGAGCGCAGCAATTTCGTTGCCCTGGCTCAGCGGCGCCTCCTGCACACGTGGCAGCTCACTGAACATGCTGAAGCCCAGCTGTGTTTCTCCGAGCGTCAGACGATCACCGTCCACCAGCCTCGCGCGCCGCTTCTTCTTGCCGTTGATCATGATGGCGGCAGAGCGCTCTAGTTCTTCGATCTGGAAGTCACGCCCGTTGAACACGACTTGCGCGTGGTGCTCGAGCAACGACGAGTGTTGAATGTGGACGTCGTTTCCCTCGCCTCGGCCGATGGTCGTCATCGGCTTGTGGATCGCGAATTGTCGTGGGGGACCGTCAGCGGGGAAATACCGCAACATCGCCATGGGTTCGTGCGCCGTCCTTGTCGTGGAAGGGGGTGTCTTCCGAGCCTAGCAAGCCAACCAGCCCGAACACTCAGGGCGGATCGCCCTGATGTCAAGCTCTGGCCCCGCGTCCGCTGTCGAAACCCCGTCGCCGCGATGGCGCTGACCAGTCGCCTAGTGCCTGAAGTTGAGCGAACGGCGCGGTTCGGAGGATAAGCCGCGACGTGCCTGCCGTGCGGCACGCTCTCGTCCGCGTTGCGCGTGACACCCAGCGCTGGTCCTCGCTATGGTTAGCGAATGTTCAAGGGACTGGTGGCGGCCCTCGTCGCGTTGCTCCTCACCTGCTGCGGCGGGCGGGAGGGTGTCGGCTTCGGTGCGATCAACGTGCTCAGCGAAGGCGTGATCAACGACCCTGCGAACAAGTCGTTGCGCTTCGATCTGCTTCGGTTCGGTCTCGAAGAGTTCTGCACCGAGATGCAACAGCGCGGGGTAGCGCTCAAGATGCAAGACGGCGCGCCCAACATCGGACGTTTCTTCGCGACCAGTTGCCAGTCGCAGGTGATCGACGAGGAGCGACGACAGACGATCGTGATCCGCTACGCCGGGCTCGGCTACGGCTGGACCAACGTCACGCAACGCGTTGGATTCCAGGCACAGGGACTGGTGGAGTACGCCCCCGACTTTCAGATGCACCAAGAGGCGATGTACATCTACTTCCGCCCGCGCAACGTCGACTCCACGACGTTCACGACCACGCTGGTGGAGTCCTCACTCGCCAACACGGGCATCGTGCTGACGGGTGCGCAGCCCAACCAGATCGGGCAAGACATCGTCATGAGTCAGCTCAGGCGCGGTTTCACCGTGATTCGCCACTCGGACCAAGGAGAGACGGATTTCTCGATGGGGACCATCCCAGTCGGGCAGAAGCCGTTTCACCCCTTCACGGTGGTGAAGTCCGATCGGATCACCCTCGAGAACGACCGTACGGAGGTGCACTCCGGCCAGCAGGACTACATCGGTGGATTCAGTGTCCGCGAGGACGACCAGGCGCTGTACCTGACGATGACCCTGGATGGCGCGCCCGCCGTCGACGTGTTGTTGCTGCCCAAACCCAATGGAGACTCGCTGCTTTCCACTTACACCAGCCAGCCGGGGCCAGCCCAGCCGTCCGTTTCGGCATTTGGCGCCGTCCTCCAAGCAGGAAGTATGATGCGGCAGTACATGCCAGTCCCCAAGGGGTCGTATTACCTGCTCGTCGACCACAGCACCGCGGTCGGACAGACGTCACCGCCCAACGTCGCGTTCGACGACCGAGCGGCGCGTATCGATTACCTGGTCCAGGTGGGTGACCGACCGTAGCCGCCGCGAGCGGGATCAGGCTGAGATGGTTGCCGGTTGGCGGCAAGATGGCTAGAAGCCAAACGGTCTGATCGCATCGGATCTGGGCCGCTCAGACTCGACTAAATCGTGCAAGAACAACCCATCGTCCGCTACGCGTTCTGGATCCTGTGGTTTCTGGTTCTGCCGATTGGCTTCGCCGTCGGGGTAGTCGCGCTGTGCATCAACGCTCCCGACCTGGGACCGCTCGCGCAGGGCGTTCGTGACCAGCGCGTTCCGTCGGGGATCGCGCTGTTCACGTTGGCGGAGATGACGCTCTATTACTTTCGCCACTACCTGCCGTTCGCCGATCCGATTGGCTCCAGCCTGCCGCCCGAGCTGACGCGCGAGCAACGCAGGGAATACGAAGCCGCCTCCGCGCTGCACGACGAGGGCACTCGCTTGCTTGAGCGTCATGAAAAAGCGATCGAACAGAACGTCAAGCCTGCGGCCAAGAAGCGATTGGTCGAGTCTCTGGAATCGCTGAAGAAGGTACTCGAGGCTCGGCCGTTCGACGCGGCGGCGCTGCGCGGCGCGTACGACTCGAGTGCCGCACTCGTCGACGAGAGTCTGGCGCCGTGGCGCAAGAGCACCGCGCGAGAGTACGCCGAGTCGATCGGCTTTGCGCTGTTGGTCGCGATAGCGTTGCGCGCGTTCGTCGTCGAAGCGTTCAAGATCCCCAGCGGGTCGATGCTGCCGACGCTGCAGATCGACGACCACATCTTCGTCAACAAGTTCTCGTACGGACCCACGGTGCCGCTGCTCGACGTTCGCATCGCCGAGGACTTGCCGCCCGAGCGCGGGGACGTCGTCGTGTTCGAGTTCCCCGATCCCGATCCGGCCCATCACGGTCAAGACTTCATCAAGCGTGTGATTGCGCTGCCTGGTGACGTGCTGGAATCCGAGCGAGGGCATCCTGTGATCAACGGCTGGACCGTGCCGTCTTGTCGCGTCGGGCAGTACCCGTTTGGCGAATACGACGGCAACGTCGCGCCCTACGGCGATCTATTCGTCGAGTTTCTGGGCGAGCACGCGTACCTGACCGTGTATGAACACGGCGCGCTCAGTGGCCAGGAAGGCCCCTTCGAGGTCGGCCCTGGCGAAGTCTATGTGATGGGTGATAACCGCCACAACAGTCATGACTCGCGTAGGTGGCGCAACGGGCAGGGAGCGGGGGTGCCGTTCGACAACATCCGTGGGCGCGCCATGAACGTATGGCTTCCGATCTCGCGGCTCGGCGTGCCCGTTATCGGCGAACCCGTACTGCCCAGTCGGGTGCCGCAGGAGCTGAAAGACGGCCTCGCGCGCTGCCTCGAGCAGCGACCAGCGCAGACTCACCCGCCCAAACTACCGAGACGCTGACTCTGCGCGAAGCGCTGCTACAGCGCCGTCGAGTGATCCGTCAAGGCTCGGCTTCGCGACGGTCGGAGATCCCCAATCGCGCGCGCAACGCCCGCGCCTCGGTTGCACGGTACCAAGCGATCACCAAGGCCAGGACCCAGACCGCGAAGATCGCGAACCCCCCAACACGAAGTAGGGTCGAGTCCCTGACGAACCAGAACCACGCAACGCTCAGCACTACCTTTGCAAAACACGCCAGCGCCGCGAGGTTATAGGCGCTCAGCGCCGCACGCTTCCACGACTCGAAGTCCGCGATGCGCACCGTGGGATTGTGCTCGGCTAACGTGCCGAGCACGCCCAGGCGGCGCATCATTGCCAGACTCAGCAGCAGCGCCGCTAGAATGTCATCGATTCTCAGCATCGGTTCGGCGTCGGCCCGTGTAGCCGACGACGACCAGCTGAACCACCAAAAGCGACCCGCGCCCAGGTGAAAACCGCAATCGACGGGCGCCGCCCGGCAGAAGGTTGCTGGTGATTACCCGGACGGGTGGGCAACTTCACGCTCGCCCCGGCCCGACGAGGGACCGCGACGAGCAACGATGAGACGAAGACGTCAGTTCGTGACCGCGACGACTCCCAGAGTGCTCGTGATCTGGAAGCTCTCATAGCTGCGAACCTGGCGCGGCATCACGTCTTCGTTGGCAAAGTCGAGTCGGTTGTCGAGCTTGAGGATCAAGTTCTCAACAGGTGCGTACTCCGCGGTGAACGTCGCGGAAAACAGCGTCAACTCAGGCACGTTGACGACGTATCGATCGTCGCCGACCGTCGCGCGCCCGTCAGGATCGTTGTAAATTTCGGCGCGCGCCGCCCCAGCCCACTCTTGGGTGAACGCGTAACGCCCCATCGCGCTGACTCCCCACCACATCTGCGACTCGAACCCGGGTGTGTTGTTGGAGTCGAGTGGCCCCGTGCGCGCATCCTCGATTCCGAGATCTGCGTTGAGCACCAGTGAAAACTCGGGGCTCGGGTTGACTCCGACGATCAAGTCGATGAAGTGGCGCAGTGCCGTGTTGGAGTCTCCGCCGTCGCGCTGGAGATCTGGCGAAGGAGAGGAGTTGTCCGTCGTGCACCTGAGCACTTCAGGATCGAACGTTCCAGCTGAGCAGTAGTCGACGATCAGGCCGTTGTCTGCTTGCTCTGGACCGATCATGTAGCCGAGGTGCGCGTCGAACACGGGGGCTCCGTCTGGATCGGTCGAGTTGGGCACGGCCACGTTGAACTGAATTCCGAACGACTTGCCGATGTTGTTGTCGACGGAGTTATTCCAACCGTTTGCGACCAGCGCCGTGATCCAAAACTGTTCCGACAAGTCGAAGTTGGCACGCAGTCCAGTGTGAAAGTAGGGCTGCCCCAACCAAAGCAAACCACGCGTGTAGTTGAAGTTGAGCTGACTGTCGGCGACCTCGGCGCCATAGATCGTGTCGAACTTGCCGAAGTCCAACGTCACCATCGAGTCCGCGCCGCCCGGCCGCCAGGTGGCGTACGCCTGTTTGACGTATTGGAGTCCCGCGTCGGTGTCGGCACTTCCAGAGAATACCTCCGCACTGGGACCAAACCGCAGGTCCAGCGTGCCGCCGAACTGCGCCCCGGCGTATGCGAGATTCAGCCCCGCCCACGAGAGCGCGAACCCGTTGGTCGTATCGAAACGGCGGAAACGGTTACGTCCCGACTGCGGCTTGGGTGTCATGTAGTTGTGGCTGTAGTACCCGTCGATGAACGCCGAAGCCTGCAGTTGATCGTACCAAGCTAGCTCGTCATCCTCGTTCGCTGCGGCGGGCTCCTCGAAACGCAGTGGCCCGTCAGTCACGATACCCGTGGGTGGCGTTTGAACGTCAGCGTCGAGGCGGATCCCCGGCTGCTCGGACGCGGGCTCAGCGACGGGAGGATCAGCGACGGGAGGATCAGCGACGGGAGGATCTGCGACGGGAGGATCTGCGGGGGCTGGCGCCACGGGCTCGGCGGGCGGAGCGTCCAGCGCAGGTGGCGCGGGTTGCGCCGGCGGCGGGGGCGCTTCGCCGACGGGCGGGGCGGCAGGAGGTACGGGCTGGGGCTGCGGCTCGGTGGGTGGCGGAGCCGGGGTGGGGGCCGCTTCAGCAGGCGGCTGAGCCTCCGCGGGAGGGGCCTCGGTGGGGGCTGGAGGCGGTGCAGGAGCGGGCTGCGCCGAAGCCGTGGCCGCCAGCAAGCCGAACGCGGTGGCAGCCCATGCACCAGCAAACAAAACGCCGCTATCGAGTCGTCGCATCAACCAATCTCCTTATTCCCTGAACCTCGGGTGCTCAACGTCGGGTCGTTCCGTCCGCGAGCGCGCGCAGCATAGACGCAGGCCCCCGAGCTTCCGAGCATTTTCTCGGACTCCGCCGAGTCGACCAGGCGTTCCCGAGTCCACGGCCGCTGGCATTTTTCAACGAGCCGTGGCGCCTGAGTAGCGCAAGCCCTATCCTCGCCGCCATGGGCATGTTGATCACTTGGGCGCTGTACTCCGCGGCAATGATGCTCGTCGCGAAACTGCTCAAAGGCTTCGAAATCAAGGGCGGAATTGGTGGCGCCATCGGCGTTGCCGCACTCTTTGGATTGCTGAATTGGGCGCTCAGCTGGCTGATCACGTTCGCGCTCGGAGTGCTCACTCTTTCCCTCGCGTGGGCGCTCGGTGTCATCACCCAGATATTCGTCGTGGCGATCATTCTCAAGCTCACCGACGCCCTGAGCAGCAGGCTCAAGATCAACGGGTTTGGGGTCGCCCTGGTCGCCGCCGCCATCATCGTCGGCGTCGTGGCACTGGTTCGGAGGTTTCTGCTGTGACCCCGGTCGGCCCCGCAGCTCGCGGCCCGTTTGCTGGCGCACGCGTGCTCAGTCTGGAGAGCCGCCACGAACGCGAGATGGCCAAGCTGATCGAAAAGCAAGGCGGCGTGGCGCAGCGCGCCCCGTCCATGCGCGAAGTCCCTCTGAGCGATCAGCGCGAGGCGCTGGAGTTCGCCGAGCGTCTGCTCGCGGGAGAGTGTGACGTGCTCGTGCTGCTCACGGGCGTCGGTTTACGCAGCTTGCTCGACGCGATGACGCTGCGGCACCCGAAAGACGAACTGGTCGCCGCTTTGAAGAAAGTCGCCCTGCCCTGCCGAGGCCCCAAACCCGTCAAGGTACTCAAAGAGCTCGGCCTCAGCCCGACGCTGGTCGCCCCCGAGCCGAACACCAGCCGACAGTTGCTCGACGTGATTGAAGCGGAACTGCCCGTCGCGGGTAAGAACGTGTTCGTACAAGAGTACGGCGCGGCCACCCCGACGTTGCTCGACGGCCTGACCGCGCTGGGGGCGAACGTCAGGCGCGTCGGCGTTTATCGTTGGCAGCTCCCCGAAGACCTCGCGCCCCTCGAACGTGCCGTGGACTCGCTGTGCGCGGGCGAAGTCGACGTCTCGCTGTTCACTAGCGCCCAGCAGGTTGTTCACCTGTTGAGGGTTGCGGAAAGGTCTGGACGCACCGCCGAGACACGCGCTGCGCTGAGCCGAACCTTCGTGGGCTCAATCGGCCCAGTCACGAGTGACGCCCTTCGCGAGACGGGCATCAGCGTCGACACCGAACCAGAACACCCCAAGATGGGACAGCTCGTCTCGCACGTCGCGCGGATCTGGGCAACGCGGCGCCGCTCGTAGCTCGGCTCACTTGCCGAAAAACGCCGCAATCGCGTCGCGCTGGGCGAACCCGTCGCGCACGCCCAGGTCCATGAGCTTTTCGGCGTAGCCGCCATCGAATAGCAGGTACGTGGCCCAATCGGCTTCCCACGTCGCTGATTCGTGGGCGGCCTTGCGCAAGAAGTATCGGGGCAAGGCACCCAGCTTGTAGCTAGCCAAGTGTTCGCGCAAGTGTTCGTTGGCGAGCCTACCTAGATCCTCGCTCGGGCTGAACACCAACTTTTCCAGTTTGCGATACGGCGCGCCTCGCGTCTCGCGCATCACTTGTTGCACCCGCGCCAACTCCTCGCGCGGCAACGCGCGCTCCAGCGCCTCGGTCAAACTATTGAAACGCTCGAGCACGTCGAGATCGTACTCGAACGGATCGAGCAACAGCGCGCCGAGCAAGCGCCCGGCGAGGAACGATGCGGTGGGGTACTGGTGCAAGTGGTTGACGTGTTCTTCGTCTTCGCGCTCGTACTTGAGCGAGATCACGACGAGCCTGTCTGCCCCTGCGCGGATCGCGGGTGAGATCGGCGTGTTGAAACGAAGTCCGCCGTCGCAATAGTAGGCCTTGCCAATCCGCTGCGAGGGGAACACGAACGGCATCGCCGACGACGCCAAGATGTGGCGTGGCCGCAGCCGCCCCTGCCACTCACTGCGCGACGGGTCGCGCGATTTGCGCGCCTGCACGGACGGGTGGAACTCCGAAAATATCGTCGTTTGCGCGGTGCCGATGTTGAACGCCGCCACCAAACTGGCCAGCACGGTGCCGTCCGCGATGTTGCGATGGATGTTCGAGAACGAGATGTTGCTACGCACCAAAGCCTGGAGCGGCGCTGCGTCGAGCAGTGCGCGGGAAAACCATCCCCCCGTGAAACCACGCAGGACTTTGGCCTCGTTGCGCACTCGCAAGTGAGCGTTCACCCCGAGCTGCGACCACAACTCGCGCAGGCGATACACGCCCATGTCCCCGTGGTGCGCGTTCGCCACCAAGTAATTCGAGTTGATCGAACCCACGCTGGTGCCCGAGTAGATGTCGAACGGCGAGCGATCCCCGGGGCTCAGTCCGAGCACTTCGACGATCGCCTGAATCACCCCCACCGCGTACGCACCTCGCGCTCCCCCTCCTGAAAGGACGAGCGCGGTGTTCTTTCTCGCTGGCATGTTCGAACGCGGCACGGTGGGTCACTCAGAGACTCCGCTGCGGCGGAGAGGGGGCGCGGGACGATACCCCAGTTTGGCGGGAATGGACCAGTTCCGCACCTTCGATCAAAAAACGCCGCGAAGCGTGGCACCGTAGTCCCCGCCGGCCACACCAGGCACCAGAGTGACCCCGGAGTCCAATACCAATTGTCTTTCGGGCGTGGCTAGCCCAATCACCAGCATCGTGGCACCTGCCACTTGAAGCAAGCCATCCGCGAGAACGACGACTGTTCTGCGCGTGGCGGCGTTGACCGTCTCCACGCAGTCTTGTGTGCTCACGGGCTGAAGCGACGTTGCGTCACCGCAGGTAGTCTCCTGCTTCATGATGGCCGCAAATGGTCCGATCAGGGGCACCATCAACCAACCCTGTCCGCTTTCGGAGGAGCTCGCCGCCAGCACCACCGCAGTGAGATATGCGCTCCCCAACACGACGCCGCCGCCCACGGTGAGCGCCTTGTCGTAACGCTCCTCGACGGAGTATCCAGAAGGGATCGGATCCCCCTGCTCGAACGGCAGACGCAGCGGAAGTGACTGCCCAGGCGCGTACTCGACGACTGGAGCTGCGGTTGGGTTTGCTGGCGCTGGACTAACTGGCGCTGGGCTCGCCACTGCTGCGTTCTGAGGCCCGACGGCGGGCGGCGGGTTCTGCGCAGCCGCATTCACCTGTTGCGGCTGGCTTGGCGCGGCTGACTCTACAGCTGGTGTGGCGGAACCGCCAGCGGGGGCGCTCGGCGCGCCAGGCTCAGGAAACGACGTCGTGCTCTGCGCGTGCGCGGTTACTCCCCACCCCAAGACCAAAACAACCGAGCCAACACGCCACGACAACGAACCCGAACGATCTCGATACACGAACCGAGCGTAACCCGGCGAGGCGTCGTCCGCACGGTTCCGAACAGCCGATACAACCCTCGCGGCGTTTCACCGACTGAGCCTGCATCGGACTGGACGCGTCGAGTCCCGCTCACGCCTTCTACGCACATGTCCCTCGCTCGGTTTGACGGCCGATCGACTCGCGACCAAAGCGCTTGCCGCATTTTCCGTTCGTGCGCGACTTCGTTCCGCAACGCGACCGGATCCGCGGCGTCAGCGCACACTCTCCTGGCCACTGGTGCAACTCCCTCTGGCGGATCGCCGTCACGGTTGCCAAGTTTCACAGGTCAACTCGACGTGAGACGGGGACCTCGATGATGCCGACCACCAACGCCCAATCGCCGCACGACCGCCAGAACGGCAACGCCACGAGCGTCCGTGACGACCAATCCCGAGTCGCTTCCGACATGAGCGGCAACCCAGACGCCGCTGGCTTCGACTTCGGCGGCGCGTGTTTCGATCTGAACGACCCGGACGATAGGGAAATCCTGCGGTTCGTGCTTTCCCAAGCGCTCTACGGCGAGGCTACGGGCGTTTACTGCGGACAGTCACTCTACGCAGCCCGTTCACTCACGGCGGCGCATTTTTACGTACGCCAGGCGAAACAAGAGCTGGGTCACCTCAAGCTCTTCGCCGACATCATGCGTGAGCTCGAGCTCGAGCCCAGCGACGGCCACTGGGCGCTCAAGTTGCTCGCGTCGCACAACCACTACTACCCACTCAAGGTGCTGATGGAGCACGCCATCGGCGAAGGCATGGTGCTCGACGTCTTCAAGGAGATCTTGCAGCAAACCCTACCCGACGACGATCCACGCGTGCCCGCGATCAAAAAGCGCCTGGCAGTCATCTGCCGCGAAGAAGAAGAACACGTCGCCTGGGGCGAAAAAGAAACCGCGCGACTGTTGCAAGAGCGCCCCTACTTGCGCCCCGCGTTCTACGGCCTCGTCGAACTGCAACTCAGCGTGATGCCGAGCCTCGTGCGACGTTTCGGTCGCGGCTTCGAACATCACCCCGTGCTCAAGCAGCTGCCCGCTTTCCTCGACTACGTGCGAAACCGCGTGCGCCGCCAAGGTCAGCGCCTCGGCTACGTCCCCGAAACGCCCCCCTCCAAACTGAGTCGCGCAGCCGCCATGGGCGCGGGCCTGGCATTGTACGCGCGCAGCCAACTCGCGCGCCCCAAATCGACCCTCGACAAGACGTACCTCGAAGAACTCGGCTTCAACCCGAGGTAACCCCGAAGCCGCCTATCGTCACTGGGTACCTGGCGGCGTTCGCTCACTACACGCACCGCAGCCCCCTCACCTTTTCGTCAGGTAACGCGGCCCACGCCCTCCGCTAGCCGCTACAGGCGCGCGCCGCCGAAAGCCAACGCTGGGCGACTGCGCCAGCCTCCGCCACCCGCCGTGTATCCACGGCGGGCAGCTCCGCGCTGGACTTCGTCGCCCAAAAAAGCGTGACCCCATCGAACTCGGCCGCGCGCTGCAGCAGAGCTGCCGCCGCTTTGGCGCTGTAAGTCGTGTCCAGCGTTTCCCCGATTCTACCGAGCGTCGCCATGGCGTGGCGCCCTGTTGGGGTGGGCCGCCCGTAACCCGCACCGAGAAACTCCGCGTCGACGCGCAGCCCCGCCCGCAACTCTGACGCGGAATATTCGAACCGCGCTTGCCCGCACTTTCGCCCGATCAACTGCGAGGTGCGCTGCGCCAAGTGCGCGATGCGCAGCGGACTCGTCACGGGCCACGGCGTCACGCGCACCGCGTGCACCTGAGGTACTCCATCCGCGAAGCCTAACCCCAAGTCGCGAGCGAGGCGCAACCCCACCAAGAGCCCTGCACTCGTGCAACACGAGCCCACGGGCAACACGATTCGTGACGGGGACGGCAGCAAGCCTTCTCGAACCTGAAGCGCGAGCTCGAGCGCCGCAGACACGTAACCCAGCGCCCCGAGCGGAGTCGCACCGCCCGGCGGCATGATGTACACGCCAGGTTCCCTTCGCCGCCAGTGAAAGCTTCCGAACGGCAACATCGACCAATGCGGCAGAATTTTTAGTTCATCCGCGAGACTCACCGTGCGTTCGAAGTTGTCCAGTGCGGCACGTGACGCTGGCTGTGGAAACAAGAGCGCCCCCGACGAGAGCCCCGCGCGCCGAGCGTGGAGCACGGTAGCCAGCGCGTGATTCGAACCGAACGCGCCCGTCGATACTACCCGCGCAGAGCCGAGCTGCTGCGCGCGCCCGAACAACACCTCGAGCGTGCGCACCTTGTTCCCGCCGTAAACGTCACTGCTCAAATCGTCGCGCTTGATGAACACACGCTGGCGCGCCGCTGTCGCTGGCATGGGCAGCGGTTCGACGGGCGTCGGGTAGATTCCGAGCTCGACGAACCGCAGCTGACGGGCCAACCCGGTGAGCAGCTCGACCAGAGGCCGGACGGCTTCACGCCCCTCATCATTCGCGGCTCGCGTTCTTCCCTCGAGCACTGGCTTCATGATAGTCCCATGCGTGCGTGCTGCTTATACCAAGCCGCCAGCTCGAGCGCGCGAGGGAGTTCGGATCCGGGAACCGCGGAAATCACCATCCTGCATAACTCGAGCGCCGAGCAGCAAAACGAGAAAGGGACCCGACATGACGATCAGCCATCACTCCACGAACCAGCCCGAGCGCACTGCAGCAAACGTGCGTCTGTTCATTCTGGTATGGGCCTCGAGCGCCCTCGTCACGTGCGCGGGGCCATTGCCCGCGGAGAACCCGAAAACCGAGCTCGACGAGCGTGCGGAGCCCGTCGAAATCGAGGTCAGTTCCACGCAGGATCCGAAGTCAGATGAAGAGTCTGGGGATGGGGCATCGAGCGACCCAGCCGAACGAGTGGTGTTCAAGGATGTCGGCCTACAAACGCCAGAGTGCGCACTCTACGATCCCCAAACGGACTCGTATCTGGTTTCGAACATTCACGGCTCTCCCGTGGAGAAAGACGGCAATGGTTTCATCAGCCAACTGCGTCCCGACGGCAGTGTGGCGAAACTCGACTTCATCAAAGGCGGCCGCGACGGCGTGGCGCTGGACGCCCCGAAGGGAATGCTGATCGCCGGGCAGACGCTGCACGTTACCGACATCGATCGCGTGCGCAGCTTCGACTTAGCGACGGGAAAGCCGCTGGGCGAGGTCGTCATCCCCGGCTCCACGTTCCTGAACGAGCTCGCGACTGACGACCAAGGCACCATTTACGTCACCGACAGCGGCCTGAGCATGGGCGCGAGCGGACTCGAACCCAACGGCACCGACGCCATCTATCGGCTCGAGGACAACACCGTCAGTACCTTGGTGAAAGGCCCCGAGCTGAAGGGCCCCAACGGCGTCATCGCCCACGACGGTCTCGTCAGCATCGTCACTTTCGGCAGTGACACTTTGGTTTCGTATGATGCCCAAGGACAACCCAGCGCAACCACCAGCCTACCGACTGGCGGTCTAGATGGCCTGGTGCAGCTGTCTGATGGCAGCCTGCTCATCTCTAGTTGGCAAGGCAAAGCCGTATATCACGGGCAGGCAGGTCAGACTTTCACGGCGATCGTGAGCGACGTGAATTCTCCTGCAGACATCGGCTACGACCCCAAGCGGCAGCGCGTGCTGATTCCACTGTTCCTCGACAACGAGGTCTGGGCCGTACCGTTGGCTGCATCTCCCTCGCCGAGTACCGCACCCGATGCGCCGAAGTCACCCGCGTCGAGTCAGCCAGCACCTGTCGAATGAACGCCATCACCGACAAGTGTCTTGACGTTTGGCGGCGGTGTGGCAAAACAGCTGCCATGACGGGTCGAGTCCCTGCTCGCTTCAGCCGATGGTGGCGCTGGCAAAGCGTTGTCCCTTGCGGCGGCCCGTCGCATGGCGCCTGCTCGTAGTTGCGAGCGTGCGTCAGCTCAGACCCCGGGCCGCCCAAATGGGCGGCCTTTCTTCTTTTGTTTCTTTCTTCGACGTTATCTACGACACGCTGCTTCACTCCCGGATCCGACAAAGCCATGGCCCATTCGCACCCCACTCCTCCGAACACGCTGAGCTACCAAACCGCATTCGGCGTCCGAGTCACTCGACACTGCGAACTCATCGACCCCGAACCTGCGCTCGACGAGTTGATTAGCGCGCTCGACGCGCGTCGAGGCGTGCTGCTGTCGTCGGGGTACGATTACCCAGGGCGCTACACCCGCTGGGACCTGGGCTTCGTCGACCCGCCGCTGTGCTTGTCGTCCAAGGGTCGAGACTTTTCCATCGAAGCGCTGAACGAGCGTGGGCTGCCGCTGCTCGCCGCTGCTCACGCCGCGTTGCGCGGTGATACCGCCCTGGCTTCACTGACTGCCGAGGGTGAGCGAGTGCTGCGCGGTACGGTCAGGCGCCCCGAGCAACGTTTCACGGAGGAGGAGCGCAGCCGTCAACCCTCCGTGTTCAGTGTGCTGCGACGTTTGGTAGAAGCCTTTGCGTCTCCGCGCGACAGCCATCTCGGGCTTTATGGCGCGTTCGGTTACGACCTCTGCTTTCAATTCGAGCCCGTGGAGCTGAAACGGCCCCGCCCAACCGACCAACGGGACTTGGTGTTGTATCTGCCCGACGACTTGGTGGTCGTGGATCGTCAGAAAGAACGCGCCATGCGTCTGTCGTACGATTTCGGGTTCGGTGGCTTCGACAGCGCTGGTAAGCCTCGAGACGGCGAAACAGCGCCGTACGTGGCCGCTCCAGACACTTCAGCCGAGTGCGACCACGCCGAAGGTGAATACGCAGCGAGCGTGGTGCGCGCCAAAGAATCGTTCAAGCGCGGTGATCTGTTCGAGTTGGTACTGAGCCAAACTTTCCGCCTACCCTGCCCGCGTTCACCAGCGACCATTTTCCGCACGCTGCAAGAGACCAACCCCGCTCCCTACGCGCTACTCATCAACTTGGGCAACTCCGAATACCTCGCGGGCGCGTCGCCCGAGATGTACGTGCGTGTCGAGGGCAAACGCGTCGAGACATGTCCCATTTCTGGCACCATCCCACGTGGCAGTGACCCCGTGGAAGACGCCCAGCGCATTCGGGAGCTGCTCGAGTCAGCCAAGGACGAGTCGGAGCTGACGATGTGCACCGACGTGGATCGCAACGACAAGAGCCGCATCTGTGAACCCGGCAGTGTCAAAGTGCTCGGACGTCGTCAGATCGAAATGTACTCGCGACTCATCCATACGGTGGATCACGTCGAAGGTGTGTTGCGCGACGAGTTCGACGCACTCGACGCGTTCTTGAGTCACACCTGGGCCGTGACCGTCACGGGCGCGCCCAAACCCGCAGCGATCCAGCGCGTTGAAGACGACGAAAAATCTCCGCGCGCCTGGTACGGCGGAGCCGTCGGCATGATCGGGTTCGACGGCAATCTCAACACGGGCTTGACGCTGCGCACCGTTCGCCTGAAGGACGGCGTGGCCGAAGTGCGCGCTGGGGCAACCCTACTGTACGATTCTGAGCCCGACGCCGAAGAACAGGAAACGCGGGTCAAAGCGTCAGCTTTCATCGATGCCGTACGGCATGGCGGCAAACGAACCGACCAAACGGCGTCACAGCTCGGTGCAGGCCGCGGGTTACACCTGCTCTTGGTCGATCACGAAGACTCGTTCGTACACACGCTGGCCAACTACTTTCGCCAGACGGGAGCAAGAGTCACGACGGTACGCCATGGCTTCGAAGCGTCGCTGCTCGATGAACTCGCGCCGGACATGGTGCTGCTCTCGCCGGGTCCAGGGCGCCCGGAAGACTTCGCCTTGTCGTCAACCATCGGCGCTGCACTGGATCGGAAGCTACCGTTGTTCGGCGTTTGCCTCGGCCTGCAGGGCATCGTCGAGTACTTTGGAGGCAGGCTCGGGGTGTTGGACTACCCCATGCACGGCAAGCCTTCGTTGGTGACGACGCGTGAGAGTAGGTTGTTCGCTGGCCTTCCAGCGCAATTTCAAGCAGGGCGCTATCACTCACTGTTCGCTATTCGCAAGCACCTCCCCGAGTGCCTCGAAGTGGTGGCAAGTACCGAAGACGATGTGATCATGGCCATCGAACACACGTCACTGCCCATCGCAGCAGTGCAGTTCCACCCTGAGTCAATCCTCTCCCTGGGAGCTGGCAACGGACTGAAGCTCGTGGATAACGCTGTGGATATGTTGCGCAAAATCTCTGGTCGCTAGGACGCACGCAGAGATCGCAGACCTGAGAGCGCGCGCTACTCTCGAGCCAATCCACGAGCGCAGAAAGCTACTGAGATTTTCAGCAACTGACCAAGGTGGGCTAGACGGCAGCGCGACGACCGACCTCTCATCGGACGCAGCACCAACACCACGCTCCAACGCAGCCACTTTACATTCACCCGGCGGACTATAGACTGCGAGGCGTGGGGGACGGCCTTGTCGAAGTTGCATACCTGAGGCGTGTGCTCAGTGCGCTGGAGCGTGCGACCTCGACGACCGCCCGTCGGGAGCTCGCCAAGCGCGTGGGCACCGACCACCAACGACTGCTGCTCGGGCCGTTGGCGAGCAGCCCAGATCCAAAGTCACGCGCCGCCAGCACGCCTGCCTCTGGCGCTCCGCGCAGCATCAGCCTGGACGAAGCAGAACGTTTCCTACTTGCCATCGACGACGCACTTGGACACGGGTCGGGTCTAATCCTCCAAAGTATCGGCAAAGAGCTCGGCACTCAGTACCTAGTAAACCTGAGAGTGGCACAGCGAGACGCCGAGAGTAGCATGCGACGGCTAGTTTCCGATCTGACCTCACCCCTGGGAGACAGCCAAGCTTTGCTCGTTCAGACAGCCGCGGGGTTCGAGCTTCGCATCGTTGCCACAGGGCGCCCGCGTTCTGCGCTCGTATTGCGCCATTTGGGCGTAGGCTACGTTCAGGCGGCGTTCACCTTTTCCCTAGAGGCCACAAGTACTCGGTTGCGCATCGTCGCAGAAACCACGGCGGATCGCTCATCCGTGACCGCGCACTACCGCAGCAGTGAGTCACAAGCGCTTCATGCCGTGACTCCCGTGCCACCTAGCGAGAAGGTGCCAGCGACCTCTCCGCCCAGCTCGCGCCCCAGAGCGCGGGTGTCAAACGGCTTGGGCCCAACGTCACAACGCGTCGACGAGATCCTCAAGACGTCACTTTCTGGGAGCTGGCCGGCCATATCACCGCGCCGAAACCGTTGAGCCAGTCGCGGCCCCAGCACTACTTCCAGACTTCAGAACGCCGCCTTCGGAACACCCGTGCGCGTAGGGTTTTGCAGGCCCCTCGCGAGCGGGTCCCAGGCTGCCTTGACACTCGGTACGAGCTCAGGGTTGTCGGCGAGTGACGGAGCGGACGTACTGCCGTACGTGAGTAGCGTAACGCAGCCAAAACACAGTCAAAAGCCGGGATCTGCGCCCGTCGCTCCAGCAGAATTTCTGGCAGTAGAAACTAGGAGGCGCCTTGGCGCTCGAGCTCACAGGACGCACGCGCCCGACGGATCCGCGAACGTTCGTGGCTCGCAGGCGAGCTGGCGCCAACCGCGGAGTCTTTGCTACGCAAACCTCATGGCTCTCACCCCGTCTTCCATGCGCGCTTTGGGCGCTCCCTTGCCCAGTTTTCAGCTTCCCGACGTTCGCACAGGCCGAGTGCTGAGCGAATCCGATCTCTCGGGTCCGTGCGCTGTCGTCGCGTTCATCTGCAACCATTGTCCGTTCGTCAAAACCATCAAGCCCCAACTCGCAGAATTCGGTCGGTACTGCGAACAGCGCGGTGTGCCCATGGTTGCAATCTCTTCGAACGATGTGGTGAGTCACCCGAGTGATGGGCCACTGCTGATGGCCGAAGACGCGGAGCGTTTCGCGTACCCCTTCCCGTATCTGTATGACGAGTCACAACAGGTTGCCAAGGCTTTCGACGCAACGTGCACCCCCGATTTCTTCGTGTTCGACCGCCAGGCAACGTTAGCCTATCGAGGACAGTTCGACGACAGTCGCCCGTCGAACGATCTACCCGTCACGGGTCGGGACTTGCGCGCTGCGGTAGATGCATTGTTGAACGGGGAGCGTCCGTCACCTCAGCAGACCCCCAGCATCGGGTGCAACATCAAGTGGAAGTCGTGACGCGCTAGGGGACGGGGGTGCGCGCGCTCAAACGCTCTGCCACTTCTCGGAGTAGCGGACCCATGTCAGGCTGTGGCTGCACGTACTCCACCGCGAGCTGAAAGCGCCACAACCCTTCGGGATCCTCGTCATTCGGCAGTACGCGGACGACCACCGCATGAATCTCGAAGGTCCTCTCCGCTTGCGCGGTCAGGCAGAAACGCAAGTCGACTTGCTGGCCCAACGCGGGAGCACTGCGGGTGAGCAGCAACATACCACTGGTACTCACGTCGTGAGTGATGGCGACGCCGCCAGATAGCGAGTTGGAGTAAACGGGTAGCCACAAGCGGTAACGTGGTTCGGTGCGTCGCTCGACAAGCAGGATTAGCGCGTCCAACGCCTCCCCAGCGGTACCGAAGCGTTGCTTCGGGTCCCGATTGACGGCGCGAGAAAACCACTCGTCGAACCGCGGGGGAAACGGGTTGGCGACGCCGAGCTCCGCGACCCTCTGCGATGGTGGAACGATCGGATTGCGCACGAGCTCCATGGAGAGCTGCACCATCGAAGACTGTCCCTGGGCATGCAGCCAGTACATTCTGCCAGTAAACACGAAGAACGTGAGAAGCCCGAGCGCCCAGACGTCCGCGGTCGGATTCGGAACGTCGTCCAAGCGGGTTTGTTCGGGTGCTGTCCACAGCGGCGTGCCTTGGCCGGGTGAAGTGCTGATGGCAGTGGCACTGCTGAGCGACTTGGCGATGCCGAAGTCCAGTACCTTGAGCTGGATTTGCCGCCCGTCTTCACCCAGAACAGTAATGTTGTCGGGCTTGAGATCGCGATGCACGACCCCCGCGTCGTGAGCCGCACTCAGTGCGGAGAACAGCTGCCCCAACACGTCGACCGCCACTCCGAGCGGCATTGGTTGATGGCGTTTGACGAACGCTTCCAACCCCTCCCCGCGCGCCAGCTCCATTGCGATCCAACGCTGGTTGCTGTCTTCGTCGTAACCCGTGGCAAGCACTCGCGCGACGTGGGGGCTGCTGATCGCCATGCCAGCGCGCGCCTCGCGCTCGAAGCGGTGCACACTCTTTGGATCCATCGATAGCGCTGGGTGCATCAGTTTGAGTGCGATTTCCGCGCCATCGCTCATCTGTCGCGCGCGATACACGACACCCATGCTCCCGCTTCCGAGAAAATCCATCACCTCGAAATGGGAAGCGAAAACATGACCGTTTGACAGCCGATGCATCGACACGCTCGCTAGTATATCCAACGAGCTGCGCGGCATGACTGCCCTTTTGCCCAGACAACCCCGAGTTTCCCCTACCGAAGGGCAAGGTGTGACAGTCTGGTACGCCGCCCGATTCGGGTAGCAACGGGCGCGCGCGGCTCACCCCACCCCGGCATCGAACGACTGGATTCCACCAGCAAAAGCAGCTAGATGCAGGGCAAGGGGAAGCCAGACGTGCGATCGGGCGTAGATCGAATCGACAGCTTCCCGAGCTGCGCCTACGATCACGCTCATGTCTGCCAAATCAATCGCTACCTTCTGCTCGACGCTGCTGCTCGCGTCGCCTGCCCTGGCGCTGGTGAGCGCGGATTTTCAGGGTAAGCCAAGCACGTTCGCACCCGGCAAGCAGACTGGCGCCGCAGTGTGGCACGACGGGCAGCGGCTCCACGTACAGGTAACGAGCCGGGGTAGCGCGACTGACTTCGGCGGAAAAGTGTGCGCCAAGGCAGCGATCACGGGACTATCCGCCTCCCAGCTCGAAGCGGGGGACCACGTCAAGCTCGGTCCGAAAGATCGATGCGTCTGGCTCAAGCTGACGACGGAAGGTGACGTGGACGGCTTCTCGTTCGACCTGCCGAGCGGCATCGTCTTCTTCGACCTGAAGGTCGGCTTGCACCAGCTGCCCGCGCAGCGAATTTGGGTGGGCGCTCGGGGAGCGCACCCCTCGAGCAGCCCGTTTACCCTCAACCAGTAGCAGCCCGAGTCATGCCCGCAGCAGCCCTACCTCAGCGCTGCGGTTTGAACAGCACGGAGTAGCTGACGACCATGGCGCGACCCGCACCAGGAAACGACACGGCGCCCAAGGTCTCGAGCACGCACATGTGGAACTCCTGCCCCTTCAGACTCGTTCGGTAGTCGGCGATCTTGGCGCGCCCCCCGTCGTGCGGCAATTCCAGATCGACTCCGAATGAAGCCTGCAGCTTGCGGTTCTTCGCGAGGACGTGACAACGCCGAAGCGCATCGAAACGCTGCGCAATAGGCTCCAGATACTTTTCACGTGTCGCGTCGTCGTTCGGCCCTCCGCCGATGTGCAACCCGTAGTGTTTGACCATCACGTCGTCAGGGGGCGGTTCCTGAGCTGCCGAGGGCGCCGCCGCCGCTGGCTCTTCAGACGATGGCGTGGGGCTCGAAGTCGTTTCGTCCGAAGGTGCCGCTGCTTCGTCGGTCGACTCCTCGACGCTCGGCGTGCGCGACTCGGGGTCGAGGGCGGCCGTCGGCTCTCGAGTCCAGCCCTCCGCAGACAAGCCCGAAATCACGACGTGTGAGAAGCCCGCTTCAGCAAGCGTCCGCAACACTGCCGCTGTGTTGTCTGCCGAATAGAAAATCACCGCCGCGCCCTGGTTCTCGACGTCCCGTGCGCCCTCACGCAACCTGCTGAGCAACTGCTGGCCAGCAAGCAGCTCGCCCCCGATCCATACGCCATCCGCCCGCACCTCGAGCGTCAGGTAGCGAGGCAAGGGTCGCGGCAAGGGATCGGATACCGATCCTTCCCCCGCTGGGTCCGAGCGTGCGTCGTCGGGAGTCTTTGCGTCAGGCGCGTTCGAGCTGCACGCCACGGAACACGAAAGCGCGGCACCGAAAGCGAGCGTTCCCCAGCGACGAGCGATGACCATTCCGACCGAGTTCATGGGCCGAGGCATAGCGCGCTCGCCGCGTCAAACCAAGGGGCGCCCGGCCGTTCGTAAAGCCCGCTGTTGCGCGGCTCGGTGGAGGCGGACGTGGGCCGTGACGACCGCTTCGTAGGGGCTGCGCTCGCGTCAGCCCCTTACACGATGGGTCTTTGGGCGGGCTCGCTCACACCAATTCGTGTTCGGCGAGCTTGTTGTAAAGAGTGCGGCGACTCACGCCCAAGATGCGAGCCGCCACGGTGCGGTTTCCATTCGCTCGCGCCAAAGCTTTTTGCAGAGCTGCTTTCTCCGCACGGCGAACCGCTTCGTCGAGTTCCATGACGGTCACGCCGAGACTGAGTTCCCCCACACGCCGCGCGCCCGTGTTCTCTGCGGCGGGCGGCTTCGACGTGCCCGCCAGTCGCAGGCGTCCGAGTTCCTTGCGAATCTTTCCGTGGAGCAACACATCGCCGTCCGCCAACACGATCAGCCGTTCGAGAAAGTTCTGCAGCTGGCGCACGTTGCCTGGCCAATCGTATTCACTCAGAGCCTGCAGCCCACCTTGATCGACGCTCACGAGCGCGCGCTCGTTCGCTTGGCAGATCAGAGCGCAAAAGTGGCGAACCAACTCGGGTATGTCTTCTTTGCGTTGACGTAATGCAGGGGCGGTCACGGGAATGACGTTGAGCCGATAGTAGAGATCTTCGCGAAACTCTCCCCGCTCGACCATGTCCTCCAAGTTCTTGTGCGTCGCAGCAACGAAACGCACGTTGGCCTTCAACGTCTCGGTACCCCCCAAGCGCTCGAACTCCCGCTCTTGCAGGACGCGCAGCAACTTGACTTGAATCGCAGGCGTGATGTCGCCGATCTCGTCGAGAAACAGCGTTCCACCTTCCGCCAACTCGACGCGACCCGGCTTGCGAGACGCCGCCCCCGTAAACGCGCCTTTTTCGTAACCGAACAGTTCGCTCTCCAGCAGCTGATCTGGCAGCGCTGCCGAATGCACTTTGACGAACGGGCCCGCTCGACGCGAACTGAGTTCGTGAACGCGTCGAGCAAGCAGTTCTTTCCCCGTACCACTTTCGCCCCTGATAAGCACGGTGGCGTTACCTTGTGCTGCTCGATGCACGACGCTGAGCACTTCCCTCAACATTGGAGCAGCGCCCACGATTTGCGTCACACCGTAGGTCGATGCAGGTGGAGGTTGGTCTTCGGCGGGGCTGACCTGCGCGGTCGCCTTGTTGATCGCAAACGCGAGTTCGGCCGCATTCAATGGCTTGGTGGCGAAGTCCGAAGCGCCAGCTTTGACCGCGTTGACTGCCTCGCTGACGCTCGAGTCGTTCGACGCCAAGATCACGGGTACGTCGGGCCAACGATCGAGCAGCCGTTCGAGCATCTTGTATCCGCCCATACTGCGAAGACCGACGTCGAGCACGACGACGTCGAACGGACGCTTCTGCATCGCGAGCAGCACGCTCTTGTCGTCCTCCGCGTGCTCCACGTGCAAGCCAACCGCCGACAACTCGCTAGTCAGCTCGGGCAGCCCCGTAGGAGCGGAATCGGCATACAACACGCTGACTTCTGACATGGATTACGTACTCGGACGCTCGACTCCGCGCCCAGACTACGCACCATAACACTCTGGCGCGCGCGGGTTCCAACGGGAAACGAGCGTGGGCACGAGCGTAGCGGTGATTTAATGCGCTATCTTAGCCGCGTAGCGCGTTCGACGAGTCCAGGCCAGCGGTTCCAGGCTCCACCGTCCGCCCAAACACGCTCCCGTGCGATATTCACAAATCGCTCGGAGTTTGCCGCATCACCCTCGTCACGCCCTCGCGATGGCGATAGTGTGCCGCGCATGAGGCCGACGTCTCGTGTTTCGTGGGCAGGGCTGGGCACCCTGCTGTGCTGTTTGATGATCACTGCTTCGATTGGGGCTCAGCCGCAGGGCGCCGAGACTTCAGCCTCAGCAGTGTCCCCCGCCCCGCCGCCAAGCGCGAATTCTCCGTTCGAAATCCCGTTCGAGCGCTACAGCCTCGACAACGGACTGACCGTGATCCTACATCGGGACACGTCTGGTCCTACCGTAGCGGTCAACCTGTGGTACCGCGCGGGCCCGGTAAACGAACCCGAGGGACGCAGTGGCTTCGCCCACCTGTTCGAACACCTGATGTTCGAAGGAAGTAAACACGCGGGACGCCAGTTCGACTACCTGCTGGAGTCGATTGGCGGCACCAACATGAACGCCACGACGAGTTGGGATCGCACCAACTACTTCGAAACCGTTCCCGCACAACACCTCGAGCTCGCTCTTTGGCTCGAAGCGGACCGCATGGGGTTCATGATCGACGCGCTCACCCAGGAGCGCCTCGACGTGCAGCGCGACGTCGTTAAGAACGAAAGACGCGAGAGCTACGAGAATCGTCCGTATGGGCCCTCGGCGTTAGCCCTCTACAATGCGCTGTACCCCCCCGGTCACCCGCACCACGGCGCGGTGATTGGCTCGATGGAAGACCTCTCGCGCGCCAGTTTGGACGACGCTGCAGCGTTCTTCAGCCAGTACTATTCACCTGGCAACGCCACGCTCGTGCTGGCGGGTCACTTCGATGAAGCAACTGCCAGGCGACTGATTGACAAACATTTTGCAACGCTCCCCGCGCGCCCCGTCGCGACGAGTACGAACCCCGCGGACAGCCTGCCGCAACCTACGTTGCCTTCGCGAATCGTCGTCGCCGAACAGGTCAGTCTGCCCAGAGTGCGATTGGCTTGGCCCAGTCCACCAGCGTTCTCGGAACACGAACCCGCGTTGGAAATCGCGTCACGGGTGCTCGCTCAGGGCAAGACCTCCCGGCTCTATCGCGCGTTGGTCGCCACCTCGATCGCCAACGACACCAGCGCAGGTCTGGATACGAGTCAGCTCGGTTCCACGTTCCTCGTGGACGCACTCGCAGCAGAGGGTCATACGACTTCCGAGCTGGAAGCCGTCATCGCCGCTGAGCTCGCCTCGCTGGCGGCAACTGGACCCAGCAGCGAAGAGTTGGCGCGCGCCAAGAACGCTTTCAAGTTGGAGATCGCCAGTGAGCTGCAGTATCTCAATGCGTCGGGCGGTGACGGCGGGCGTGCTGGCTGGCTTCAGCGGCTCAACCATTACCTAGACGACCCAGGCGCGTTGCCCAAGTGGATAGCCGCTCACGACGCTGTCACGGCAGACGGCGTCAGAGCGGCGGTGGCAACGTTCCTCACACCGAACCAGCAGCTGAGCGTCGTGACGGAGCTGGGCACGACTGCAGGAGCTACACCATGAAACGCCACGCCGCACACGGGCTCTCTCGACTTCTGGCACTCTGTGCACTTTCAGCGTGCGGCGGCACGCAAGAACCCCCCGCTCCTCCCACTGAAGTGCCTGCGTCCGCGAGCATCGACCAGAGCTTCCGACAGCAGCAGCCCGCTCCGCTGCCACCTGTTGCGTCCGAACACCCGCAGCCAGAACTCGCACAGCTCGGCAACGGGCTGTCACTGTGGGTACTCGAACGGCCCAGCCGTACGCTGTCGCTCGGCGTCACCTGTCGCGTGGGAAGTGCAGACAATCCTGCAGGCAAAGCCGGACTCGCTGCGTTCACCACACGCATGCTCACCGAGGGCACGATGGATCGAACCTCGCTCGAGTTGGCAACCGCCGTCGAGAACCTCGGCACGTCGCTCGCACACGACAGCGGCAGAGACTCGTCCAGCTTGATGCTGGAGGTTCTGCCCGAACACGAAGCGGTTGCGATCGAACTTCTGGCGGAGATCAGCCGCAAACCTGGGATGCGCAATGCAGACGTCACACGAGTGCGCTCCGAGTGGATCGACGATCTGAAATTGCAGCGACAGAACCCGAGCACGTTGGCGTGGCTGGTCGGCATGCGCGCTTTACTCGGTCCGCAGCTCGGCGCGAGTACTCGTGGCACCCCGTCGCAGATCGAATCCATCAGCGCTGACGACGTCCGCACCTTTCACGCCAGCAATTGGACACCCGAGCGCTGCGCGCTGCTGGCGGCCGGGCCCACGTCGATGGGAAGTCTCGAGGGCTTGGCGTCCGAATACTTCGGAAGCTGGCGCCCAGGCAAAGGCGCGACGCACAAATCGACGCCGCCGCCGACTCCGCCCGCTCAGACCACCGTGTACTTGCTCGAGCGCCCCGACGCAGTACAGACGGCAATTTTCGTCGCGGGTCTCGTCCCTCGGCGTCACGCACCTGGACACGAGGCCCGCGAAGTGCTCGACAATCTATTCGGCGGGTTGTTCACTTCACGGCTGAACCTGAATCTGCGCGAGAAACACGCTTACACCTACGGCGCCTACTCGTCGCTGAGCACCACTCGAGACTGGGGCATGTGGGCCGTGTCGACCAGCGTCAAACACGACGTCACGGCTCCCGCCGTCGAGCAGATCATGTTGGAACTGCAGAAGCTCAGCGCCGCGGGCAGCGTGACCCAAGACGAGTTCGATCGCGCGCGGACGGATCTCGTTTTCCAGAATGACGCCACGCTGGAGCACACGAACGAGATGCTCGGTGAACTAGAGCACCTGTTCGTGTACGAAATGCCGACCGAGTACTTCGCCAATTACGGTGAGACGCTCGGCGCGCTCACTCTGCAGAGCCTGGAGGAAGAGCTGCAGCACGTACCCGTGCGGCGTGTCGTCATCGCGCTGGTCGGAAACCAGCAAGACCTTCAGCAGGCGGCGACCTTCGCACCCGAGCGTCGCAACGTCGGGTTGCAGTGGCTAGACGGTGGCTGAGCGGCACGCTCGCAGGTACCCGAACCTACATCTCCCTGCCTCTCATCCTACGAGATTCGTTGCCCGCGTCGGCGGCAGGCCGTGTATTTTGCAGACGCCATGCACGAGTCCCTCGACCCGGTCACGTTATTTCTGGTCTCAATCGCGGCGATCTTTCTGATCGGTGCACTCGGCGAAGTCTCGTTCCAGCGGACGAACATCCCCGACGTGATCTGGCTAATCCTCGCAGGGATCTTGCTGGGGCCCGTGTTGGGGCTGGTAACCCCCGACATGCTCAAGCAAATCGCGCCGTATTTCGCAGCGCTCACGCTGGTGGTGGTGCTCTTCGAAGGTGGTTCGGCGCTCAAGCTCGATGAGCTGTCACAAGCCGCTCCGCGCTCCGGGTTACTCGCCATCACCTCCTTCACAATTTCCGTCGCGGCCCTTTCGGTGACGAGCATGGCCGCGGCGAGCTTGGGTTTGTTACCTGCGTCGTGGAGCTGGACCCACGGAGTCTTGCTGGGGGCGATCTTGGGCGGGTCGAGTTCGATCATCATCATGCCAGCGATGGCTCAGGCTCGCTTGCCTGCCAAGCTCGCGAACCTCGTAAACCTCGAGTCAGCACTGACGGACGCGTTCTGCGTCGTTGGTACGAGCGCGATCATCGACGTGATGGCGACGGGAGGCGCGGGTGCCAATCCTGGGGTCGCGCTGGCGAAGTCATTTGGCATCGGGCTGGCGATAGGCGCGGCTGTGGGTCTGATCTGGATCCTATTTCTGCGCTTCCTGCACTCGAACGAGCACGCGTACCCGTTGACGCTCTCGGCGCTGCTGATCCTCTACGTGGTCATCGACAGCGCGGGCGGCAGCGCTGCCCTGGGGATCCTGACCGTGGCGATCATGCTCGGCAACGCCCCGAAGCTGGCCCACGCCATCGGCCTGCGCTTCACCGAGGGTTTGGATACCAGCGTGCGCGGCTTTCACCGTCAGATGGCGTTCATCGTCAAGTCGTTCTTCTTCGTGTTCATCGGCGCGATGTTGGCGCCGCCCTGGGGCCTGCTCGCCTTGGGTGCCTTGCTGGCGGGCGCGCTGCTCATCGCGCGATTGCCTGTAGTTCGCTTGGCAACGCTGGGTAGTGACTTCACTGCGGGGCAGCGCAAGATGGTCGGGGTCTGCATGCCCCGCGGAATGGCGGCGGGCGTGTTGGCAACGTTACCCGCTGCCGCGAACATCGAAGGAACCGAACAACTGCCCGTCGTGGTGTTCGCCTGTGTGTTCACGACGATCCTGATCTTCGCGGTGGGTTTCCCGATGGTCAAACGGCAGTTGCCCATCGACACCGAAGCGCCACCAGTCGTCTTGCCCGCGGGTGCCGCGCGGCCCAGCATACCCGTGCCAGCTGCGCAGGGCGGTACTTTGCCGATTGTGCCCGGTTTCCCGGGCGTCCCCGTCGCCGGCTCGACGGCCCAGGGCCAAGTCGAGCCAGAACGACCAGGGGTCAGTGGGAGCGAAAACGGCCCACACACCCAACGCTTGAACCCCAAGGACGGAGTTGATCCCCAGGGCTGAGTCGAACTCCCTTGGGCCACGTTTGCTCCCCCGAGAAAACTGCGCAAGTCTAGGTGGTCGTGATGTCGAAGGAGCGCCTTTGGATCGTCAGTGACGACGAACAACTGCGCGCCCGAATCCAGCTTTCGCTCCAGCGTTCGAATCGCGAGGTCGATGGCTTCGGCTTCTCGTCGCGAGGGCACACCCCCAAGCCCGACGAAGTACCGAACCTGGTGATCGTAGATCTGCGAGACGCCGCGCAGGACGAGCTAGCTCTAGCAACGCTGGGACACCACGCCGGGCGACCTCACAGTCGGGTCTTGGCCGTCGTCAACGATGCCGCGGAGGGTCACATGGCGATGAGCGCTGGGGCGGATGAAATCGTGCTGCTCCCCCTCGACCCAGAAGAGCTCGAGCTGCGGGTGACGCTGCAGCTCGAACTGGTGCGGCAGTTTTCCGACCATGAACGTCGCGAGCACGACATGCAAGTGGTGCTCGAACTGGTGCAGTTGCTGGCTGGCGCGAGTGACGTACGAGAAGCGCTCGTCGTGTGGGTCGAGCGCATCGCAGAAATGGCGCGGGCGGATCGGGTGAGCATCGTGATCACGCGTCCGGGCATTCGCAAGGCCTTCGTCATTGCGTCGAGCGACGATTCTCGCGTCGAGAACCTGCCCATCTCACTCGATGCCCACCCCGAGATCGACGAATGTGTGAGTCACCAAGCCCCTGTGTTCGTCGGGGACGCGCACAGCGACAGCCGCTTCGGGAAGCACCAGGCGAGCCACTCGTTCGAGTTTCGCTCGATGTTGGTCGTCCCTTTGAGAGACGATGCCGTCGCGCAAGCACAGGGAGTACTCTTCGTGCGTGCACGAAAACCGGGCGCGCTAGACATCGGATTGCTGCCGCTGCTTCAAACCTTGGGCTTCGTCGCAGGCGTAGGCATCCGCAACGCGCGTACGATGCAATCGCTGCGTGCAGAAACCCAACACAGTGCCGAAGCGCGAGAACAAGCAGAACGACGCTTGCAACGGTTTCGTCCCTACGCGGAGTTCTTCAAGAACTCGGCTGACGGCATGGCAGTGATGGAACCGAGCGGCAAGCTCTTGTACGCCAACCCGCTTGCGAAACGCATGGCCGGGCGCAGTACCAAGCTGGAGGGAGCGAACGTGCTCGACTTCATCGAGCCAGGCGACAGGGAGCGTGCTCGCTCGATCGCCAAAGGCTTTCGTTCAGGTGTCTACCCGAAGAACGTCGACTTCAGTCTCAGCTCGCCACGTGGCCCAATCACTCTCAGTGTCAATTTCAGCGAAACGCTGAGCGGTGCAGGGGCTGTCTTGCTGACGTTCCGCGACGTCACCAAAGAGCGACGCACCGAACAAGAGCTGATCGAGATGAAAGACTTTCTCGAGCGTGTGATCGACAGCTCGGTCGACGCCATCGTGTCGTCCGACATCGCGGGCAACGTGCTGATATTCAATCACGCCGCGTCTCGCATTTTCGGCTACGCGCCAGAAGATGTCGTGGGAAAGATGAACGTCGAGCGTCTGTATCCACCTGGCGGAGCACGAGACGTCATGCGAGACATTCGCGGCGCGAATCACGGCGGGCGCGGGCGCTTGCAACAACGTCAGGTCGACATGCTGGACTCGGCAGGCAGACTGGTTCGCGTGGAGATCTCTGCCGCGCTGATCTACAAGCACGGTACTCCCGTAGGATCCGTCGGCATCTTCACGGACATCCGCGAACAGCTGAGAATGCAAGCCAGCTTGCGTGAAGCACAAGAAAAGATTCGCGAGCACGAGCGCAACACCGCAGTAGCCCAGCTCGCGGGTGCCACCGCGCATGAGCTCAATCAGCCCCTGACCAGCGTGATCACGCATGCAGAGTGGCTGCGTCATCGGGCCAAAGGCGATCAAAAACTAGTACAAGCGACAGACGTGTTGATCGAACAGGCTGAGCGCATGGCGGAAATCGTGCGTCAAATCGGCAAGATCACCAGGTACGAAACCCGAACCTACGTTGGCAGCTCACAAATCTTGGATATCGAGAAGGCCTCCGAAATTCCCAATGCCGACGAAGAGTCCACGCCTGTGACCGAGCTGGGGTCGGTTCCGCGTTCACGCGGCGTTCAGCGGGGCAGCTGATTGCAGTCCCGAAGCGAACGCTGAAGCTTCTGTCGCGCGTGGAACAGGCGGCTCATGATCGTGCCTTTGGACACGCCCATCGCGATCGCCATCTCTTCGTAACTCATGCCGCGCAGCTCGCGCATCTCGATCACCCCGCGGTGATAGGGCGGTAGCCGCCCCAGACATCGCGCGATGTGTTGTTGCAGCTCCTTGTTCACGAGTTCGTCGAACGGGCTCTGGGCGGGCTCGAGACGTCCCGTGAGTTCACCGCGTTCGTCGGCCAACAGCGGGTCGATGCTCTCGCTATCGCGCCGCTGTGGCTTTCGTAAGAAATCGATGCAGAGATTGCTGACGATACGATAGAACCACGTGAAGAAGCTCGAGTCCCCCGCAAACCGATCGAGACTGCGATACGCGCGGAGGAATGCCTCCTGGACGATCTCGCTCGCATCGTTCTCGTCGCGCACGACGCTGGTAGCTAACGCAAGCGCTCGTGCCTGATGCTGCACTACCAACGCAGAGAATGCTGACGTGTCCCCCATCCGAGCACGTTCCAGCAATGCCTGTTCCCGATCTACGGTGGTACGGGGTCCTGATTCTGGCCCGTGCCGCGGCGACGGCGGGCTCGAAGGATGCGGTGCGCTGGGAGGATTGGCCTTGGCCGCACTCGCCGAATGCCAAGACATCACACCAGAGAGCGCTTCGTCGGAGGCATCGAACAGCAGGGACGACATGTACCCTCCTACGGACTGCCCCGCAGAGTTCTCCCCTCACACCCGGAATTCGTGTTGGAAGCTCCGCCCGTCTACTGTTCGGGCATCGCGCCGAGCACGACACTCAGCTCCATCTCCCGCGGCCCGCGCCGAATCTTGAGCCGCACCTTTTGGCCAACTCCCGCAATGCTCGCCAGCCAGCGCAACATTTCCTTGCCGTCCACGACCTTGTCGTCGAACTCCAGAATCAGATCGCCCGCGCGCAGGCCTGCTTGGTCTCCCGGGCTACCTGGCGCGACCACCTTCACGACCGCGGGTGTCGTCGTCAGATCCAAGCTGCGCGCCTCCTCAGGGTCGAAGGTCTCGGCGACGATGCCCAGATGACTTCGGCGCAAACGTCCCTCGCGCAGCAGACTGGGAAGCAACGCCTTGATCATGTCGATCGGAATCGCGAAGCCGATGCTGTTGGCGCCAGCTCGAATCGCCGTGTTCATTCCAACCACTTTGCCACTCGTATCGATCAGTGGTCCCCCTGAGTTACCTGGGTTGATGCTCGCGTCCGTCTGCAGAAAGCTGTAGTAGCCTGCTGGGTCCAAGTCGACGTCGTGGCGCGTACGTCCACGCGCGGAGATGATTCCTGCAGACACCGTGTGGGAGAGTCCGAAGGGATTGCCGATAGCGACCACCCAGTCGCCTACCCGTGCGCCCTTCGACTCGCCGAGAGGCAGGGCGGGCAGGTCCTTTGCGTCGACGCGTAGAACGGCCACATCCGTCAACGGATCTTCCCCAACAATCTGCGCCTGCAGTTGGCGCTGTTGCAGCTGCACGTAAACTGCAGTCGCGCCTCGAACCACGTGATGATTCGTCAGCACCAGACCATCGGGATCTATCACGAAGCCGCTACCCAGACCGTGTCCGCCTTCGTCGGTAGTCGTGGGTTGTACGGTCTCGATGAACACTACGGCCGGGTCAGCCCGCGCTGCCAGGTCGGCGAAACTCTCGGGACAGCCACAGCTACTCGCGGACGTGGGCGGTTCATGTTCTTTCGTTGGCGGAGCGGGGGACTGACAGGCAGCAAGCGCCAGCACCAGACCTACCCCCATCGCTCTCGCCCCCGAGACGTCCATCACAGCGTTCATCCAGGCCAGATCACTCAGCGAACGCGCAGGCGGCCCTGGTAACTGGCGACGGCCAGCTACCAGGAGCAGCTGAGCAAGATCAGCGGTCGTTGTTGCCCGACGACCCTGGACCCGTGCCCGGTACCCCGGGGTACGGGTGAGGAGGCTGCGGGTTGGACACGGGCCCATGCCCGGGCTGCTGGTGCTCGGGACGAGCGGGAGCCGCGTGGGGATGTTGCGGAGCGGAGGGCTCGAACGGAGAAACCAGAGGTGACGGACCCATCGGCGAAACGGGCTGGGACGAGCCCGGCATCATCCCGCCAGGAGGTGGGCCAAAGGGTGACGTCGGAAGCGACGTGGAGGGCCCCGGCGAAGGCGCTGGCTGCGCGGGCGGCTGTGGTTGCCGATAGGCGGGAAGCGGCGCGCCACTCGGCGTCGTGTGCACGGGGTTGGGCGCAGCGGCGGGCGGCACCTGAGGCGAAGGAGAATACGGGGACCCGGTGGGAACGTGCGGCTGATGTTGTGGCGCGTAGGGATGGTGCTGCGCGGGTTGATGCTGCGGCGCAGGCTGGTGGTGCGGCGCCGGTTGATGATGCTGCGGCGGCTGATGATGCTGCGGCGGATACTGGTGTTGCGGCGGGTAAGCGGGGGCGGCGGGCTCGAAAGGCGAAACCTTCGGCGCGGGCTCGAAGGGCGAAACCTTCGGCGCGGGCTCGTACGGGTTGACGCGCCGCTCGGGCTCGTACGCAGGAATGGGAGGTGCGGGTTCGTACGCAGGGGGCGCTGCAGGACGGTGCTCCCTCGGCATCTCGAAGGGATTGACCTTTGGCGCAGGTTCGAACGGCGACACTCGCGGCCCTGACTCGAAGGGGGAGACCTTGGAGTCGGGCTCGAACGGCGAGACTCTGCCGCCAGGCCCCAGGCCGACCCCCGGATCCAGCGAACGCACGGGCTGCGCCTGGATGGGAGAAAGCGCGGGCACGCCCAACCCGCCCAACACGGGAGCGGGCTCTGGTGGCGGCTTCTCACTGACCAGGGCTGGCTGCTCGATATCCAACGTTTCGGTCTTCCCAGCCCGGTCGCCGAGCGCTTCCAGGTGTTCGTTGACGGCCTCCTCACTGAGCAGTCCACGAGCGATCATCCGCTCTCGCACGCGTACGTCGAACAGGAAATTTTCGGGTCGGTTCATTTCATTCTCCTGGGGGGCTTCTCGCGAACTCTGAAGCAATTTCGTCGGGGCCGAGAAGTAGCAGAGCAGTCCGTGAAAGGCGAGCTACGAACTCGAACTGGAGCGTTCCGACTCCTCGAGCACGGAGCTCTGGGTGGTTTCGACTTCGGCGGACGCGCCTCGATCTAACGCAGTATCCGCGAGCTGGCTCGCGGATGGGCGTCTTAGCAAACGTGCTGCCGGGAGCAAGCTCGTTGCGGGATTCTGGCCCTGCTCCAGCAAGCTCGCTGCCTCCTCTATCTCGGCCATGAGCGCGGGACGCACGGCTTCGACCTGCAGTTGCAACGTCACCGTCTGCCCAGCGAGCGGGTGATTGGCGTCGATCACCACGCGGTCGGCATCGACGTCCAACACGACCAGGGTGACGCTGTCCCCATCCGCGTCTTCGGCGTCGAACTCGTCTCCCGGCGATACGTCGGGTGGAAACTCGTCGCGTGCGACCTCCAAGATCTTGTCGAGGTCCCGCTTGCCGAACGCTTCCTCAGGAGCCAAACGAACTCGCTTGGAAGCCCCGGGCAACATCCCCGCAAGTGCCATTTCCAGCTTCGGGACGAGTTGTCCATACCCGAACAAGAACGAGAAGGCTTGTCCCCCCGAGTCCTCGACGAGTTCCCCCTCTTCGTCAAAAAGCTGGTAGGAAAAGTGCGCGACGGTGTCGGGACCGACTTGAAAAGGCTGATTCGAGGCCACCCCACATTCTCCCCAGTCCCGCGCCCGGGTCAACCATGCCCCCGCGACATCGCCGAAAACTCCCACCATTGATGCGCCCAGCCCGGCCCGCTTCGGTCCTGTTCCTAGCCTGGCAAGTCTGCCTCCTGGCTGTCACGGGTTGTGACGAGCCGCCCTCCGAGCGTCAGCCCGCAGAAGCTACTTCCGCCAGCCCGGCGAAGGGTAACGACGAAAAAGAACCGAGCGGCGGCGCTCCCGAGAGTACTCGAGTCAGTATTCCGATGGGCGAGCTCCACGCAGGCACCCGCCCAGGTCGATTCGAACGAAACCCCGCGTGGGAACCACGGCCGTTCACGTCCAAATTGGGCCCCTTCGAAATAGATGCGGAGCTCTACCCCAACGAACCCGGTAAGCCACCCCGGTTAGGCGTCACCCGAGAGGAAGCCAGCCGACTGTGTGGCGAAGCGGGCGGACGGCTGTGTACGGAACTCGAATGGGAACGTGCTTGCCGCGGCGACGCGCAGCTCGCCTTCGCGACAGGCGAACACTGGACGGCGAGCTGCCAGGGCGATTGCACGAACGAGTTTGGCCTGCGCGGTATGGGATCTCGTCCCGAGTGGACGGCGAGCGACTTCGGCGATCCCTCCCCCCTTTCTGGCAAACCAGTGCTGCGTGGTCCCTCCCGCGCACGCGATGTCCCCGCCCACGAACGCCGCTGCGCGCATCGTAGCGGCACCTCCGACGACCCTTCCGTGGTCGGCTTCCGCTGTTGTTTCGGCGCGCCCAACGCGGCGCGTGTTGCTGAGCCAACCGCTGGCGAGGTGTACACCAAACGCCCAATGGATGGGAAAGCGATCGCGGAGCTGCTCCGCAAGCACCCGAAGACGGAGAAGCTCGCAGAAGACCTGTCCGTGTTTGGTGAACCTGAAGCCATCAACACGGTCATGGATCGCGGCGACGGCAACACCCAGGGCTTTTTGTTCACGACCAGCCCGCTCGTGTGGCGCCCGGACACAGGCGTCGAATTTCTGGTGCTGGCGGCAAAGAGCGGCAAAGAGACCAGCTTCGTCCTCGTCTATCACGTCGTGACAAAAGACGACTTGGAGCTCGCATCCAGCTTCGTGATGCACGGCGAGAAGGGCCCCGTCATCCTCGCCTACAGCCCGTCCATTCGCCCTCGGCTCCACTTCAGCAGTTGCTGGGGCTGCCCTGGCGAAAACGGGAAGATTCTGTTTCGCGACCCCGACTCCGCCGTGGTGCTCCAGCCCTGATCGTGACCACGACTACAGCAAAGAGCCGTGTGACGACTTGTGCTGCGATGCGCGATCGAGCGTCAGCTGCACTCCGCTCGTAAACCCGCTCCGTGGGGTACACAATCCGATCTGCGCGCCGATTGCGTCGGCCGAAACTCGGGCCATGAGTAAGCCCAGGCCGCGACCATAACGACCGAAGCCCGAGGCCTTCGCTTCGATTTGCCCCTCAGGCGAAAACGCCCGAGGAAAATCGATAGGCTGACCAGAGTCGAGCACACAAACGCGAAAACCGTCGCGATCGGCCGTCGCCTCGACCAACACCTCACTCCCCGACGGTGTGTGGCGAATCGCGTTGCGTACCAAGTTACTGAGCGCGCGCTCGAACATGGCAGCGCTACCCGAGGCCCAGGCGCCCTGGGCGGGGCCCAGTCGGTGGCTGAACGCCACACCGTGGCTGCTCGCCAACGGTTCACACTGCACGATCACCTCCTGAGCGCTGGGCAAGAGTTCGAAACTGCCTTGCGTCGCCAGCGGGGCCGTCGGCTCTTCACCAGCCCCCTTCAGGGTCGTCCCCAGCAGTTCGATGTTGTTGATGACGTGCTTCAGATCGTCACACGACGTAACCGTGTCGATCAACGTCTCGAGCACCTCCTGCTCGGCGGCGCTCAGCACGCTGCGCAGGTAACCGAGGTTACTGATGATGACGGCCAGCGGGTTGCGCAGGTCGTGCGCCAGGATCCGCAACATCTGCCCTAGCGTAGCGTCGTCGAGATCCAAGTCCGCCATGGGCGAACGCTAGCAGCGCAGCCCAGCGTGCCGCAACTCCACGCGGTTCTACGTAACATCCGACAATGTGCCGCGATGTGCGAACACTGATGGTGCGCTGCTGGACAGCGCGCAGACTCGAACGGGTCCGAGCCTGCTACGTAATTCTCCAAGAGGCTGGGGCCCAGTTCTGGGACTCAGATTCTGGGGCCCGAATCTGGAACCCAGATTCTGAGACTCGGAGCTGAGACTCAGAGCTGGGACACAGCGCTGGGGACTCAGTGCTAGGACACAGCGCTGGGGACTCAGAGCTTGGGCTCGAGCGGGGGACTCGCCGCTCCCACTTCTTCCATGTCGTTGACGCTGGGAATGCGCTTGATGTCGGTGCGTGCGAGCTTCCAAGCGCGCTGGACGATCCAGGACAGAGAACGGTCGAGCCGCGCGGCCTCGTCTTTGATCTCTTGAAGCATCGCTTCGGGGAAGTAGAGACTCTGCTTACGCTTATCGCTGCCACGGTTGTTGGATTGGTTGTCGGACATCGGGGCTTCCCTCGTTAGCTTGGGTCGTTGCTCCATCGAGCAACGACACCGACCGAAACACTCGCTGAGCGACCCGCAACCCTGGCGTGGGCCAGAACGGCGGACTGCGTGTGTCGGGTGTCTGCGGTCATTCTTGGGTGAGTGAGCGCGGCTCTCGAAAGCCGCTCAAGTGAAGTGCTGCACCGCGCGATCTGCCTCAGAGTGTCCGAAGCCGGGGTGGGCGATGACGAGAGACACACACCGCCGTCGAAGGTGGTGAGCGCTGCGCAACTGCCGATAAATGCGTCATTGTGGCCAATCCTGCAAGAGAAGTTTTGCGGCGGAACGGATTTCGCGAGGCGGGTATCGTGCCCACGTCGGACGACGGACCTCGTGGATTCACACGCAAAAACAGTCCAAGCGCGTGACGAATGGCAAGTAGCGCACAGCCTGACAAGCAGGCGCTGGTAGCGCTATACCAAGCGGCGTGCTGTTACGTCGAGCCATCGCCTATGTATGCCTGAGTACGACCGCCTTCCTGGGAGGCGCTTGGTACGCACAGGGGGCGAGCGCGACCACCGACGCCCAAAGCCCGTACGCCGTCCTGCAGCAACTCGCGCGGGTACTCGTGCTGGTCGAAAACGAATACGTCGAACCCGTCGAGCGCACTCGACTGACCGAAGGGGCCATCAAGGGAATGGTCGCCGAGCTCGACCCCCACAGTTCCTACCTCCCCCCACGCGCCTTCGACACGTTTCGCGGCGACACGGAAGGTGAGTTCGGTGGCGTCGGCATCGAAGTCGACTTTCGCGCCGAAACCGTGATCGTGATCGCGACGCTGGATGGCTCCCCCGCACAGCAGGCGGGCATCCAACCCGGCGATCGCATCATCGCCATCGACCAAGTGAGTGTTCGGGGCAAATCCGCGAACGACCTGGTCGAACGCATGCGCGGCCCTGCGGGGACCACGGTTCGCGTCGGCATTCGACGTCCCGATCACGAGAAGGTCATCAACTTCACGTTGGAACGTCAGGTCATCACGGTAGCCAGCATCTACGGTGAAACACTGATCGACGACATTGCGTATCTGCGCATCAAACAATTTCAACGCGGCACACACACTGAACTGCTGGAAGCGATCGGCGAGTTGCGGAGGAGCAGTCAGCGCCCCATCCGCGGCGTCGTGCTCGACGTGCGCAACAACCCTGGTGGCTTGGTGCGTGAAGCGGTCGCAGTCACCGACGAGTTCTTGGATGGTGGCAACGTCTACAGCACGCGCAGGCGAGGCGAGACCATCGACTCGGTGGACGCCTCTCGCGGCGGTGCGCTCATCACACAGCCGATGGTCGTGTTGGTCAACGAGTACAGTGCCAGCGCGGCCGAGTTGGTGGCGGGCGCGCTGCAAGATCACGGCCGAGCCAGCGTGGTCGGCGCCCCCACGTTCGGAAAAGGGTCCGTGCAATCCATCATCGATTTGCCCGGCAACGCCGGCCTTCGTTTGACGACCATGCGCTACTACACGCCCAACGGGCAGGCTATCCAAGCGCGAGGCATCCGTCCCGACGTGATGGTGGAAGCCGCGTATGTGCCTGACGACAGCTTCGGCGTGAAACGCGAAAGCGATCTCGAAAACCACTTGCCCCCCGAAGGCACCGAGCCGCAATCCGACACCACGCCGACGAACACGCCCTCGGAAAAGGTCGAAGAAGAGACGGGCATCTCCCCCACGCACCTCGGCGTCGCGCGCAACGTCCCGAAAGATCCGACGGGCGGCCCCGACTTCGCACTGTCGATCGGCTTTCAGATCCTGCGCGGCGTACTCGCCACCAAACCCTGAACCCCGACGCCACACTGGGGTGCCAACGCTGCCACTCCCCAGCGCCCGCCCAGCATGGCACAGTGGCCGCGGCTCATGCACGTCAAGATCCTGATCGATTCCGTCGTGCGGCACACCACCGTGCTGATCGCACAACTGGCAACGGCAGGCGGCGTGCGGGCACCACTCGCGCACATCGCCAACCAAGTCTTCTGGGAGCTCAGCCGCGAGCTCGAAGCACAAGGCGTGAGTCGCAAAGTGAGCGCCGACATGTTCGGCATGGCGCTGCGAACCTATCTGCGTCGCATTCAGTGGCTTTCCGAGAGTTCGACGGATCGCGGACGAACCCTGTGGGAAGCGGTGCTCGATCACTTGGGTGAAGGTGAGCTGGTCTCACGACAGCGCATCTTGCAACGCTTCTGCGACGACGATGAGGCCGTCGTCAAAGGCGTGCTGCACGATCTGGTGGAGTCTGGCTTGCTCATGTGCTCGGGCAGCGGGGCTCAACTGAGCTACCGCGCGACCACGCGCGCCGAACGCGTGCAGCTCAGCGAAGCGGCCGAAGGCCTCGGCGTCGACGAACTGCTGTGGGCTTACATCTACCGCGAAGGCCCCGTCGCCCCGCAAGACTTGCAGGCGTTTACGGCTTCTCAGCCCCGCAAGCTGGATCACTCGATGCAGCGTCTGATCAAGTCGGGACGCGTCGAACTCAAACATACGACCAACGGTCCACGTTACGTGGCGCGAAATCTCGAAGTCTTGCTCGACGACCCCGTGGGCTGGGAGGCGGCCGTTTACGACCACTACCAAGCGGTCGTGCGTACGCTCTGTCAGCGTTTGCTACTCAGTTCGAGCGAAGCTGTCCCGACTGACGCGCCTGACCGGCCCGCGCCGCACACGGTCGGCGGCAGCACGTTCACCTTCGACGTGTGGCCAGGACACCCCGACGAACGGGAAGTGCTCGATCAACTTCAAACCCTCAGGCTGCGCTGCGGCGAACTGTACGAACGCGTGGAAACCTACAACGCCAAACACGGCAGACCCGCCGCGTACGATCAAGTGACCTTCTACGGCGGCCAGTGTGTGTCGTCGCGAAACGACGGAGAGCAGGACGCATGAAACGACCGATGACGACACAACCCCTGCAACGCTGTGCCCTGCAACGCAGCACGCAGCAGCTCCCCTGGCTACTCGGACTCGTTCTGGCTTGGGGCTGCGCCCAGTCGAGCTCCGACAAGGAAGGCAGCCAAACCCACTTCACGGAAATGTCCGAAGGCGGCGCAGGCTCGACGAGCAGCGACGATTCGACAAGTGACGACCGCCCGCGTGACGCCGCCGCCGACGACGACGAGCAAGACGATGACGAGCAAGACGACGACGCCATCGCGACGAACGACGACCAGCCGAGCACCGCAGACGACACGACCTCGAACGCGGACGACCCTGCGTCGGACGATGCCCCCACGTCAGATGACGACTCGAACACCGACGACTCGAACACCGACGACTCGAACACCGACGACTCGAACACCGACGACTCGA